>JANJWV010000203.1 GCA_024709365.1 Desulfomicrobium sp. | reverse complement strand
AGGAGATCTTCCAGCACCTGCCCGAGGCCATGCGCCCAGCCGGCGGCACGGTCTTCGCCATGCGCGTCCCCGAAATCGAGGGGCGGCTTCTGAGCGACGAGGAAGAGGCCGTCTGGAACCTCGTCTTCGCCGTGCGCGGCGACGTGACCAAGGCCATCGAGCCCCTGCGCCAGTCCAAGGCTCTGGGCCATTCCCTGGACGCCAGCGTGACCCTGCACGCCACGGGCGAGGCCTTCGAGAGCCTCACGACCGTGGCCTCGGACCTGCGCGACGTGTTCATCGTCAGCCAGGCCGCGGTCACCGACGCCCCGGCCCCGGCCGACGCCGTCCAGGGCGAGGTGGCCGGCGTGTTCGTGGTCGTGGACAAGGCCAGGGGCGAGAAGTGCGCCCGCTGCTGGATTCACGACGAGAACCTCGGTACCGACCCGGCCCACCCCCAGGCCTGCCCGCGCTGCACCAAGGTGCTGCAGGAGTATCATGCCTAAGTCCAAGCACGTCCCCTGCCCGCCGCCGGACATGAGGCGGAGATACCGCCTCATCGCGGTGCTGGCCGGTGTCGTCATCGCCCTGGACCAGCTGACCAAGCTCTGGATCCAGCAGGCCATCCCGGTCTGGGAAAAGGGTTTCTCGGTCATTCCGGGGTTCTTCGACATCGTGCACGTCCTGAACCGGGGCGCGGCCTTCGGCTTTCTGAACCGGCACGACATCGACTGGCAGCGCCCGTTCTTCGTCGTCGTCTCCATCCTGGCCGTGGGGCTCATCGCGGTCCTGGCCAGAAGCAAGGAGGACGACGGCCCGTTCTACGTGTACGGACTGGGGCTGATCCTGGGAGGGGCCCTGGGCAACCTCGTGGACCGCGTGCGGCTCGGGGTGGTCGTCGACTTCCTGGATTTCTACGTCGGAGAGTGGCACTGGCCCGCCTTCAATGTGGCCGACATGGGCATCTGCATCGGCGCGGGCGCCCTCCTCGTGTCCTTCTACCAGCAGAGGCGACGCTGTGTTTCCGACAATCCTTGAGATCCCGCCCTTCGTGCTGTTCGGCATCGAACTCGGCCCCTTCGCCCTGCACACCTACGGCCTGTTCGTGGCCGCCGGGTTTTTGCTGGGCATCGGCTGGTCCATGCGCGAGGCCAGGCAGCGCGGCCTGAACCCCGACACGGTCTCGGACCTGGGCTTCTACATCATCCTGGGCGCCATTCTGGGCGCGCGCCTGCTGTACGTCCTCATCAACCCGACGTACTTCTGGCACAACCCTCTGGAAATCTTCATGTTCTGGAAAGGCGGCCTGGTCTATTCCGGCGGGGCCATCATGGCCGCCGTCCTGGCCCTGGCCTTCCTCAAGGTCAAAAGGCAGGACCCATGGGTCTGGATGGACATCCTGGCCCCGGGCATCGGACTGGGCGAGGCCATCGGCCGCATCGGCTGTCTGGCCGCGGGCTGCTGCTACGGTGCGTCCTGCGACCTGCCCTGGGCCATCACCTTCTACCACCCCGATTCGCTGGCGCCCCTGAACGTGCCCCTGCACCCCACCCAGCTCTACCACAGCCTGGCCGGGCTGGTCTGCTTCGCCGCAATTCTGGCGGCCAAGCCCTTGGTCAGGGCGCCGGGGCAGCTCATGGGCATCTTCCTGGTCCTGTTCGGGGCCTTCCGCTACGTGATCGAACTCTTCCGCTCCGACTACCGCGGCGATTTCGGCCCCATCAGCGTGACCCAGTTCATCGCCCTGTGCGCCGTGACCCTCGGCATCTACCTCATTTTCATAAGGAATCGCCATGTTCGCTGACATACCCCTCTGGGCCCTGCCGCTGCTGCTGGTGCCCATCATCCCCAACATGTGGTCCATCATGCACCTGTACAAGAACGAATTCCCGACGCAGCAGGAACGGGCCGCCTGGATTGTGGCCCAGGTCATCTTGCCGGTCCTGGGCGGTGTGGGCTATATCCTTTTCGGCAGAAAACGCGCCCTTAAAAAATAACCCCCTGCACCCGGGACACGGGATAGCAGGGAAGAGCAAACAGCACTTCAGAGAGGTTTCCATGACTTCTTTCCGCACATCCAAAAAAATTCTCGTCGCCGGGGCCCTGGCCGTCATGCTCGGCGCCCTTCCGGCCTGCGTCACGTCCAAGAAGGACTTCGACCGCCTGAACAGCCAAGTCTATTACCAGCAACAGGAGCAGGCCAAGCTGCAGGAACGCATCGCCAAGATCGAGAGCGATCTGGCCCGCTCGCAGCCGGTCCAGGCCAACAGCTGGGCCGAGCTCAACTCCATGCGCAGCCAGCTCGCCTCCCTGACCGGCCAGATGGAGGACTACCGCCGCACCCAGGAAATGCAGGGCGGCGTGACCGTGGAAACCCTGAACGCCAAGATCCAGGAGCTCGAGCGCCGGAACATGTTCATGGCCTCGCAGCTCGGCGTCGTCTTCGACGAGATGCCGAAAACCGAAGCCGCACCCGCCGTACCGGGCATGGCACCGCAGATGCCTGCCGGACAGGCTCCGGCCGCCCAGCCCCCCGTCGCCCCGGCGGCCCCCGGCAAGCCCGCCGTCGCCCAGCCCCAGGCGCCCCAGCCGCCCCAGGCGGCGGGAGGGGAGACGGCCGCCGACGTGCCGGGCCAGGAACTGTACCAGAGGGCCCTGGAAGCCTTCTACGCCATGAAGTACAAGCAGGCCCAGACGACCTGGGCCGAGTTCGTCAAGGGCTTCCCCAAGGACCCCCTCGTGCCCAACGCCATCTTCTGGCAGGGCGAATGCTTCTTCCAGCTGCAGGACTACGCCAACGCCGTCCTGACCTACCAGAAGGTCATCGAGGAGCACAGCAAGTCCAACAAGTACCGGCCGGCGCTGCTCAAGCAGGGCATCTCCTTCTACAAGCTGAAGAAGGACCAGGCCGGCAAGCTGGTTCTCGAAGACCTGATCAAGAAGTACCCCGATTCCGCCGAGGCCAAACGGGCCCAGGCATACCTGAAGGAAGGCAAGTAGCCGCCGACGGCAGGACAACACATGACCACCCACGAATACAGCCGCATCGTCAGCCTGCGCTTCCCTCCGGAATCGTCGGGCCAGCCCATGATGTACAACCTGGCCAAGCTCTTTGACCTGACCTTCAACATCCTGCAGGCCAACATCAACCCGCGCCGCGAGGGGCACATGATCCTGGAGCTCTCGGGCACCACGGAACACTACCGCCAGGGCGTGACCTACCTGCAGGAACAGGGCATCAAGGTCACCCCCGTGGCCCACGAGATCTCGCGCAGCGAGGAGTTGTGCATGCACTGCGGCCTGTGCACGGCCCTGTGCCCGTCCAAGGCCCTGCACCTCAACCACGAGACCAGGAAGGTCGATTTCGACCAGGAGAAGTGCACGGCCTGCAACATGTGCGTCACCGTCTGCCCCGTGCACGCCATGGTCATGGAAGTCGACACCAACGCCTGGTGACGGAGGGAACATGAGCGTCGCGGAGCGCACCTTTGCACGCATCGACACGGCTCTTAAGGGCTATCTGCGGGTCCTGCCCGACGGCAACCTGATGCCCCTCTTCAACGCCTCGCCGGCCGCTACCGGGCCGCAGCTCTCGGAAGCAGCCCAGGACGCCCTGCCCGACGGGCTGGTCCAGTACCTGCGGAGCATGAACGAGAAGCTGAACTCCATCCTCGCGCTCCTGACCCAGCAGTCCCTGCAGGAGGATTTCCCCGCAACCGTACTCATCCACGACATCAGCGGCGCCGGGTTGCGCTTCAGCGCGGACCGCGAGTTCCGGCTGGGCCAGGCCGTGGAGGTGGTCGTCGCCCTGGGCAGCCAGCCCCAGAGCCTGGCGGGCACCACCGGGGTGCTCATCCGCGAGGAGGAGCACCGGGGGCACAAGGTCTGGGCCCTCGAGTTCAGGGAGATGCGCGAATCCGAACGCGAGAAGATCGTGCAGTTCGTGGTCGACCGGCAGCGCGAACAACTGCGGGAGAGGCACCTCTCCCCCTCATCCTGAGCGGAGGCCCGATGCACAAGGAACAGCTGAGCCAGGAACTGCTGAACAGAATCACGGAACGGGCCGAGAGCACCATCCGGGACGTCATCTCCGCGGCGCTTTCGGAAGAGATCAACCGTGCCCTGACCATGGCCCTGACCGAAGGCGAATTCTACCGCGCCATCAGCAAGGACCTGCAGGACGGCCTCAAGTCCATCTACAAGGAAATCAGCGCCGCCCCGCCCAAGGGGGCGGCGCAGCCCGTGGAGACGCCGGCGCCCGTGGCCGACGAGATGTTCTCCGAGGCCTCGACCCAGCTCGGGGCCATCCTGCAGACCACGGAAAAGGCCACCGAGAGCATCATGACCCTGGTCGAGAAGCACCTGGACCAGACCGAACGATCCGCGGCGCTCCTGGATTCCCTTGCGGCCCGGGACGCCTCGCCCGAGATCGCGGAGCTGCGCGCAGGCCAGCAGGCCCTGGGCGAGGACCTGATGGAGATCATGACCACCCTGAGCTTCCAGGATCTGACGGGCCAGCGCATCAAGCGCATCGTCGCCGCCCTGCAGCAGATCGAGAAGGTGGTCTTCGAACTCTACATGGCCACGGGACTGTCCATGAAGGCCATGGAAGAGAACCCGGAACGCAGCGTCGAGGAGATCCGTCAGACCTCCAAGGCGCGGGCCACGGATCTCAAAGGCCCCCAGGCCGGGGCGTCCCAGACCGACGTGGACGACCTCCTGAGCCAGCTCGGCCTGTAGCCGCCATATTTCAAACACCAGCGAGCCGGCCGCGGACATGCCCCGCGGCCGGCTCTTTTCACGGAGAAGCACCATGCCCCAGATGAGCGACATCACCCTCTTCAGCCTGACCAGAACCATGAGCGTCCTGGACCAGCTCTTCCAGCAGGACCCCGACACCTACGAGGACTTCGTGCGCGAGATCTGCGCCGACTTCACCCTGGCCCGGGAATACATGATGGCCATCCAGGAGATGGCGAGCCAGGATGCGGGCCGCGACTCCATGGCCCAGGCCGACCTGACCCTGCGCCACCTGCTGGCCCTGTGGGTCCTGTCCAATGACCTGGCCGTGCCCCTGGCCGGGGCCGACCAGATGCAGTAGCCGGGGAAACATGATGGCAGAAACTTCGCGCGACGACGTGCGGCAATCCGCCGAGAACCTCTGGTCCTCGGGCTTCTACTGCGCGGAAAGCGTCTTGCTGGCCGTGACCAGGGCCGAAGGGCTCGATTCTCCGCTCCTGCCCGCCGTGGCCTCGGCCTTCTGCAGCGGCCAGGCCCGGACCTGCGGCCCGTGCGGTGCCCTGAGCGGGGCCCTCATGGCCGTGGGCGCGGTGCTGGGGCGCAGGTCGGAAAAGGACGCCATGGATGCGGTCTATGCGGCCGCAGGGCAGCTCATCGAAAAGTTCGAAGGCGAGTTCGGCAGCCGCGACTGCCGGACGCTCCTCGACGGGTGCAACCTCGGAACCCCCGAGGGCCAGGTCATGTTCCGCGAGCGCGGGTTCATGGCGCGCTGCCGGAACTTCACCGGCAGGGCGGCCGAAATGGCCCGGGAAATCATCGCCGAACACCGGCGCTGACGCTGCGGGGGCCGCCCGGGCTCTTTCAGGATTCTTCGGATTCGGCCGTCTTTCCCGCCAGGGGATGGGCCGCGTCGTAGACGCGCATGATCTGCGCCAGGTCAAGGTGGGTGTAGCGCTGGGTGGTCGAGATGCGCGAGTGCCCCAGCAGCTCCTGCACGCTTCGGAGGTCAGCGCCGGCCTGCAGCATGTGCGTGGCGAAGCTGTGGCGCAGGGTGTGGGGACTGATGGAGGACGGAACGCCGCTTGCCACCGCCATGGCCTTGACGATGCGGTCGGCCTGCTTGCGCGTCAGCCTGCCCCCCCGCTTTCCCAAAAAGATGGCCTGTTCCCGCGGCGCAGGGCCGAAGGCCCCCCTCTGCTCGATATAGCGCCTCAGGCGCTCCACGGCCGGTCCCGTCAGGGGCACGACCCGCTCCTTCCTGCCCTTGCCCAGCACCCGCAGCAACCGCTGATCCAGATCGACATCCCCGAAATCGAGCCCCAGTGCCTCGCTGACGCGCAGTCCCGAACCGTACAGCACCTCGAGCAGCGCCAGGTCGCGCAGGCCTTCGGGGTCCGGCGCGACGTCGGACTCGACCAGATGGACGGCCTGATCGACGTTCAGGACCTTGGGGTGGAGCTTGGGCAGCTTGGGGTTGGACAGGGACGCGCACGGGTCCTCGGCCACGAGCTTGCGCTGGCGCAGGAAGCGGTAGAAGGCGCGCAGGGCCGAGAGCTTGCGGCAGACGCTCGACTTGGCCAGGCTTTTGCGGTGCAGGTCGGCGAGGAAGGCCGTGACGTCGTTCTTGGTCACGGCCGCCGGGTCGTGCAGGCCCTTGTCCCGCCGCTGCAGAAAGACGTGCACGCCCTCCAGGTCCGTGCCGTAGGCCGCCACGGTGGCCGGGGAGTAGCCGCGCTGGGCGTCGAGGTACAGCAGGAACAGGGCGACGGGGTCAGGAGCCGGACCGCTTGTCCATGACATAGCAGCTCCCCGGATTTTTCTTGGCTTCCTTCTTCAGGTTCATGGCGATCTGGGACGCCTCGCCGAAATGCTTCAGGCGGCCGCCGCGGTTGAAGACCACGGCGATGGAGATGGCCATGATGGGAAAGACCTGCTCGTTGCCCCGCCGGTCCAGGGAGTGAATGGCCCCGCGGGCGCGGTCCTCCTGGTCGTAGAAGTGGGGCACGATGGAGTCGAAGTTGTCGATGACCTGCCGGCAGGCGCTCTCGGCCTTGTCGGGCGGCACGATGAAGACGAAGTCGTCGCCGCCCACGTGCCCGACGAAAGTGTTCGCGCCCATGAAGCCCCGGATGGAATTGACGATGACCCGGGCCGTCATGAGCAGCACCTCGTCCCCGCGCGAAAAGCCGTACTTGTCGTTGAAGGACTTGAAGTGGTCCAGGTCGATGTAGGCCAGGGCGAAGTCCTCCTGCCGGTCGATGAGATCCTGGATCCTGTGGATGATGGACGTGTTGCCCGGCAGCTTGGTCAGCGGGCTGGCGTCGAGCTCGCGGGTGGAGCGGTGGTAGGCCAGCACGAGGCGGGCCTTGGCCGTGGCCGGCGAAATGGGTTTGATCAGGAAATCGTCGATCTCGAGGGTGCTGAAATCCAGGGTTTCGGCCACGTCCTCGCCCGCCAGGCAGAGGACCACGGGCAGCTGGCGGTAGACGTTCTCACCCTTGATGAGCCGGACCAGATCGGCCCCGGCCAGGTCGGGCAGCCGCTCGTCCACGACCAGCAGGTCCGGGGGCTCCGAAAAGAGGAACTCCAGGGCCGACGTTCCCCGGCCGAAACAGGTCCACTTGACCTCGTCCTCGGGCCACAGGGCCCGCAGCCCCCCTTCGAGCTTCGGGTCGGCCGTGACCAGGAAGAAATGCTTGCCGTCCTTCACGCCCGCCCCCCTAGATCAGGTCCATGAAGTCGCGCTCCAGATCGTCCATGATCCGGTACAGCACCTCGGGGGTGATCTCCAGGGCCTCCAGCACCCCCTCGTCCAGGACGCTGACCTGGTCGTCGCCTCCGTTGCCCACGCCGTAGAGACGGGCCAGGAAGTCGGCGACGTGCACGACCTGCGCCACCTTCGGGTAGAGGGAGGCCGACATGGGCCGGTGGTGGTAGGACAGCCCTTCCTTCAGGTTGGGCGGGAGATTCCAGTAGGTGCAGAGCCAGAGGTTGATGCGGTCGTGGGCGAAGCCCAGGACCTCGGCCTCGGCCTTGCGGTAGGGCAGGTCCTTCTCGCGGACCAGGGCGTCGATGGCCGCGCGGCTGTCCGGCAGCTGCACGGCGGCCACGACCTTGCCGATGTCGTGCAGCAGGCCGGCCACGGCGTACTCCTCCGGGTCCTTGCAGCCGATGGCCCGGGCGATGGCGGAACTGGCCAGGGCGCAGCCCAGGCTGTGCTCCCACAGGCCCTTCATGTTCTCGTTCATGACGTCGAACACGGAGGTGGAGATGATGATGCCCTTGATGACGTTGAAGCCGAGGAGCACCAGGGCGTGCTGGATGGAGCCGATGCGCCCGGGGAAGCCGTAGATGGGCGAGTTGACCATCTTCAGGACCTTGGCCGACAGGACCTGGTCCTTGGAGATGGCCTTGCTGATCTGGTCCGTGGAGGTGTTGGGGTCCTGCACGAGGACGGCGACCTCCTCCAGAACACCGGGCAGGGTGGGCAGGTCCTTGACGGCCAGGATCTCGCCCTTTTGCTTCGTGCGCAGATCTTCGTCCATCATTCACCTCCCCCCTGGGCAGCCTGGGCCGCGGCCAGGGCGCACTTGCGCGCATAGTAGTCGGAAATGAGCCCTTTCACGCGCTGCATGTATTTGTCTTCCTTGTAGTTGCGGAAAAGGTGCTCCAGCCGCTCCTGCTTCTTGGCCAGGGCCTCGGCTCCGCAGCCTTCGCCCATCCCAAGGGCGTCGCCCTGCACGGCCACCTCCTCCACCCCCATGTTGCCCAGTTTGGAAATAAGGGATTCCGTCAGTTTCGTCCCGGCCGCCACGAGGACCATGCCGTTGTCGCGGGCCACGGGCTTGGCCAGGACCATGTCGGGCTTCGCCAGTTGCAGGGGTATCTTTTGCATGCGTTTCTCCGATGCCTTCATTCAGGTTGCAAGGGCATAGTACATCCCCGGCAGCTGCTTCACAAGGCCTTGCAATTCCATGAAGAGGAGCGTGGCGCTGACCTTGTCCGCAGGCCAGCCCGTGCCGCGGGTCAGGGCGTCTATGTGCTGCGGGTCGACGCCACGGAGCAGGCGGTGCACCACCCTGTGTTCGGGGTCGTCCGGTTCGGGACGTTCGATCCCCGGCGCAGCGTGTTCAGCAGATAAGGAGTCGGAGGCGTCAGGCAAGGAGAGACCGCGCAGGCGCGGCTGCAGTTCCCGCAGGACGTCCTCGCCGCTCTGCACCAGGCAGGCCCCCTGCCGGATGAGCTGGTGACTGCCCTGGTAGGTCTTGAGATTGGCCGGACCGGGCAGGGCGAAGACGTCGCGGTTCTGGGCCAGGGCCAGTTCGGCCGTGATGAGGCTGCCGCTGCCCAGGGCCCCCTCGACCACGAGGACGCCCAGGGAAAGGCCGCTGACGATGCGGTTGCGGTGGGGAAAATTCATGCCGTCGGGCCGCGTGCCCGGCGCGAATTCGCTGACGATGAGGCCCTCGGCGGCGACGCGGTCCCAGAGGTCGCGGTTGGACGCGGGGTAGACCAGGTCCGGGCCCGTGCCCAGTACGGCGATGGTCCCGCCCACGCCGCCGAGGGCCCCGACGTGGGCGGCGCGGTCGATGCCGTGGGCGAAGCCCGAAACCACGCAGAGCCCGGCGCGGCTCAGGGAGGCGGCCATGGTCTCGGCCATGCCCAGGCCGTAGCGGGAGGCCGCGCGGGAGCCGACCACGGCCACGCAGGGCCGCGCCAGCAGGCTCAGGTCGCCGAGATGGTACAGGAAAAGAGGCGGGTCCGGTATCTCACGCAGCAGGTCGGGCCAGGCCGGGTCGCGGTAAAACACGACGGACAGGCCGAGTTCCCGGGCCCTGCGCTCCTCGGCCAGGGCTTTCTCCCGCCAGCCGCCCCGCCCGAACTCCTCCTGGACGCGGGCCGTCGTCAGCCCTCGCCCGGCCCAGGAGACCCACTGGTCGGCAGCGGCCGCGGCGCCGCCGAAGGCGTCCAGCAGGCGCTTCCAGGTCCGCGGCCCAAGGCCGCGGGTGTGACGCAGGGCCAGACTGGCGGCGAACTCATCCACGGGCCGCCACCATGGTGCCGTCGTCGCTTCTGCCCTGCAGCCTGCCCCGCGCCTGCCGACCCAGCCGGGACGCGCCGGAATCGGGATAGCGCGCATCGAGCTGGTCCAGATACGCCCTGGCCGCGTCGCGGCGTCCCTGGCGCATGGCCGCGTAGGCCATCTTCAGCAGGGCATCCGGGCTCTTGGCGTGGCGGGGATGTTCGTTCAGAACGCGGGCGAAGGCCTGCGTGGCCAGGTCGTAGCGGCCCTGGTCGTACCATGTCTCGCCCGTCCAGTAGAGGGCGTTGGGCGCCAGGGCATGGCCGGGGAAAGCCTGCAGGAAGGCGGCGAAACGCTGCCTGGCCTCCTTGTGCCGGCCCGCTTCGTAGGCCTTGAGCGCCTGGGCGTACACGCTCTCGGGACCGGCCTTGACGGCCGCCTTCGGTGGCGTGCCCCCTTCGGCTCGGGACGCCGGCGTCGCAGGGGACGGCGCCGGTTCCGGACCGCGCGGGGTTTCGGGACCTGCCGCGGGCGCGGCTTCAGGGGCCGGCAGGGAAGCCGTTTGCCGTCGTTCGTCGGGGATCGGCCTTACGGCCGCATTCGTTTCGTCGGGCAGGATGGTGTGGACCAGGACGACTCCGGTGCGCGTCATGCGCAGCACGCGCGCGACGGGGCGGCGCAGGACGACCGGTTTGGGGGCGGTGACTGCGTCCAGGGCGGCGGACATCCGCGCCGGTACGGCCCGCATGACGGCAAAAAGACCGGCAAGGGCCTTTTCCGCAGCAGCCCGGCCGGGTTGGCCCGGATGCACGTACATGCCGGCGGCGAACGCGATCAGGACGCCGACAAGCACTCCGGCCCCGAAGGCCAGCACTGTTTTCATGGCTTCGCCACCATATCCCCCGTGTTTACGCCCGAGGCATAGGAGAGAACGGGCCGATTTTCAAGGGAGCGCGCGCCTTGCCTCTTGCGCCCTTTTGGTGCAGATAGCCCGCATTCGATACCCTTGACCATACTCTTCGACATACCGACATCACGCGCGAGGTACCCATGGCGCTTTCCGTACCCCAGTGGGCGTTCGCCCTGCTCCCCTTTCTGCTCCTGCTGGCGGCCCTGTTCTGGGGGGCGCCGGCCATCTCCCTGGTCAGCGAACTGATCGGCCTGGTTTCCGGCAAACCCTTCCCGGCCCGCGCGGCCCGTCAGATTTCGCGGCTCGGCGTGCGCGGCCACGCCCTTTTCTGGGTCGCGATCCTAGCCGGCTGGGCCCTGCTCATGGGCCGCCCCTTCTGGCAATCCGAATTCGCCCTGGCCAACCGGATGCTTCTGGCCGTGACCCTGGCCCTGCCCTTTTTCGGAACCTTGGCCCTGGTGGCCTACGACCTGGGCTGGAAGACGGCCAAGGAACGCCGGGCCGTGCACGTCCTGCTCGGCTGCATCGGCAACGTGGCCGTCAAATGCGGATACTGGGGCCTCGTCCTGCTGACCCTGCTGTACTTCCGGGGCCTGCCCCTGGACGACCCGGCCTTTCTTCCCCCTTGGGGCTCGTCCTGGTGGCCCCTGGCGGCCCTGTGGCTGCCCATGGCCCTGTGCCTGACCGCCGCCGGAGGACTCGTCTACCTGCTGCTGCGCCGCAACGCCGACGACTGGGGCCGCGACTACTACCGCTTCGCCCCGCCCTTCCTGTGCAAGTGGCACATCGCCCTGGGGGTGGTCACCCTGATGATCACGGTCTGGATGTACCTGAGCCTGAAGGGCGTCTTCAACCTGCACCTGCCCCAGATCTTCTACGCCGGAGCGGCTTCGGCGGCCTGCCTGGTCCTGGCCATGGCCCTGTCCCTCCTGGTCTGCGTCAGCGAGAACCCCATGCGCCTCAAGGGCAGCATGATCGTCATCGCGCTGGCCACCATGCTGCACGCGGGCCTGCTGGCCGTCGCCGTCATCGAGACCCTGAACCGCTACGTGCCCGGCTGGGACGTGCCGACCTTCATGCCCCGGGTCCTGCACCTGGTCATGTAGCCGGAAAGAAGAGCGGACCCGCGCCGCACGGACAGCAAAGGCATGATTCCCGGTCAGGGAGTCATGCCTTTTTTGCGTTGCGCACCAGCCAGCGGAAGAGCGCGAACTGCGACGGGAGGTACAGCAGGTACTCCGGGTGCCACTGCACGCCGATGACCGGACGCTCGCCGGCGCACTCCACCGCCTGCACGATCTCGTCGCGGTCCCACCCCACCACGGCCAGCCCCGTGCCGGGCCTGCGCACGGCCTGATGGTGCAGGCTGTTGACCCTGAGCGCGCCTGCGCCGCAGACGCCGGCCACCAGGGAATCGGGGTCGAGGCGCACCCGCTTGGTCGGCAGGAGCCCGGGACGGTTGGAGGTGCGCTTGCGCAGGTGCCGGATGTCCTGGTGCAGCGTGCCGCCGAGGACCACGTTGATGAGCTGCGCCCCGCGGCAGATGCCCAGGAGCGGCACCCCGTGGGACAGGGCCCAGCGGATGCACTCGATCTCCAGCAGGTCGCGCTTGGGGTCGGACTTGACCTTGTCCGAAAGGTCGCCGCCGAAATGCTCGGGGCTGATGTCGTTGCCGCCGCCGATGACGAGCGCGTCCATGCTGCGCACGCTGGCCCTGTGGCGCACGCTCAGGCGCACGGGTTCGGCCCCGGCCAGCCACAGGGCCAGCCGGGTGCACCACCAGGCCGGCGACCACAGCCGGCCGTTGCCGGTCACGCCAACGCGCGGTCTGCCAGCCATCGGTCAACGAACTCGACCCAGTCGCCGCGGCTCACGCCCAGGATGGGTCTTTCGGCGGCCAGGAAGGCATCGGACAGCGCGCGGAGGTCGTCCGCGCTGCCGGCCAGGCGCTCCACGACGCACCAGATGTTCCAGGCATCGGCCAGGGACCAGTCGGGGCGGTCGATGAGGCAGTCCGGCAGGCGGTAATGAAGGGCCGGGCGGGCCCGGACCTTCATGTCGCTGACGGTCCGGCGCACGCGCTCTTCATCGATGTGCGCCAGCAGGGGCAGCATGTCCAGGGCGCGGTTGCGGCTGGGGTTGTGCTCGAGGTAATCCTCGAAAATCCTGTCCATGCCCGGCTCGGGGTCCGCGCACAGCAGGCGCATGTACGCTTCGGGGTAGAGGTCGACGTAGGGGCTGACCCGCCGCGCGATATCCACGTCGTGGGCCTCGACCAGCCACCACTGCAGCAGGGAGAAGGCTTTCAGGTAGGCATACAGCGTCGGGGCGTCCAGCTGCGGCATCTCGACGTTGATGTGCAGCCCGTAGGCCGCCAGGAGGGATTCCTCGGTGCCGACGGCGCCGGCCTCCCGCAATACGTCCAGCAGGGGCTCCAGCTTGGCCATATCCGCGAGGGGGACCGGCGGGCAGACCACTTCGACCGGCACGAACAGGGCCGCGGCATGGCTCAGGAGCTCCAGCCACTCGCCGCCTCCGCCTGCATCGCCGCCCTGGGCCGCCTTGATCTTGAGGAAAGACCAGTCCAGCTCGACATGGAACATGCCGAGCCGCTCGGACTGGAAACGCACCTCCGCCGCGGTCCTCGACGCGACGTGCCCGCCCATGGATTTCTCCAGGGCGGCGACGGCGTCATCCAGAAAAATGCCGGAAAACTCCAGCTCGAACCCCACGCGTCGGGGCCGGCCATCGCCGGTTCCGAGCTGCGGCGGCATGCGGAAAGACCCTTCAAACTGTTTCATGGATGCCTCTCGCCATCAATCTCTCGCGATACAACGGACGCGCCTGTCGCGCGTCCTCATGCGGAAAATCGCCCGACTCAGGGCCGGGACGTTGTCCTGGCGCACGGTGTCCGCAGCCATCGTATCCCACGAATCGGTCTGGTTATCCAGACCCTTTGCGCTGCGGGAACGGATCGGGGCCGATGCCGGTCAAAACATGCGAATCGGACGCTGCGCCAGACGCGACGCAGCCGGAAATCAGTCCCTGCCGTCCGGGCCGAGCTGGCGGGAGTGGTTGCGCCAGAGGTTCCACAGGGTGCCCTTGGACCACTGCCCGTCCCCCGACAGTGTCGGGATGTCCTCTTCCTGGAAGATTTCGCAGATGCGGGCGAAAGACAGGTCCTGGCGGCGCAGGTCGCGGATGCGTTCGAGGGCGGCGCGCTTGGCGCCGGACAAGGGTCGGGGGTTGGATGCGGGGGGCGCGTCTTCGGGCCGTGCTTCCGTGACGGGAAGGGAGGAGACCAGGGCCGTCAGGGTGGCCAGCCGCTCGCCCTGCTCGCGCAGCATGGCCTTCATTTCGGCCAGTTCGGCCCGCAGGTGGTCGATGGAGTCGCGGTCCCGCTGGGCCAGCCGGGAAAGGGCCTCGTCACGGATGCCGCGGGCGCGCTGACGCGCCTCGTCGCCCGGCCGGGTCATGGGCGGTTCCCCGTCACGGCCGGCAGGCCGCGAAGGTGCCGAAGAAGGGACGCGGGGCATGTGAGACGGAACATGGGACTCCGGCGCGTCTGGGCGTTGTTGTCGGGACGGCCCGCCTGTCAGGGGTGCGCCGTCCCGGACGCCCCGGCCCGGGCGACCTGGATCAGGGTCTGCCGGCCGAGGCGCTGTTTGAGGAATTCCTTGAGCACGATCTTGACCATCTCCTCGCGGCTCATGTCCCGCAGGTACTCGCCCGAGGTCAGCAGCTTCTTGAAGGGGCCCGCCAGGGACGAGGACGACTCGCCGGCGGCGATGGCGTCGAGATAGGGCGCGACCTGGGCGCGCAGGCTCTCGGGGCTGTTCCCCTGCAGATCCCTGTACATGGCGGCCAACTCCCCGGCCTGCGGCAGGCGGGGGGATTCGAGGACGGCCTTGAAGTCCGCGGCGAAGCGCTTGATGCCGTTGACGATGTGCATCTGCTTGACCATGTTGACCTTGGCCCAGCCCGCGTTCAGCCACTTGAAGGAGCCCACGCGCACGACGCCGGCTTCGGTGTCGGAGACGAGCACGAGGACCGAGTAGGCCTGGTACATGTAGGAATCGACCCAGCCCAGGCCCGTCTTGGTCAGTCCGGTCTCGGCCGAGTAGAGGTAGTTCCAGTCGGAGTCGGGCCCCACCACCAATCCCTTGCGGCCGATGTCCGAAGGCTCGTTCTGGCAGGCCACGGAGACGAGAACCGGCCCCGTCGGGCCGGGAAAGACGGCCATGGCCCGGTCCTGCCTGTAGGCGTAGTAGCCGCCCGTGTTGGCGTCGGGCGTGATGATCTCGCGCTCGCGCCCGCGCAGCTGGAAGGAACCGCCCTGCTCCACGGCCCGCGCCAGGCCCTTCAGGGCGTCGCGGGTGGCCGGGTCGAGCCATTCCTGATCCCGCACTGAGGACGGCATGGTCACGTAGACCGGGATGTCCGGGTTGTAGGCGTAGTCCACGACACGGGCCAGGTTCCCGCGCAGGGAGAAGGAGTGGAAGGCGCCCGCGGCCTTGTCGCGGTCCCGCATGGCCATGCTCACGCCCTGCGGGGTGGCGGCCACAAACGACACGATCGCGTTCAGCTTGTCGGGGGCGAGGTCTGCCGACCCCTGCGGGACGGTCAGGAGATATTCGAGTTCGGGGTACAGGGACTCCGGGACAGGCTTGAGGGACTCGGCACGGACAGGGGCCGCGAACCCGAGAACCAGGGCGGCCAGAAGGCAAAGAAGGCGAAGGGTCATGAAAAACTTCCGGTTACATGGTGGGGAACCGCGGCAGGGTGAACGGCGCCACGGCCTTTTCAAGCCCCTTTGTCACACCCCGGTCGCAGTATCAAGATCGAGAATCCCGTCACAAGACTCCGGGCGCCGTTCCCGCAGAGTAGACGGCCTGTCCGCCCTCGGCTATGAGGTCCGAATATCGAGCAATTCGACCGCACCATGAATAACACCGCCGATCTCGACATCTCCATCGGGTCCGACGCCCTGTCCCTGACGCTGCGGGGCGCGCTGAACCTGCAGTCCGTCCCGGGAATCCTGGACCGGCTCGCGCTCGTCCCCCGTCCGCTGCCGAAGCGCATTCGCGCCGATCTCGGCGGCGTGACGCGCATGGACGACTGCGGCGCCCTGGTCATCATGGAGCTCAGGCGCATGGCCGAGGCGTCCGGCGGGAAACTCGAAATGGAACGCACCCCGGACCACGTGCGCGAACTCCTTGATTTCCTGCGCCTGGATTCCCCGCCCGAACCGGGCCCCATCCGCCGCGCCAGGCCGGATATCCTGACGCGCTTCGGCGAAAAGACCATGCATGTCGTCGACCAGGCCGCGAGCCACGTCTCCTTCGTCGGCGAGACGACCACGACCCTGGCCTCCCTCCTGGTCCGGCCCGGACGGCTGCGCCTCGGGGACACGATCTCCTACATGCAGCGCGTCGGGGTGGACGCCCTGCCCATCGTCGGGCTCATCAGCTTTCTGCTGGGGCTGATCATGGCCTTCATGTCCGCGGTCCAGCTGCAGCAGTTCGGGGCCAACATCTACGTGGCTTCCCTGGTGGCCCTGGCCATGGTCCGGGAGCTCGGCCCCATCATGACGGCCATCATCGTGGCCGGGCGCTCGGGTTCGGCCTTCGCCGCCGAAATCGGGACCATGAAGGTGTCCGAGGAAGTGGACGCCCTGATCACCATGGGCTTCAAGCCGGCCATGTTCCTCGTGGCCCCCAAGGTCATCGCCTCGGTCCTGGTCGTGCCGCTGCTGACCGTCTTCTCCAACCTCTTCGCCATCGCAGGCGGGCTTGTCATCGGCGTGGGCACCCTGAACCTGACCCTGAACGCATACATGGCCCAGACCATGAGCACCCTGTCCATCTTCGACATCAACTGGGGCATCTTCAAGAGCGCCGTCTTCGCCCTGCTCATCTCCACGGTGGGCTGCTTCAAGGGCTACCGCGTGCGCGGCGGGGCGGCCAGCGTCGGCCAGGCAACCACATCCGCCGTGGTCACGAGCATCTTCCTGGTCATCCTGACGGACTCCGTCCTGGCCGTGATCCTGAGGTACTGGCGGCCATGAGCGCGCCCGTCATCACCGTACGCGGCCTGACCATGGGCTTCGGCGACCATGTCGTCATGCGGGACCTGAATTTCGACATCCACGCCGGCGAGGTCTTCGTCATCCTCGGCGGCAGCGGCTGCGGCAAGTCGACCCTGCTCAAGCACATGGTCGGGCTGTACAAACCCATGGCCGGACGCATAACCGTCGCCGGCATGGACATGGACCCGGACGACGACGGGGCATACAGGCGCATCCTGGCCCGCATCGGCGTCATGTTCCAGGGGGGGGCGCTCTTCTCCTCCATGAACCTGGGCGAAAACGTGGCCCTGCCCATCACCGAGTACTCGGGCCTGCGCGGCCGCGCCGTGGACGACCTGGTCCGCCTCAAGCTGCGCCAGGTCGGGCTGGAGGGTTTCGAGCACCATCTGCCCGAGGAGCTCTCGGGCGGCATGAGGAAGCGGGCCGCCATCGCCCGCGCCCTGGCCCTGAACCCCGAAATCCTTTTCCTGGACGAACCCTCGGCGGGCCTTGACCCCATCAGCTCGGCCGGGCTCGACGCCCTGATCCTGCGCCTGAACCGAACCCTGGGCACGACCTTCGTCGTCGTGACCCACGAGCTGTCGTCCATCCTGACCATCGCCTCGCGGGTGGTCATGCTCGACGCGGCGTCGAAATCCATCATCGCCGAAGGCGACCCGCATGAACTCAGGGACAGGAGCGCACACCCCTTCGTGCGCCAGTTCTTCAACCGACAGCCCGGGATGGAGGGATAATGGCTTCCGCTCGCGTCAATTTTTCCGTGGGCCTATTCATGACCGCAGGGCTCGGCCTGGCCACCCTGGCCATCATCTGGCTCGGCATGACCTCCTTCCTGCGCAAGGGCGAACTGTACGTAACCTACTTTGACGAGTCCGTGCAGGGCCTGAACGTCGACTCGCCAGTCAAGTACCGCGGCGTGCCCGTGGGCCGCGTCCAGGCCATCCGCATCGCCCCGGACTACCACCTCATCGAGGTCGTCATCCTGGTGGACGACGAGCATGCGGACGACGAAATGCGCTTCGCCGACAGCGTCGCGGCCATCTCCAACGTCGGCATCACCGGCGCCATGTTCGTGGAGATCGACAAGCGCACGCCCCTGGACGGCCCGACGCCGGCCCTGGACTTCACGCCGGAGTACCCGGTCATCGCCTCCAAGCCCTCGGACATCCGCAAGCTTTTCCGCGAGATCCACGACATCGCCGCCTAGATCAAGGCCATCGACTTCAGGGGGATCGCCGACCAGGCCAAGAACGCCTTCACCTCCCTGGACAACGCCGTGGCCCAGGCCCGCATCGGCGACATCTCCGCGGACATTCGCACCCTGCTGGCCAGCGTCAACGCCGCCGCCAGCCCGGAGCGCCTGCAGTCCCTGGCCAGGAACGTGGACGGGAGCATGGAGGCCTCGCGCAGGCTCATGGACAAGGCCGCCGAGGAACTGACGCGCATGGACGCCGTGCTGGCGCAGTTCCAGTCCATGATCGACGCCAACCGGCCCCACGTCGACACGACCATGGGCGCCCTGGCCGGGGCGGCCCTCAAGACCGACGCCTTCATGGCCCAGAGCCAGGCGACCATGCTGCAGATGCAGGCCACCATCCGCGACCTCGAAGACCGCCTGTCAGCCACGGCCGAGAACCTGGAGCAGACCTCGGGCAACCTGAACGCCCTCATCACGAGCGTCAAGGACCAGCCCGCCCAGCTCCTGTTCGGAGAACCCAAAGCCCCCCGCATAACCGAGGAGTAGGACCGACATGCACATCCTCCGCATCGCCCTCGCCGTCCTCGCCCTGGCCCTGACGGGCTGCGGCGCCGCCCGCACCGCGGCGCCCGACACCCGCTACTACACCCTGGAGTACGATCCCCCGGCGGTATCCGGGGAACGGGCGCAGGCCGTCGTCAGCGTGAGCCGCTTCGGCGTGGCCCCGGAGTACAACACGGCCAAGATCGTCTACCGCGACCTGTCCTTCGGCCGGCAGGAATACCATTACCACCAGTGGCGCAGTGCACCCCAGATCCTGGCCACGGACTACCTGCGCCGCGACATGCTGGCCAGCGGCCTGTTCCTGGCCGTGTCCGGGCCTGGTTCGACTCTCCCGGCCACCCACCGCGTCGAGGGCATGGTCGAGGAGTGGCTGGAAGTGGACGGCCAGGACCGCTGGCTGGCCACGGCCGAACTGACCGTCACCCTGCTGGACCTGCGGGCAGCGGCCGCGCCCGACATGGTCCTGTTCCAGCGCACCTCCCGCGGGTCCGAGCCCAGCGCCAAAAAAAATCCCGGCTCGGTGGTCGAAGCCATGAGCCGGGTCATGCGCACGCTCTCGGGACAAATCATCGCCGACGTGCACGCTGCGGTGGGGAACTGAGCTAGTACTTGCCGTCCGTGGTCGGCCCGTTGCTTGAGGAGATGATCTCCCAGGCCTCCTCGGCCGTGCTGACGTAGCGGAAGATCTTCAGATCCTCCTCGTTGATGGTGCCCTCCTCCACCAGCGCCTCGAAATTGATGACCTTCTGCCAGAAGCGCCGGCCGAAGAGCAGGACCGGGATGGGCTTGACCTTGCGGGTCTGGATGAGGGTCAGGGTCTCGAAGAGCTCGTCCATGGTCCCGAACCCGCCCGGGAAGGCGATCATGGCCTTGGCCCGCATCAGCAGATGCATCTTGCGGATGGCGAAGTAGTGGAACTGGAAGCTCAGCTCCGGTGTGATGTAGGGGTTGGGCTCCTGTTCGAAGGGCAGGACGATGTTCATGCCGATGCTGATGGCGTCCACGTCGTGGGCGCCCTGGTTGGCCGCGCCCATGATGCCGCCGCCCCCGCCCGTGACGACCACGTGGCCGTGGCTGTCCATGTTCTCGGAGATGAGCCGGCCGAGCTTACGCGCCTCGGTGTAGTACCGGCTGTTGGTCATGGCCCTGCGGGCCCGGACGAGCTCCTGCTGCAGCACGAGGTCGTCGGGGTTCTTCTTGAGCCCGTCCATGACCTTCTCCAGACGGACGCCGGCCTGCTCGGGGTCGAGGATGCGGGCGCTGCCGAAGACGACGATGGTCGATTCGATCTGGTGTTCCTGCAGGGTCAGCTCGGGCTTGAGGAGCTCCAGCTGCAGCCGCACGGGCCTGAGCTCCTGGCGCAGCAGAAAATCCTTGTCCTGGAAGGCGAGGAGATAGGAGTCGGAGGTGCACTGGGGCGTGCCCTTGTGCCGCTGGGCGGCCTGGGCGTCCTCGTTGGCCGAGGGGAAGACACCGAAACGGCGGGTTCGTTTGTTGACCATGGATGTTCCTTATGAATGGGCCACGGCCACGCACTTGACCTCGACCACCCCGCCCAGGGGCAGGGCCGAGACCTGCACGGCGGCGCGGGCAGGCCGGTGGCCGGCCATGAATTCGTCGTAGATGGCGTTGAAGAGTTTGAAGTTGGACAGGTCCGTGACGAACACGTCCACGCTGACGATGTCGGTCACGCCGCACCCGGACGCCGACAGGATGGCGCCCAGATTGGCCAGGGCCTGACGGGCCTGGGCCTCGAAATCGGGGCCGGCGAAGGCGCCCGTGGCGGGCACGAGGCCCAGCTGGCCGCTGACGTACACGAATCCCGCGGCGCGCACGGCCTGGGAGTAGGGCCCCACGGCGGCCGGTGCATTGTCCGTGGCGATGAATTCCATTTTCTTCATGACGAGCTCCAAGCGAAAGCGGCCCCTGGGGGCCGCTTTTTCACGAAATCGGATTGCAAAAGGGCTATTCGAGGACCTTTTCCAGCCAGTCCAGGGCTGCCGCCACGGTAGGGAATCCGATGGTGCTGGTCAAGATGATGACCGCGTGCCGCACCTCCGCGGCCGTCGCCCCGGCCTGCAGGGCCCGGCGGGCATGGCTGCGCACGGCGCCCTCGGACCGCAGGGCCACGGACGCGCCGAGCTGGACCAGCTGCATCTCCTTTTCACCGAGCGGCCCGGCCTCCTGGGCCGTCTTGCCCAGGGTTTCGGCGGCGCCGATCAGATCCGGGTACATTTCCTGCAATTTCCGATAATGTTTGGGCTTTCCTTCGCTCATTTCCGGCCTCCTGCGGAGCGCTTCTCCGCTGTCGCACATTGACGTCGATGTGAAACGATCATACGGGCAACCTGATCCTAAAAACAAGGAGTTTTGCCATGAAAATCGCCGTTCCCACCGCCGGAAAACACGTCGACGAACACTTCGGCCATGCCCGGACCTTCACCGTATTCACCCTCGACGGGGACAAGAACATCGTCGAGGAGGAGACGTTCTTCCCGCCCTCTGGCTGCGGATGCAAGTCCACCGTGGGCGTGACCATGCAGGGCAAGGGCGTGACGCTCATGCTCGTCGGCAACATCGGCCAGGGCGCCATCAACAAGATGGCCGAACACGGCATCACGGTCGTCCGGGGCTGCACCGGGGACGTCCGCGACGTGCTCGGCAGCTGGGCCCGCGGCGAGATCGCCGACCAGCCCATCCTGTGCAACCACGAAGGCTGCAGCCACTAGGAGGCACATATGGACTGCCCCTGCCGTTCCGGCCTGCCCTACGAAAACTGCTGCGGCCCCGTCATCGCCGGCGAAACCGTCGCCTCCACCCCCGAAGCGCTCATGCGTTCGCGCTTCACGGCCTTCACCCGCAACGAGATGGCCCATCTGCGCGAGTCCATGGTCGAGGAGCACCGCGAGGAATTCCACGAGGACGACATCCGGCGCTGGAACAAGGAGACGGACTGGCTGGACCTCGAAATCCTGGAAGCCTCCGAGAACGGGGATGAAGGGATGGTCCGCTTCCGGGCCACGTTCCGCCACAAGGGCGGCACCCAGCGCCTGACCGAACGCAGCAGTTTCGTGCGCCGCGAGGGGCGCTGGTACTACCTCGACGGCGAGCACGAAACCGAAACCGTGCGCAACGAAAGCCCCAAGGTCGGCCGCAACGACCCGTGCCCCTGCGGCAGCGGCAAGAAATTCAAGAAGTGCTGCGCGGGCCGCTGATGACGCCCGTCCTGTCCGTCGCCGCCGTCTTCGCCGTGATGCTCGCGGGCATCCGGCTGAAACTGGGCCTCGGCCTGTCCATTCTGGCCGGCAGCCTCGTGCTGGCGCTCCTCTTCGGCCTCTCGCCCCTGGACTGGGCCCTGGCCGTGCCCGCAGCGCTGCTGACCGAGGAAGCCTTCATCCTCTGCGCCATCATCGCCGTCATCCTGGCCTTCAGCGCCCTCTACTCGGCCTCGGGCCAGTCGGCGCGGTTCATGCGGGCCATCCGCGGCAAGGTGCGCTCGCGCTCGCTCCTGCTCGTCTTCTTTCCGGCTCTCATCGGGCTTTTGCCCATGCCCGGCGGGGCCATCTTCTCGGCGCCCATGGTCCAGAAGGCGGCCGAAGAGCTCGACGTGACCCAGCGGGACCAGACCCTCATCAACTACTGGTTCCGCCACCTGTGGGAACTGGCCTGGCCCCTGTACCCGGGCCTCATCCTGGCATCGTCCCTGGCCGGCATCCCGGTCACGGGGCTCGTGGCCCTGATGTGGCCAGGCCCCGTCGTGACCGCCTTCCTCGGCTGGATTTTCATCCTGCGGCCGGCCCTCAGGCACGCCCCCCGGCTGCAGGCGCCCTCCGATGACGGCGAGGGCGACTCCGGCTGGAGCGGCGGCATCCCGCTCTTCACGGCCATCCTGGGCTCCATCGCCGGAGAGTGGCTGTGCGCCACGCTCTGGCCCGGCCGTCCCATGGAATACGGCGTCATCGCGGCCCTCGTGCTGGCATCGGGCGTGAGCCTGGCCATGGCCCGAGCCAAGTGGACCGAGGTTCTGCGCGAGGCCGGCAAGGACAACACCATGTCCCTCCTGGCCGTGGTCGGGGCCATCTTCATCTTCAAGGAGATCCTGCACCAGGGACATGTGGTCGACGCCCTGGCCGGGGCCATCGGCGGCGGGAACGCCGTCTTCATCATGGCCGCGACCCTGCCTTTCCTGGTCGGCTTCGTCTCCGGCATCACCATCGCCTTCGTCGGCGCGACCTTCCCCCTGCTCTTCGGCCTGGCCCAGTCCACGGGGCAGGCGCACCTCATCCCGGCCGTCCTGAGTCTGGGCTTCTATTCGGGCCTGGCCGGCATCATGGCCTCGCCCATGCACATCTGCTACCTCATGACCTGCAAGTACTTCCACCAGGACCCCGGCAAGCTCCTGCCGCGCATCCTCGTGCCCGGCCTCATGCTCATCCCGGCCGGCGCGGCGGTGACCTGGCTCATGACCCTCTGAAACCCGCCCGACCGGCACGAAAGACCATTACACCCCAGTCCGATGCGTCAACCGGGCGTTCCCGCCCACGCAGTTGCACTGTCCCCTTTTCAAAATTCCGATTGCTTCCCCTGCATCCCGATTTCGTCAGACCATGTGCCTTGTCCGGCGGATGTATCCGCATGTAATCGGCAAAGATCATTTGACTTCACATAAAATAGCCGGGCATACATGAAACACCTTTCGGGAGAAGTGCGACCACTTTCTCCTGTTTCGCCTGCAGCGGACATGGCCGCAATCCAATACGCCTGTGGAGTTATGAAAATGACCGAGTTGGAAGACCGCTGGCTGTCGATCACCGAGATCTTCCCGCCCCGGAAGAGCCTCGCCCAGGCCTTTGGAGATGCGCGGCCATGAGCGAGATCATCATCTACGAAGACCCGGACGCGCCCAACCCGGTGCAGGTGACTCTGGATGGCGACACCGTCTGGCTGACCCAGGCGCAGATGGCGGAGCTGTTTCAGGTCAAGCCTCAGAACATCACCATGCACCTGAAAAGGGTGTATGCGGACGAAGAATTGCAGGAGGCGGCAACCTGTAAGGAATTCTTACAAGTTCAAATCGAAGGGATCCGGCGGGTGGAACGTACCCGCAAGTTCTACAATCTGGACGCCATCATCTCGGTTGGTTACCGGGTCAACAGCAAGCGCGGCGTGCGATTCCGGCAATGGGCCGCATCGGTTCTGAAAGACCATCTCCTCAAAGGGTATTCCCTGAATCGACATCGCCTGGCCGAACGCGGCGTGGAAGAGGCCCGGGCCGCGCTGGACCTGTTGGCCCGCACCCTGACCACCAACAGGCTGGTTTCCGACACCGGGCAGGCCGTGGTGGCCCTGATTTCCGGCTATGCCAGGACGTGGCGGCTTCTGCTGCAATACGACGAGGACAGTCTGGCCCTGCCCGAAGGCTGCCGGCCCGCTCGGGGCGTGCTGAACCATGACCGAGCTTCGTCCGCCATTGCCGGTCTGAAAGCCGATCTGGCCGGACGGGGCGAGGCCACGTCCTTGTTCGGCCAGGAGCGCGGCGATGCCTTGGCCGCCATTCTCGGCAACATCGAACAGACCATGTTCGGCGAGCCCCTGTACGCCAGTCGCGAGCTCAAGGCCGCGCACCTGTTGTATTTCATCATCAAGGACCATCCCTTTACGGACGGCAACAAGCGCATCGCGTCCCTGCTCTTTCTCCTGTACCTGCACCAGGAAAACATGGTCCGTGGCATTGGGGACACCGCCCTGACCGCCCTGACCCTGCTGGTGGCCGAAAGCCAGCCGGCCAACAAGAACTTGCTCATCCGCCTCATCGTCAACCTGATCACGGAATCCTGATTCGCGGCACGCCCCGAAAAAGCACCAAACAGCCCAAGGCCATCGCCTCCACCCGGTCGCTCTCAAGCTTTGTCAAATCGATCTGCGCACCCCCGCCCGGCATCCGCCTCCGCCTGATGCGGCCTCTCGTACCCCTCCCCGTCAAAATTTCCCGCACCGCCGAGAAAATCCTCATATTCCACGCCCCAGGCCTGCATCTGCTTGAGGATCGGGATCAGGCTCGCGCCCATGTCCGTCAGGGAATACTCGACCCGGGGCGGCACTTCGCGGTAGACCTCGCGGTGCACCAGGCCGTCGGCCTCCAGTTCGCGCAACTGGCGCGTCAGCATGCGCTCGGTCACGTCGGGCATGCCCCGCCGGAGCTCCCCGAAGCGCACGGCGTCGGCCAGGGAGAGATGGTAGAGGATGATGGGCTTCCATTTCCCGCCGATGACGGACAGGGTCAGCTCGAAATAGCAGCGGTATCGCTTTCCGCCTATCTCCTTGATCTTGCAGGGCGCGGGCCGGTCTTTGCTCATTACTATACTCCGTGTACGTACCAGACATTCAAGACAGTACTTTTCAAAAACGTCGACATGTGCTCTATCTGCGTCCGGAACACGCAGTCAACCCCAACATGGAGGACGAAATATGTACGCGATCGCAGTCAACGGCAGCCCGCGCAAGGGCGGCAACACGGAAATTCTTCTGAACAGGGTTCTGGAGCCCCTGGCCGCGGCCGGGTGGGAGACGGAGCTGGTCCAGGTCGGCGGGCAGAAGATCCGCGGCTGCCAGGCCTGCTACAAATGCTTCGAGAACAAGGACGGCCAGTGCGCCATGAAGAACGACGTCTTCAACCCGGTCATGGAGAAGCTCCTGCGGGCCGACGCCCTGATCTTCGGCTCCCCGACCTACTTCACCGACGTCTCGGCCGAGATGAAGGCGTTGCTTGACCGCGCCGGCCTCGTGGCCCTGGCCAACGGCCGGGCCTTCAAGGGCAAGATCGGCGCGGCCGTGGTGGCCGTGCGGCGCGGCGGGGCGACCCACGTCTACGACACCATCAACCACATGTTTCTGATGAACCAGATGCTCATCCCCGGCTCGGTCTACTGGAACATGGGCTACGGCCGCGACAAGGGCGAGGTCGAGGGCGACGCCGAAGGGCTTGGCAACATGAGGAATCTGGGGCAGACCATCGCCTGGCTGGGCGCGGCCATCAAACCGCACCTGGCGACGTTCCCCGCCCTGGAAGCCGTGAGCGAATGAGGGAGGTTCAGATGATCGATTTCAGCATCGACCGGGACAAATGCATCCAGTGCGGCGAATGCGCGGCGGACTGTCCGGCCGGCATCATCGCCATGGGCGATTATCCCGAAATGACCGACGAAGGCCGCTGCTACCGATGCCAGCACTGCTACACGGTCTGCCCGACGAGGGCCGTGTCCATCCTCGGCCTGACGCCTGAAGGGGACCAGCCCGAGAAAGAGCTGCCCTCACCGGCGCAGATGAAGGACCTGATCAAATGGCGGCGCTCCGTTCGGCGCTACAGGGACGAGAACTTGCCCGCGGCCCTCATCGACGAGCTCGTCGATACGACGTTCCACGCCCCGACCGGGGTCAACGCCCAGGGCGTCGTGTTCACGGTGGTCCGGGACAAGGCCTTCATGGACAAGCTTCGCCGCGAGACCCTGGACCGCCTCGGGGCCCTGGCCGACGCAGGGAAACTGCCGGAAGGGATCATCTCCCAGTACCTGGGCTTCGCCGTGAAGGTCTGGAGGTCCGAAGGCAGGGACGCCATCTTCCGCGGCGCGCCGCACATGCTCCTGACGAGCACCCCGCCCGGCGTGCCCTGCGCTGTCCAGGACGCGCACATCGCCCTGACCACCTTCGAACTCCTGGCCAGCTCCCACGGCCTGGGCACCCTGTGGGACGGCATGTTCATGATGGCCCTGGCCATCTGCCCGGAACTGCGGGATACCCTGCGCATCCCGGCCGATCACGCCATCGGCTACGCGATGCTCTTCGGCAGGCCGGACGTCCAGTACCACCGCCCCGTCAAACGGGGCCCGGCCAAGGTCAACATCCTCGAATAGAAAAAGGACCGGAGCGCATGCCTGTGCTCCGGTCCTTTCCTTTTGCGCAACGGAGAAACTTCCCTTTGGACACCACCGGCATCACCCTGGCCATCCTCTCGGCCCTGTTCATGGGCACCATCGGCGTCTTCTCCAGAATCACCGGCCTGCCCGCCGAGACCGTCACCTTCTTCCGCCTCCTGCTCGGCGCGGGGTTCCTGGCCGTTTTCCTCCTGGCCACCCGTCAGGCCGCAACACTCAGGCGCTGGCCGACCTGGCCCGTGATCGTCAACGGCGCGCTCCTGGCCGGGTTCATCATCTTCTACGTTCAGGCCATGAACCTGACCTCCATGGCCAACGCCATCATGCTCGTCTATCTGGCCCCGGTGGCGGCATCGATCTTCGCGCATTGCTTCATGAGGGAGCGGCTGAATCCCGCGGGCTGGATTCTCATCGGCCTGGCCATGCTCGGCTTCGCGGCCATGATGGAATTCAGGCTCGATTTCGCGGACGGCTCGAACCATGCGGCGGGCCTGGGCCTGGCAGCCCTGGCCATGCTCTGCTACGCGAGCTTCATCCTCATGAACCGCCGCATCCGGCCCCACGTTCCGGTCATGACCCGCGCCTTTTACCAACTCCTGACCGGAGCCCTGGTCATGCTGCCCTTCTTCCTGCACTCTCGGCCCGATATCACCGCCGCAAACGCCCTCTGGCTCCTGGCCACAGGCCTGATCCCCGGCTTCCTGGCCATCACCTTCGCCGTGGCGGCCCACAGCCGCCTGCCCGCCGCCACCTACGGCACCCTGGCCTATTTCGAACCCCTGGCCGTGGTCTTCTTCGGCTGGTCCATCTTCGGGGAAAGCCTGTCCGCCCTGCAACTGGCAGGCTGCGCCACCATCATGACCAGCGGCTGCGCCAAGGCCCTGCTCGCATCCCGCACTGCTACGCCCTGACCACTCCCCTACACTTCCGCAGCATGTCACGCAGACAAATCGCCAGATTTTGTCGGCAAGACATTCCTACGTAATGGATGATAGCTATACAGTTAACTATGTATAATAAAATAAGAACTTGCTGTTGCCGCAACTTTTCTTGTAGCAAAATTGCGAAAAGAAATCGCGGGATCGGGGCAAGGTGAGGTTTACGCTGACTTCGCTTCCATGTGCCCACCGCTGGAAGATGTGAACTCAATAACAGGGCGAACACTGACAAACGTATTGTCAAGATAAGCCAAAGCGTGGCTTGCCCCATTTTCCTTTCTTATTCTCAAATACCACATTGCTGATTTCCGATGCAGTCACCGGAAACGTGGATCTTGGCGGCATCAAAACACCGTAGGTTGCTCTCGAAGATGAAATGGCAGAGCTGCTAGCAGTAGATTAGGACACCGGCCAGTCCGATGGCGTGATCGATGACGAGGAGACTATGGATGAAGCCGACTGACAAAGCCCCGAAAATCAACCTTGGCAAACCGCAAGACTATCCGGGCTTGCTGAGTGCAATCAAGGAACGCGTCCGCTCAGCGCAGTACGAAGCCCTCAAGGCGGTCAACAAGGAATTGGTCGGCCTGTACTGGGATTTCGGCCAGATGATCGTAAAACGATTGGATGTTGAAGGCTGGGGCAAGGCAGTTGTGAAACAGCTTGCCGTTGATCTGCGCACGGAATTCCCGGGAGTGGGCGGTTTCTCTGCCTCCAATCTATGGCGCATGAAGGCCTTTTTTGAAGCGTACGCCGGACTGGAAAAACTCGCACCACTGGTGCGAGAAATCGGCTGGAGCCACAATCTGGCCATCTTGGAGCGCTGCAAGGACCCGCTGGAGCGGGAATTCTATCTGCGCGTGACCCGCAAGTTCGGCTGGTCCAAGAACGTGCTCATCCATCAGATCGACAACCAGAGCTATGAAAAATCCTTGCTGGGCCAGACCAATTTCGACCAAGCGTTAACACCGGAACTTCGCGTTCATGCCAAACTGGCGGTGAAGGACGAATATACCTTTAACTTTCTGGAGTTGGGCGAGGGGCACAGCGAACGGGAACTGGAACGGGCGCTCATCGCCCGGATCGAAGATTTTCTCCGGACCATGGGAGGCATGTTCGCTTTCATGGGAAGCCAATACCGTCTGGAAGTGGACGGCAAAGAGTATTTCATCGACCTCTTGCTCTTTCACCGCCGCCTGCGCTGTCTTGTCGCCATCGAGTTGAAAGTCGGCGAATTCCTGCCGGAATTCGTCGGCAAAATGCAGTTTTATCTGGCGGTTCTGGACCGACAGGTCCGCCAGGAGGCGGAAAACCCCTCCATCGGTATCATCCTCTGCAAGGAGAAAAGCCGAACTATTGTGGAATACGCCCTGCACAACGCCCGCAAACCCATCGGCGTGGCCACCTATGAAATTACCAAGACCCTGCCCAGGGCGCTGAAAGGCCAACTCCCGTCACCGAAAGACATCGCACGCTTGCTGGAAGACCTATGACGTTGAACGGCACCAGCAAAACGGGTCTGTACTCCTTCATCGCCCCATCGGAATAAGCCGGATAATTCAAGATGTTCGAAGGACTTGCATAAAATTCGTTTGGTAAAAGATGGGCTGGCCATGCTCTGCTACGCGAGCTTCATCCTCATGAACCGCCGCATCCGACCCCACGTTCCGGTCATGACCCGCGCCTTTTACCAACTCCTGACCGGAGCCCTGGTCATGCTGCCCTTCTTCCTGCACTCCCGCCCCGAAATCACCGCCGCAAACGCCCTCTGGCTCCTGGCCACGGGCCTGATCCCCGGCTTCCTGGCCATCACCTTCGCCGTCGCGGCCCTGAGCCGCCTGCCCGCCGCCACCTTCGGCACCCTGGCCTATTTCGAACCCCTGGCCGTGGTCTTCTTCGGCTGGTCCATCTTCGGGGAAAACCTGTCCGGCCTGCAACTGGCAGGCTGCGCCACAATCATGGCCAGCGGCTGCGCCAAAGTCCTGCTCGCATCCCGCACAGCCTAGTCCTGACCACGCCCCCACACTTCCGCTGCACGCATCCAGGCATAACGCCCGAAGTTTGCCGACAAGCCGTTCCTAGGCAATCAAGGGCGTCCTACATTTAACTACGTATGACAAAAGAAGAACTTGCCGTTGCCGCAACTTTTCTTGTAGCGGATGTGCAAAAGAAATAGCTGGATCGGAGCAACATAAGGTTTACGTTGGCTACGCTTTCCTGTGCCTTCCGCTGGAAGATGACAAGCAAAATAACAGAACGGACACTGACGCAAGTATTGCCAAGAAAACATCTTTTTCCAGTCAAATACTAAACAATAAATTGTTAGAAAGCCATGAATCACGATGCCAAGCGGATGTTCGAAGAAGCAATCGCGCGTATCAACGACGCGAACATACTGGCAGGTTCAATGAAAACAGCGTCGGACTCTAGTGCACTGTTGCAGATTCTAGGATTTGAAATTCTGCTCAAATGTGCGATTCGACTGTCTGGGCAATCGCCGAAGCATCATCATGTCTATTCAAAGTTATGGCTGGCATTGCCCGGATACGCTCAGAAGGAGATTTTGAAAACAGCCAAGGAGCGCTCGCCAGGGCACACAGACTTTTCAGACATCAACAAGCTCCTACTATGCTACCAGTTCGTATTCGAAAAGGCCCGCTATCACTATGAATTATACGAAGGCTGGACACCTCAGGAGATGGTAGAATTCGGAAAGCTTTGGGAAGAACTTGGCGCTTCGGTAGATGAAGCTGTAGTGGTGTACCATCCTGAAGAACTGTTTTGCCTAATTGAGGCGCTCAAGGCTTATATCGAGCCAAGGCTTTCTAACAATCCATTTAAGCGGACACGCTAATGCGTGCCGCTAAACTCAAATATTACAAGAGAAAAGGATGCGCCTATACAAATATTTAGCCCCAGAACGCACCAGCATCCTTAGAGATGGCTTGATCAGATTTTCCCAACCCCAAGCGTTCAATGACCCATTTGAATTAAAACCACACCTTGCCACAATTGCTGATCGCGCGCGGTTAGAAGAAAACCTTGAGGCTAATCTTCAGCAGTTAATCATAGAAGAATACGCAAAACAACCTGCGCATATCCGCGCTAAAGTACCATTCGCCATATATCAGCAGCTAGCCATTTCGAAGCGGGAAGAAATACTCCGTAGTATGGAGGCAATGGTAAAATATGCTACACCTCAACTTGAAAAGGTCATGCACGAAAGTTTCGAAAAGCACGTGGGAATCCTGTCCCTAACGGAAAACCCCCACAATATCTTAATGTGGGCACATTACGCCAACAGCCACCAAGGCTACGTCATAGAGTTTGATTCCAATCATCGATTCTTTGATCAGCGGAAAAGTGAAAACGACGAGCTACGGCATTTAAGAAAAGTTGCCTATTCCAGCACGCGCCCCAGTCTGAGTTTGCACCAACTCAATGGTTTCAGTGACTTTCTGGTTAAGAGCACCGAGTGGAGCTATGAGCAAGAATGGCGAATAATTCATGCTCTTGCAGAGGCCGACAAGAAAATTGAAGCTAAACCCCACAATATCCATTTATTTCGAGTGCCGTTTGAAGCTATCAGGTCCGTAATCATCGGATCCCGGGCAACATCCGAGACATCAACGGAAATCGAGGCTTTGGTCGCGTCGAATCCTGAACTGCGCCATGTAAGCCTATATCGGATGGAGATCCACGAAATACGATTTGAATTAGTTATGAGGCAGTAACATTAACAAATACTTGTAGCTGACCCCTTTTTTAGTGCTAATCGTTATAACTTTTAAAGGAGCTCGAAGTGTCACACGAAGAAGCTAAGGAAAATCCTGCTGCACAATCTTTAGACCGCCCATTATTATCAGGCATCTTGCTGAAACCAAAAGTAGTCATTGGCATTCTACTAATATATGCCGGAGTGGGTATACCTTTATTTTCGAAAACAGAATTTGATATTTTTGTTTTAAGAGACCAATTACCAATGATTTTAGGTAGTATTTGCGCGCTAATTGGCGTATTACTAACTGCAGGTGAAATAAATAAAATAAAACGGCTTCGCAGAGAAGAGCGTTTCATAGATGTAGATGAAAAAAGAGAGAATGACGACAGAAAGCTTCAAACCCGTATTCTCAACGAAATACGGAGTATAAAATCCAATTCCCAGAACATGACTCCCGAAAAAATCGGAGAGTTGGTATCAAAGGTTATTGATAAAAAATCAATCGATAATGCAGAAATGTTTGACACTTTTGAAAATTACTTCAATGAAATACGGAGTGTTTTGATTGAGCAAGCGCATACGGCGGACAAAAAAGCGTCAATACTGCTCGATAAGGGAACGGCATATTCAAAAGGCGGAATAACATTCTTCATTACATCCATAATTACTTGGCAGTTTTTATCTTGGATTACAGGTTTTAAAGATCAATACATATACGGAATTGTGTCATGTTCACTTTTGTTCATTTTTATTGAGTTCTTAGCTGCATGGTTTTTAAAACAATACCGTCATTTTGTCGACACATCTACATACCACATCAAAGTAAAGTCTATTTTTGATAAATATATGATGTCTTATCTTGCAATAAAGTCTCTGGGTAGTAATAGCCCTAACGAAGAAAATAAGTATCAAGCAATGTTAAAGGTGCTTGAAGAAGATATTAAGTGGCCAGAATCATACATTTTGAAAAACGGCGATGTGAGTTTTGCAAAAGAAGCTTTGGAAACTATGACTCACTTTGCTAAAGCAATGAAGTCGGAAGTAAAGAATTATAATAAGTAATATTAGTTATAAAAAAACGCTTTTGCAGGACAATTTTTTCGTTTTGCTCCGAATGTGCAGCAGAACTCGGCGCTAGCTGACAGTTAACATGGACATTAGCTAATAGCTTTACAGGAGCACGAGAAATAATGATAAGCCTAAACTTCAATACTGATTTCCATTTGAAGAGCCAGCAAGAGAAGCGGGGTCGCATCTTGAATCTTGAATTTCCCGAAATCCAAAAATCCATCCGATTCCATCCAGACCTAATACACCCGGTCATGCTGTAAACCTCCCCAAGTTAGTGCCATCCAAAAGTAGAGACTTCCTTGGGTGAATTTTTCATGAGGAACTCTGCCGGTGTCAAATCGCCAAGAGACTCGTGGGGCCGCTCC
>JANJWV010000197.1 GCA_024709365.1 Desulfomicrobium sp. | reverse complement strand
GGCGTCGGGAGCATCGATTCCATCGCCGCCGGCCGACGCTTCGATTGCATCCTGGCCAACATCCTGGCCAACCCGCTCATCGACATGGCCGAGGACATCGCCGGCCGTCTGGCCGCGCCTGGCGTGCTCATCCTCTCGGGCATCCTGTGCGAGCAGGCCGACCGCGTGGCCGAGGCGTACATGGGCCAGGGGCTGCCGGCCCCCGAGATCTCCTTCTCGGGCGAATGGGCCCTGCTCGTCTTCCGGACATGAAGCGCCGGGGCCTGCTGCTGGCCTACTACGACGCCATGGCCGAAGCCCTCGGCCCCAGCCGCTGGTGGCCGGGCGACACCCCCTTCGAGATCGCCCTGGGCGCCATCCTGACCCAGAACACGGCCTGGTCCAACGTGGAGAAGGCCATCGCCAACCTCCGCGCGGCCAGCCTTCTGGGCGCCCGAGAACTGCGCGACCTGCCCGTGGCGGAACTCGAAGAGCTGATCAGGCCGGCCGGGTTCTTCCGCATCAAGGCCGCCAGGCTGCGCAACTTTCTCGATTTTCTGGAAGACGCCTGCGGTCTGGACCTGGAGCGGCTGCGGAACGCCGACACCGGGGCCCTGCGCGAGTCCCTCCTGCGGGTCTCGGGCATCGGGCCGGAGACCGCCGATTCCATCCTGCTCTACGCCCTGGGGCACCCGACCTTCGTGGTCGACGCCTACACCCGCCGCATCCTCCACCGCCACATGATCGTTCCCGAGGACGTCGGCTACGACGAACTGCGGGACGTCTTCATGGACGCACTGCCCCCGGACACGGCCCTCTTCAACGAGTTCCACGCCCTCATCGTGCGCACGGGCAAGACCTGGTGCGCCAAGAAGGAGGGAAAATGCCGAACCTGCCCCCTGTCCCGCTTTCTGGAGCCCCAAGCCCCTTGACCTGGGTTGGAAAAAGCATCATCGCAAACCGATGAAACGGCCGTCACCCCTCCCTGTGCTGCGCGTTTGCGCCGTCGCGCTCCTGGTTCTGTGCGCGCTCCTTGCGCTCTCGGCGCCCGCCTTCGCATCCCTTGAGGACGAGGTGTCGGCCAAGAGCAAGCAGCTCGCCGAACGCAAGAAGGCCATCGAAAGCCTGACGGCCAAGGAACGCAGCCTGCACAAGGACCTGGCCAAGCTCGAGGACTCCTTCAAGGATGCGGCCGCGAACCTCGACAAGCTCCAGAAGGAGCTCGCCGTCCTCAAGAAGGAACAGGACGAGGGCGCGAAACGCCTGACGGCCCTTCTGGCCGAGCGTGAGAAGACATCGCGGCGGCTCGCCGAAATGATGCAGACGCTGTGGCCCATCTATCTGAAAGCCCGGGAAGAGGGCTTCGCGTCTCCCGAAGAGTGGGCCGAATCCAACCGCCGCGGCGAATGGCTGACGGCCCTGTATCGTCAGGCCCAGGCGCTGCGGGAGGAGATCGAGCGCCAGAGCCAGACCGTGGCCGACGAGCAGTCCGCCCTGGACCAGAAAGCGGCCGGAGTCGCGGCGCAGGTCGAGAAGATCAAGGCCTCGCGGGCCGAACTCGACAAGCGCAAAACGCGCTTCGAGAGCCAGCTGGCCGAGGTACGGACGCAGAAGACGCAGAGCGAGAAGGAGATCCAGGGCCTCATGGGCTCCATCGCCAACCTTCGCCACCAGATCAGCCTGCAGTCCGAAAAGAAGATCTCCAAGCTTCAGGGCAAGCTGGAGTGGCCGGCCAAGGGAAAACGCGTGGTGTCCTTCAACCCCGACGGCAACCCCGCGAGCAACGGCATCGGCCTGGCCGTCCCGGCGGGCACGCCCGTGCGCAGCGTGTCCTGGGGCAAGGTCGTGCACAACGACCAGCTGCGCGGCTTCGGCCAGGTGGTCATCGTCTTCCACGGCGAGGACTACTACTCCCTCTACGCCTTCCTGTCGGACGCACCCCTGCCCGTCGGAAAGGAAGTGGAGAAGGGGCAGCAGATCGGGGTCTGCGGTTTCTACCCGGCCGCCAAGGGCGACGGCCTGTATTTCGAATTGCGTTTTAAGCAGAAAGTCATTAATCCGTTGAAATGGTTACAATCGGGGTAAACCCGCCTGCCGGGCCGCCTGCCGGGCCGCCCGCCGGCCCGCACGACACCCGTTGACGCCCCGTGAACAGAACATTTTCCCGTCAATCCCTCAGGGAGGACATCATGCGCCTTAGCCATCTCCTTGGCACGATGGTTCTTCTGGCCGCCCTCTGCGGCACCGTCTCATCCAGCCAGGCCCGCGACACCGACCACTACCAGGCCCTGAAGCAGTTCAGCCAGGTCCTCGACCTGATCGAGAAGAACTACGTCCAGGAGGTCAACCGCACGGACCTCATCCACGGCGCCATCGAAGGCATGCTCAACTCCATCGACCCCCACTCCACCTTCATCGACCTCGACAAGTTCAAGATGATGCAGGAGGAGTTCCAGGGCGAGTTCGGCGGCATCGGCATCCAGATCGGCGTGCGCGACAAGCGCCTGACCGTCATCGCGCCCATCGAGGACACTCCGGCGGACAAGGCCGGCCTGCGGGCCGGGGACATCATCATCGAGATCGACGGGATCTCGGCTCTGGACATCTCCCTGGAGGAGGCCGTGTCCAAGATCCGCGGGCCCAAGGGCAAGGCCGTGGAGCTGACCATCCTGCACAAGGACTCCCAGGCCCCCGAAAAAGTCACCATCGTGCGCGGCACCATCCCGCTCATCAGCGTCAAGACGAGGGAGCTGGAGCCCGGCTATCTGCACGTCCGGCTGACGGATTTCAAGGCCAACACCACCGAGGACCTGCATCGCAAGCTCGGCGAATACACCGCAAGCAAGGAACTCAAGGGCATCGTGCTCGACCTGCGCAACAACCCCGGCGGCCTTCTGAACCAGGCCATCTCCGTGACGGACACCTTCCTGCGCGACGGCCTCATCGTCTACACCCAGGGCCGCGATCCCAAGAGCCGCAAGGACGAGACGGCCACGAAGCAGTCCACGGACGTCAACTGCCCCGTGGTGGTGCTGATCAACTCCGGTTCGGCCTCGGCCTCGGAGATCGTGGCCGGCGCCCTGCAGGACCGCAAGCGGGCCATCCTGATCGGAGAGAAGACCTTCGGCAAGGGCTCGGTGCAGACCATCATGCCCCTGTCCGACGGTTCGGCGGTCAAGTTGACCATCGCCCTCTACTACACACCGAACGGTCGCTCCATCCAGGCCGAAGGGATCGATCCCGACCTGGAGCTGCCCTTTGTGGCCGCGACGGACAATGCCGAGGAAGGCGGCGATTTCAGGGAGTCCAACCTGGCCAAGCACCTGGACAACCCCAACGGCGACAGCCAGCCGGGGGCCGTGGAGACCGACGTGAAGGATGCCCTGGCCAAGGACAACCAACTGCGTGTGGGCCTGAGCATGGTCAAATCCCTGCCGCGGTTCATGCAGATCACCAACTGATCATACCGATCGCCATAACGTGACGTCGGGGCGGCCAGTGCCGCCCCGACGTTTTTCCGAAGACCAATGCCCCCGAAAAAACGAAAAGGGAAAAAAGCTCCGGCCGGCTTCCCGAAATTCTCCCTGTTCAGAGCCCTTCTCTGGCCATGCATCATCCTGGTGACCGGCCTGAGCCTGTTTCTCGCGCTGCGCCTGCCCCTGCGCGCCCCCGAATCCGCCAGATCCGGACCGCAGGCGCCTCCAGTGGAACGGACAGCTCCTGCCCAGCCTCCGGCCGAACCGACGGTCCCGACCACGCCGGACGCACCCGCGCCTTCGCAGGAGCGCAGCGCGCCCAATCCTTCCGAACAGGCCACGGCCCAGGTCTACGAAGCCCAGACGGATGATTTCGACACCAGGGTCCGCAACGTCGATCTGGCCATCCTGCTGGCGCTGGAATCGGCGGGCGGCCGGGACATCGTCATGCGCCACAAGGCCGTGGAGGCGCGCGTGCACAACGGGCAGGAGTTCTTCTACCAGAACCTGACCGTTTCCCTGGGGCAGGACGTCTTCGATTTCCTGGCCCGGCTCAAGCAGAACATCTCCCAGCTCGAGCCCCAGGCCTCGCTGGCCACGGTCGACGGCAACCCGCGGGACCTCGAGATTTCCATTCTCGGCGAACCCACGCACCACCTCTTCCTGCCCCTCACGCTCCCGCCCGAGGCGCCGGAGACGAGCGAACCCGTCGCAGCGGCGCCGAAGCTGGTCATCGTCATCGACGACCTCGGCGAGAGCATGGCCGCGGCCAAGCGCCTGGCCGAACTGCCCTTCAAGGTCACCTTCTCGGTCCTGCCCCACAACACCAAAGCCAGACAGGTGGCCGGCCTGGCCAGGCAAGAGGGCCTCGAACTCCTCCTGCACCTGCCAAGCGAACCCGACGGCTACCCCAAGACCGCCAACTCCGGTCCCGGCACGCTGCGGACGAACATGTCCGAGGCGGTGCTGGAGCGGACCCTGGTCGACAATCTCTCGCGCCTGCCGGAAGTCGACGGGGTCAACAACCACATGGGCTCGAAACTGACCCGCGATGCAAAAGCCATGACCGTGGTTCTGGCGCATCTCAAAGGACGCGGGAAGTTCTTTCTGGACAGCCTGACCACACCGAAAAGCTGCGTGCGCGAGGTGAGCAAGAAACTCGGCATGCGGTACTACAGGCGCCATATCTTCCTCGACAATTCAGCGACGGAGCATGCCATCCTCCTGCAACTGCGCAAGGCGGAATCCCTGGCCAAGCGCACCGGAGTGGCCGTGGCCATAGGACATCCCTATCCCGCCACCCTGTCCGCACTGGAAACATGGGCACGGACCCGCGACAAGGGCGTAACCATCTGCGCCATCAAAGACATTTGACAAAGAATGGCTTTTTCTCCATTGAAAGTAAGATATTCATAAAGTCATATTGACGTACCCGCAGGAGTGACGCCATGGAATCGCAGACCGCTTCTTCGTGCATTCAAGTGCTTCTTGAGATAGCGCGCGGGACTTCGCATCGGGCCAGCATCCAGAAAACGTTGGGCGACATCTGCGGAAGCGTGGAACGCTACTTTGCCCCCAGACATCTCGCAGCCCTGCTGGTGGAACCGGAAACAGGCGACCTGACCTTCTGCCACGTATTCGGCGACAAGGCCGAGTTCCTCGCGGGCAAGAAGCTTCGCAAGGGCAAGGGGGTCGCCGGATGGGTAGCCAACTGCGGCGAATCGCTCCTCGTCGAGGACGCCGACAGCGACTCCCGCTTCCCCGCCCTGTTCCTGACGGCCAAGACCAAGGGCTGCAAAAGCCTCATGGCCGCTCCCCTCAAAAGCGGCGACGCGGTCTACGGCGTCCTCGAAATGATCGACACCCGCAGCGGCGCCCCCTTCACCCCGGAACACCTGCAGGATTTTTCGGCCATGGCCGAAATCGTCTCCCTGGCGGTGGAGAAGGCGTACTATTTCCAGGCCATGAAGCGCATGGCCGAGACGGACCTCCTGACGGGGCTGGCCAACAAGAGGACCTTCGACCGCCACATGGAACGCGAGATCGAGGTCTGCAAGCGCTACGGCATTCCCACCAGTGTCGTGCTGCTGACACTCGAGAACCTGCGCAAGCTCAACGAGGACCACGGCACGATCGCCATCGACCGGGTCCTGCAACTGGTGGCCACGACACTCAAAGATGAGATCCGCAAGGTCGACGTACCCTGCCGCATCAAGTCCGATACGTTCGCCGTGATCATGCCCAATACGCTCAAGGCGCCGGCGGTCGATGTCGGCCACCGGCTGAGCGCCAAGGTCTCCCAGCAGTCCGCCGCGCGCCAGTTGCCCTTCTTTTCCCTGACCCTGGAAACCCTCTCGGCGGTGCAGGACGACGTGGTGCCGGTGCTCGGCATCTGCGATTCCTGCCGGAACGAACCGCAGGGTTTCCGCAAATTCCGCGACGTCGGCTCCAACCTCTTCCAGATGTTCAGCGAGGAAAAGCAGGCCACGGAACGCCGCCAGTACTACCGCAAGGACGTCCAGCTGGCCGGGAGTTTCACCAACCCCGAAACCGGCGAGACCGGGGACTTTCTCGTGGAGAACGTATCCCTCAACGGTCTGGGCTTCACGACGCTTCTGGGTCACCGCCTGAACAGGAACGAACTCCTGAGCGTCACCTTCCGCCTCGACGACTCGCGGCATTCGGAAATCAACCGCGTGGTCCGCGTCCGCTACATAAGCGACCGCTACGTCGGATGCCAGTTCACGGACCAGAAGAGCTACGACACCGACCTGGGCTTCTACCTCATGCGCTGACATCCCCTCTCGGGGAGAAAAAACCGGCGGCCGGACATGCGCATGTCCGGCCGCTTTCTTTTCGGGCCATCCTTGACAGAGCGGAGGCAATTATTAAAGATTCTTCTATTCATTAAATAGGAGGCATCTATGTTCAATCTCCAACCGACTGCCAAAGAGCAGTTGGACGAGCATTTCAAAGGCAAGGACAAGGAACCCATCCGCATATACCTGGCGTCCGGATGCGGCGGACCAAGGCTCGGCCTGGCCCTGGACGAGCACAAGAACGGCGATCAGGTCTTCGAGATCGACGGGTACTCTTTCCTGATGGAAGAGGCGCTGTTCGAGCAGGCCAAGCCGGTGACGGTCCTCTTTGACCAGAATACGGGTTTTTCCGTGGAATCGAGCATGGTCTTCCCCGAAGGCGGGGGCTGCTCGTCGTGCGGCTGCGGCGGAAGCTGCGGTTAGGCCGCGCCGGATTCGAACTCGGGAAGGGCTGCTTCGGCGGCCCTTTCCGCTTTCAAGGCCGAAGCATTTCCGCTAGGTCGGACGCATGCGCATCACTTCCCGCATCCATATCGAGGACGAGGACATCCGCTTCGAGTGCATCCGCGCCGGCGGCCCCGGGGGCCAGAACGTGAACAAGGTGGCCACGGCCGTGCGCCTGCGGGTGCGGCTGGACGCCATCACCGGGCTGGACGAGGACGGGCTGGCGCGTCTCGCGGCCCTGGCCGGCAGGCGCCTGACGGCAGACGGCGAACTGGTCCTGCGGGCAGAATCCCACCGCACCCAGGAGGGCAACCGCAAGGCGGCCCTGGAGCGCCTGGCCCTGCTGGTGGCCCAGGCCGCCGTCCGGCCCAAGGCGCGCAAGGCCACCAAGCCTTCGCGCGCCTCTAAAGAACGGCGCCTTGCGTCCAAGGCGCGGCATTCGCGTCTCAAGGCCCAGCGGCGCGCCTCCGAAGACTAGCAGCCCTCCCCCGCATCTCCGGGCTCACGCCTGCACCGCAGGTTCTCCGCCCCGAGCCTGGCCTGGACATAGAGACCCAGGGCCCGCACGGCGCGATCCGCATCCCGGAACACGGGCATGCCCCGCTCGCGCAGCATGGCCGCGAAGGGATTGTACATCTCCCCCCCGTCAACCACGGCCACCATGGGCTTGGAACTCTGCCGCGCGATGTCGCCGATGCGCTCGGCGATGTTCTGGCTCAGGTCCATGGCCAGGGACGACATGGACGGCGTGAGGGGGATCATGCCGATGACCGCCAGGTCCACGCCCGGGTCCGCGGCCAGGGCTTCCACGACCTCGACGAAGAGGGCGTCCGTGGCGGCCGGGTTGATATCCAGCGGGTTCTTGACCTCCACCAGCGCGCCCAGTCCGCAGGCCGCCAGGGCCCGGCCCAGGCGCTCCCTGGTGGACGGCGTGAAGGCGGCCATGCGCAGCTCGAAGTCGTCGGCGCTGATGTTGTCGGCCATGCCCACGGCCTCGTACCCGGCCGTGGACACCGCCGCCAGGCGGTTGCCGCCGATGGCCTTGCCGTGCAGCCCCTTGGCCAGCATGCACAGCTCCGTGAACTGGTTGAAGGAGCGCACCACGATGGCCCCGGCCTGGGTCAGGCAGGACTCGCAGACCGTGTAGTCCCCGGCCAGGGACGCCGTGTGGCTGGAGGTCGCGGTCTTGCCCTCGGGCGTGCGGCCGGCCTTGTAGAAGACGATCTCCTTCCCGGCCAGCACGGCCTGGCGCACGGCGCGGGTGAAGTGCACGCCGTCGAGGTCGTTGAACCCCTCGCAATAGACGCCGACCACATCCATGTCCGGGTGGTCCTTGAAATAGGCCATGAGGTCGCCCAGGGTCAGGTCGTTCTGGTTGCCGATGGAGATGAGGTAGGCCGGGTCCAGTTCGGGGGCGCGGCTCATGCGCGTGGCCATGAACGCCCCGGACTGGCTGATGAAGGCCGAGTTGCGGTGGTAGTGCCCGCGCGCCTTGGGCAGCTTTTCTTCGGGGATGAACCAGGTGTCGAAGTGCCCGGGATGGGAGATGACGCCCATGGAATTGCCGCCGAGAAAGACCGGCCCCTCTCCGCTGCGGTGCCCCTCGTCGATGCGCTCCATGATGCGCCGGGCCAGTTCCCGGCTGTCCGGCGTCTCGCCCAGGCCGCCGGGGATGAGCAGGACGGACGCGGCCTTGCCCGTCTCCATGACCTCCTCGATGAGCTGCGGGACGCCCTCGGCCGCCACGGCCACGACGAAGAGATCCACGGGCTCCGCCAGGGCCGCCAGGCTCGGCACGCAGGACACCCCGTCCACTTCGGTGGCCGAAGGGTGGATCACGGTGACGTTTTCGGCCGGAAAACCGTGGGCCAGGACGTTCTGCAGGATGACCCGCCCGAAGTTCCGGCGCGAGGTGGACACGCCGATGATCCCGATGCGCGCCGGATGAAGCAGGGCGTCGATGCGCTCCACGGGCCGCGGCGCCTTGAAGGACGCAGGGCGCTCGGAGAAGCGGCACATGCCGTCCAGGGGCACCATCATGAAATCCTGGAAGGCGAAGGGGTTGATCTCCAGTTCCTCGATGACGAAGGGCGCGTCCGCCCTGGTCGGCGAGAAGAAGTTCCCGACCTGGATGAAGGCGGAGAAGCACTCGATGAGCTGCTCGTCGGCCACCACGCGCTTCTGGCCACGCGCCTTCCCGGTCAGGACTCGGTAGGACACGGTCCTGCGGAAGAGCTCGAAAAAGGACTCGCCGTCGTTGAGCTCCGTGGAGGCCGAAATGATGCTGCGGTTCTTGCGGAAGTTCTCGGCCAGGAGTTCCGTGTTGGTCCCGCCCACGCCCGCCGTGAGCACCATCCCGAACTCGCGGGTGGCGCGAAGACCCACGAGAAGCTCGTTGCCGAAGGAGCCCGAGTCCGGCGGCAGGAACTGGACCATGAGCACGCCGCGGATGTCCTGGGAGATGGCCGAAACCAGGGCGTCCCCGGCCAGGCCGGCGTACCGCTCCGGCGCGTGGTCTGGCCGGCGCTCGATGCGGTCGGCGTAGCTCTCGGCCACCTCGTACATCATCCGCCGCCAGGTGGAGCGGATCCTGTCGGGCTGCTTCGGCACGACCCGCACTCCGCCCACGTCGCTCTTGTGCACGATGAAGGGGGACACGATCTTGAGCACGACCTTGTCCCCGGGCAGGGACAGCAGCTCCTCGTCCGGGGGGCGCGTGCCGGCGCGCAGGAGGATGTTGCGGGGCGGGGTCTCGGAGCCCAGGTTCCGCAGCAGGTCATAGACCTCGTGCTCGAACAGGAAGCGCCGGTTTTCCCCGGCGGCGCCCTGGAAAAGCCTGGTCATGGCCGGAAAGTCGATATGTGTCGCAACCTTGAGAGCGGGCATGTCGCCTCCTCGTTATGGACGTCGTGGTCGGCCTCCGGGACCTCCGGGGCGATGTCCACATGTACAGGGGACCGAAACCGTATGCAAACCGTGGCAGGCCCCGGCATACGATTGCCGTATGGACATTTCCCCGAAACGATGCAAGCTGGGGAACATGAACACGAACCTGAGGCGCTACGCCTACTCCATCCCCTGGAACCTGTTCCTGCTGACCGCCGGCAGCTTCTTCTTCGCCCTCGGCGTCAAATCCCTGGCCGTGCCCCAGGGCTTCCTGACCGGAGGGGTCTCGGGCATCGCGCTGCTCATCTTCTATTTCACCAAGACCCTGAGTCCGGGGCTCTGGCTCCTCGTCCTGAACATCCCCATCGCCGTGTTCGGCTGGATCATGGTCAGCCGGCGCTTCCTGCTCTACACCGTCTACGGGATGCTGGCCATCACGGCCTGGATGGAACTCCTCACCATCACCTTCCCGGTTCACGACCGGCTCCTGGCGGCCATCGCCGCCGGCATCCTGGCCGGCACGGGTGTCGGCATCAGCCTGCGTTCTCTGGGGTCATCCGGGGGCCTGGACATCATCGGCATCATCCTGCACCAGCGCTTCGGCTTCCGCATCGGGCAGATCAGCTTCCTCTTCAACGCCACCCTCTTCACGGCCAGCTTCGCCCTCATGGACCCGGACCTGGTCCTGTATTCCCTGGTCCTCGTCTTCGTCACCGGCCAGGTCACGGACTACGTCCTGAGCATGTTCAACCAGCGCAAGCTCGTCTTCATCGTGTCGGAACATGCCGGGGCCATCGCCTCCGCCATCATGAAGGAGGCGCAGAGGGGGGTCACGCTGCTGGAGGGACGCGGCGGCTACACGGGCCTGCCGAAGCAGGTCGTCATGACGGTGGTCAACAACGTGCAGCAGAAGAAACTCGAAGAACTGATCTTCACGCTGGACCCCGAAGCCTTCGTCATTTTCGAGAACACGTTCAATGTCATCGGCAAGGGATTTTCGCGGCGCAAGGTATACTGATTCCGCGCAATCCGCCGCACATCACCCCGAACAAGGATGCGAAGCATGAAGCGCCTCCTCGGCCTCTGGCTGCTGTCCGCTTGTGCGGCCTTTACGGTTCTTTCCGGATGCGCCGGCAAGCAGCAGCCCACGGCTCCGGAACCCCCGGCCCCGGTCCAGACGGAAATCCCGACGTTGCCCGAGACGCTGCCGGACGTGCTGTTGCACGTCCCCCAGCGCGTCGAGCAGGCTGTCCCCCTGTCGGATTCCCCTCTGCTGGGGCTTGCGGAACAGGTCATCCTGCACGAGCGGGCCCTGGAGCGCTTTTTTGCACCGTGGGACCTTGCCCGGACATCCATCCCGGCCAGGGAGGCCTTCTGGGGCACGGCAGCCTACGGCACCAAGCAGGGCTATGCCGAAAACCTCCAGCCCTACCCCAGAGAGCGCTGGGACAAGACGGTCGCCCTGCAGGACATGGCCTTCTATCCATCCATGGCCCTCCCCGCCATCGCCACGCGCAACACCGCCCTGCGCGTCCTGCCTTCGCTGCGCCCGTTCTTCCTGAACCCCGACCTGCCGGGAGAGGGCTTCCCCTTCGACTATTTCCAGAACAGCGCCCTGTGGCTTGGCACGCCCGTCTTCATCTCCCACGTTTCCCGGGACCGGGCCTGGGTGTATGTGGAGACGGCCTTCACCTCAGGCTGGGCGCGCCAGGAGGACCTGGCCCTGGCCGACGAGCCTTTCCGCAAGGAATACCGCACGCGCGTCATGGCCGCCGTGCGCGAGGACGAGACGCCGCTCGTCGGGGCGGGGAAATATCTTGGGCAGGCGCACATCGGAGCCATTTTCCCCCTGCATTCCCGCATGGGACAGGACCTCGTCGTCAGGGTCCCCCTGCGCGACGCCGACGGCAGGGCGCGGACCGGGCTGGCCCAGCTCGGCCCGCAGCAGGCGGCCCCCATGCCCCTGCCCCTGACCTCGCGGATGCTGGCCGGCCTGGCCGACGCCATGACGGGCCAGCTTTACGGCTGGGGCGGGCTGTACGAGAACAGGGACTGCTCATCCACCCTGCGCGACCTTTTCCTGCCCTTCGGCATCTGGCTGCCGCGCAATTCGTCGCAACAGGCCAAGCAAGGCGAACGCCAGGTCAGCCTCGAAGGCCTGAGCGCAGAACAGAAGCTCTCGACAATTCGAAGCCAGGGCAGGCCCTTCCTCACGCTCATCTCCATGCCGGGTCACATCGGACTCTACCTGGGCACCGACTCCAGGGGCGAACCGCTGCTGCTGCACAACATCTGGGGCGTGCGGACCGTTCTGCCTGACGGCGGAACCGGGCGGGCCGTCATCGGCAGGCTCGCCATCTCGACCCTCCGGCCGGGAGAAGACAGGCCGGACGTCAGGTGGGACAGCTTTCTGGACCGCATTCGCGGGATGGCCATCCTCGGAGCCGGAGTCACGCTGGATACGCCCTTGCCTGCAACGCCCTGAGGCATCGTTTCAAATTCGCGCCATGCGCGGGCACGGATCGATTGCGTACTTTTGGAACAAGCGGCGCCGCCCGGGAAGGATGCGCGCATGACACGCCCCTCCCGCATTGTGAAATAAAGAACTTTCTGGCTCTCCATTTTGCAGAAACGCCGTCTGGAGTTAGTGACGAGGAATCATATCGAGAAACCCTCAGCGGGGCCGGTTTTTTCGGGCTTCGCGCTTTAGCACCGGGAGATGGCCATGACGGCAACCAAATCAGTGTTCAGTGTCTGCGGCATGTGCACCGTGCGCTGCCCCATCCAGGCGGACGTACGGGACGGAAAGGCCGTGCGCATCCAGGGCAACGAATTTTCCCCCCTCAAAGGGGGACTGTGCGCGCGCGGCGCGGCGGGCATCGCCCTGGAGCAGGATCCGGAAAAACCCCAGACGCCGCTGATCCGCGTGGGCGAGCGCGGCGAAGGCAAGTGGAAGGCCGTGTCCTGGGACGAAGCCCTGGACTACGTGGCCGACAAGCTCAAGGGCGTCATGGCCGAGCACGGCCCCCGCTCCGTGCTCTGGTCCGACCGCGGCGGCCCCTTCCCCGACCTGCACCAGGCCTTCATGCGCGGCCTCGGGTCGCCCAACTACTGCAACCACGACGCGTCCTGCGCCCGCAACGTGCAGCACGGCGCCCAGTCCGTCATCGGCGTGGGCCGCAAGATGGTCGCCTACGACCTGCGCAACGCCAAGCACATCATCCTCCAGACCCGCAACATCATGGAGGCCATCAACGTCGCCGAGGTCAACGCGACCCTGGACGGCATGGCCGGCGGGGCCAAGCTGACCGTCATCGACATCCGCGGCACGGTCAGCGCGAGCAAGGCCGACAACTTCTTCCTGATCCGCCCCGGCACGGACTACGCCTTCAACCTGGGCGTCATCCACGCCCTGATCTACGACGACCTCTACAACAAGGAGTTCGTCGAGCAGTTCGTGGAAGGCTTCGACCGCCTCAAGGAATTCGTCAAACCCTACACGCCCGAATGGGCCGCCGCCGAGACCGGCGCCACGGCCGAGGGCATCCGCGACCTGGCCCGCCAGCTTTCGGCCGCGGCGCCCAGCGTCATCTGGCACCCCGGCTGGATGGTCGCCCGCTACAACGACTCCTTCCAGGTCTGCCGCACGGCCTACATCATCAACGCCCTGCTCGGCGCCTTCGCCGCCAAGGGCGGGCTGCCCTTCGTCAACACGGCCAAGGAAGTGGGCCGCAAGGGCCTCAAGAAACTCGTGGACCTCTTCCCCAAACCCGAAGAGAAGCGCGCCGACGGCGTGGGCTGGAAGTACCCGCAGTTCGACGCCGGCCCGGGCCTCGTGAACTTGGCCTACGACGCCATCGTCACGGGCGAGCCGTACCCCATCCGGGCCTACCTCTGCTTCCGCCACGACCCCCTCATGGCCATGCCGGACCCCGAGGCCGTGAAGAAGAAATGGGAGAAGCTCGACCTGCTGGTCAGCATCACCTTCTCCTGGTCCGACACGGCCTGGCACTCCGACGTGGTTCTGCCCCTGTCCACCTACCTGGCGCGTGAGAGCATCATCGCCGGCAAGGCGGGCCTCAAGCCGCAGTTCTTCGTGCGCAAGCGCGTCCAGGAACCGACCTTCGACTCCAAGGCCGAGTGGGAGATCCTCTGCGGACTGGCCAAGCGCCTGGGCATCGAAGGCCTGTCCTTCGACAGCATCGAGGACATCTGGAACTACCAGCTCCAGGAGACGGGCGTGACCATCGAGGACTTCGACGCCAAGGGCTTCGTGGAACTGGCCGACAAGCCCCTCTACCGCCCCATGTCCGAGATCAAGCTGCCCACGCCCTCGGGCAAGATCGAGATGGTCAGCGGCAAGTGGGCCAAGGCCGGGCACGAGACCCTGCCCCCGTACGTCTCGCCGGCGAGCCCGCCCGAGGGCATGTTCCGCATCGCCTTCGGCCGCGTCGGCGTCCACACCCAGGGGCACACCGTGAACAACCCCCTGCTGGCCGAACAGATGTCCGAGAACACGGCCTGGATCCACCCCAGCCGCGCCGAGAAGCTGGGCATCGCCGACGGCGACCTGGTCGAGGTCTTCTCCGCCAAGGGGCAGACCGGCAGACTCAAGGCCTTCGTGACCGAGTGCGTGCATCCCGAAGCCCTGTTCATGGTGCACGGGTTCGGCCACAAGCTGCCCGCTGAATCCAGGGCCATCGGCAAGGGCGCAGCCGACAACGAACTCATGCCCGGCGGCCTGGAATGCTGGGACAAGGGCGGCGGATGTCTGTCCATGCAGGAACACTTCGTCGGCGTGCGCAAAATCTAGGGGAGGCAACGATGAGCAACTACAGAATGAAATTGGACAAGTCGCGTTGCATCCACTGCAAAGCCTGCGAGGTGCACTGCAAGGTCAAGAACAACAATCCCGTCGGCATCAAGTACGCCGTGCACACTTCCGGGGCTCCGGAATTCAAGAACGGCAAAATCGTCATGAAGCCGTCCTTCCGCAGCTGCTACCACTGCGAGGACCCGGCATGCGTTGAAGCCTGCCCAACCCAGGCCATGGTGCGCAGGGAATCCGACGGACTGGTCTACGTGATCAAGGAACTCTGCATCGGATGCGAATCGTGCATCTCCGCCTGCCCATGGAACATTCCCGTTCTGCACGAAGATGAGAATGTCGTCGGCAAGTGCGACTACTGCATGGACAGGCTCGATGCAGGACTTGAACCCGCCTGCGTGACCGCCTGTACGACACATGCCCTTTGTCTTGAACGAAAAAAATAATCCCGAACTCTGATTGCCGCATGAACGCCCCGGAATTGAGTCAATTCCGGGGCGATTTTCTTTATTTTCTCGATAATTGCTCAATGCAGTTCAGACATATTGATTCCTATTTGTCAGACACGTTTTTATTTTCATTTGAAAGTTGATATCGAAAAACACCCATGGTATCTGTTTCGGAAACCCCAGTGCATCACTGCGCCGGGGTGGAATTTGCATT
>JANJWV010000194.1 GCA_024709365.1 Desulfomicrobium sp. | reverse complement strand
TGGATTTCCAGTCGAGGAGGAAATATTTGTCACCACTGCGCACGACCAAGTCCATGAACCCGGTCATGAAGCCCCGGCGGGGCTCGAAGCGCAGATTGCCCATGCGCTCGGGCAGATCCGGTGGCAGGAGCCCGGCGGCGTCCCGGTACACGGCGGCCAGGACTTCGCGGGTTACGGGGCGCAGGGGGAAGAGGAATTCCAGCTCGACCAGCTTGTCCTTCTGTTCGATGCCTCTCAAACGCAGCCCTTCTCCCAGATCCGCGTGCAGGACCCGTTTGACCATGTCCTGGACTGTTTGATGCCAGTCCGGGGCGAAGCCGTACGCAGCCAGTGCCTCGGTCACGGCGGCGGGGACGGTGCTCTCGTCCGCGAAATCGATGCGCTCGAGAACCCTGTGCAGGCACGAGCCGGCGGCTGCGCCGCGCGGGAAATTCGCCATGGACCACTCGTCCGCGGCCATGCCGGACGCATCAGTCTCATCCAGGCCCGGCCGCGTCCCGTGCTCCATGCCGCGGGTCAGGCCGGTGAAGCTGGCCAGCCCGAAGCCGGAGCCCAGAACGCGGTCCCAGTTCCGGCATCGCAGGTCAGGGGCATGGGTGAACTGCGGCGGACCCGCCACGGGTTCGTCGTCGGGCAGTTCCGCGACCGCGATGTCGTCACCCGCCAGTTCGAGCAGGTCCGCGCAGACCATGTCCTCATCGACGTCGTCCCAGTTCAGGGCGCTGTTTTCGCCGGCGCGATGCCCGTGGAACAGCCAGGCCGCGCCCGAGGTCTCGGCCTCGTTGATACGTCCCCAGACCGCGTAGCAGCGGCATTTGGCGCGGGTCAGGGCCACGTAAAGCAGGCGCACGCGCTCGGCCTGCGCCTCGGTCAGGGCCTGTCCCATCCGCCGTGGCAGCTCCACCGTGCCCAGGTCGAGAAGCAACCCGCCTTCGTGGACCAGGGCCCGGTCCTCGGGGCATCTGGCGGAGCCGAAGAGGAAGGGGCAGAAGACCACCGGGTATTGGAGCCCCTTGCTTTTATGGATGGTCACGATCTGCACCGCGTCGCGGTCCGTGTCCAGGCGGAGCTGGGATTCCTCGGTGCTGTCGGTGCCGAGCCGCCGGGCGAACCATGTCAGCAGGGCGTGCATGGACGCGCCCGACTCGCGTTCCCGGCTGTGGAGCAGTTCCAGGCAGTGCAGGACGTTGGTCATGCGCCGTTCGCCGTCCGGCAGGGAGACAAGGCGCCCTCGCACATCCTGGCCTGCGAAGAGTCGGCGCGCGGCGGCCATGACACCCCGGCGGTCCCACAGTTCGCGGCAGGCGAGGAAGCGATCGAACCACGCCTCGAGTTTTTCGCCGTCCTCGTCGATGAGCGCGAGGTCCGGGGCCGTCAGTCCGATCATGGGCGCGGCCAGGGCCGTGCGCAGGGCCGCCGGGCGCTGGCATTCGGCCATGCCGCGCAGCACGGACAGGAGCTCCGCCGCCTCGGGGCTGGCGAAGACCGACGAGGTGTGGGTCACGACGCTCGGGATGCGCAGCGTGCCAAGGGCTTGGTGGACGGCCTCGCCCTGGGCGTGGGTCTCGATCAGGACGGCGATGTCTCCGGGCAGGAGCGGCGCCTCGCCGATGCGGATGCGCCCTGCGGCCGCGCCCCGCAGCAGGCGGCTGATCTCGGCGGCCACGGCCCGGCAGATGCGCGGGGCAAGGGCCCCCTTGGCCAGGGGCTTGTCCTCGCTCTTGACCTGCCAGAGGACCATGGGCGCGGGTGTTTGCCCGTCCTCGCGGAAGCGGTCCCGCTCTTCGTCCGGGGCACTCACGGGCTGGTAGCCGATTTTCGGGTCCAGGAAGGGCCTTGGATTGTCAGGCCTGAAAAACAGGCGGTTCACGGCGTTGATGAGCTCCGGCGTGGAGCGGTAGTTGACGCCCAGCGTCATGCCGCGCTCGCAGCTGTCGGCCGCGTCCATGTAGGTGTGCAGGTCCGCGCCGCGGAAGGAGTAGATGGCCTGCTTGGGGTCGCCGATGAGGAACAGGCTGTTCCCCCCGTCGCCGGTGGCGAAGAGGGTGCGGAAGATGTCGTACTGCAGGCCGTCGGTGTCCTGGAACTCGTCGATGAGGGCCGCGCGGTACTGGGTCCGAGCCGCCGCGACCAGCTCGGGGCTGGCCAGGGCGGCGTGCATGTTCCGCAGCAGGTCGTCGAAACCCAGCACGTTGCGCCGCCGCTTGAGGTCGTCCAGGCGCGCCGTCACGCCCGAGAGGAAATCGTGGCGCAGGTGGACCACGAAGGGTCCCAGCGCCTGCCGCAGGGCCTCGACACGGTCCAGGATATCCTGGATCTCGTCGAACAGCGGGTGCTCCGGGGCGGTGAAGGCCTTTTTGGTCATGCCCCGCACGTACGACGAGGTCAGTTCGCCGAGGGCCTTGAGCTGCTCCCTGGCATCGAGTCTCGGGTCGTTCAGGAAGTCGCGCGCCGCTTTCAGACGCTGATCCAGCTTCTGCGGCGAGAACTGGCGTGCGTTGAAGCTGTCCGTCCGGGCCAGAAGAAGCGTTCGGACTTCAGGCTCCGTAACTGCCCAGGACGCCTTCAGCCGTTCGCAGGCCTCCCGCACGGCCCGGTCCAGGGGGGCGGGGTCCGGCGCGGGGCTGTCCGGCACGATGCGGATGCGCTGGGCCAGGAAGGGCAGGCCGGACATTTCCGTGAGATGGTCCGGGGTCAGCTGCTTGCGCACTTCCGTGCCGGTCAGGCCATCCAGGGGCAGGATGTGTCCGCGCCAGAAATCCACGCAGACCTGGCGGCGCAGGTCCGAGAGGTCAGGTTCGAGCTGCGTGTCGAAGAGGGCCGAGCACTCGAAGCCGTTGCGCCCGAGCATGCGCTGGCAGAAGCCGTGGATGGTGAAGACCTGGGCCAGATCGAAGTTGCGCAGGGCGAGTTCCAGGCGGCGGGCAGCGTCGGTGCCGCCAAAGCGGGCCAGGAGGTCCAGTTCCAGTTCTTCGTCGGCCTCAAGTTCACCGGCCAGCACCCCAGCCACGTCGGACAGCCTTTTGCGGATGCGCCCGCGCAGTTCCTCGGTGGCCGCGTCCGTGAAGGTCACCACCAGAATCTGGTCCACGGTCAGGTTCTTTTCCAGCAGCAGGCGCACGAAGAGGCCGGTCAGGGTGTATGTCTTGCCGGTGCCGGCGCTGGCCTCGATGAGGGTCGTGCCGTCCAGGGGCGCGGTGCAAAGGTCCATGGGCTTCATCACTGCGCGCCTCCCAGAATGGGGCCATAGATTTCCTCGGCCACGTCCGCGAAGCGCTCCCAGTCCGGTTCGACGTCGCGGAAGAGGAAGGCCAGGTGCGGGTCGTCGCGCTCGGGGCTGACCATGAAGCCGCCTTCCCACTGGCGCATGGCCTGCACCAAAGCCTCGGGGCGCTCCTTGGGCTTGCGGCCCGTGAAGCGGGCCTCGGCGAAGGCCAGGGACGTCCGGGGAAAGAGAGGGATGGGGGCGCGCATGCCCTGCGTATAGATCCGCAGCAACCGTTCGAGGAGGTTCCGGGCGTCCGGTGCCTCGGGTGCGGGGAAGCATTCATCGGTGCCGATGTGCATGGATTGGGCGGCAAGGCCCGTGGCCGATGCGGCCAGATGGCGGACCCACAGGCGGAGCATGTCCGAGCTTTTGGTCTTGGCCGGGCGGCAGGTCACGATGCGGTCGCCGTGGAGGTCGAGGCGGCCTGTGAGCGTGACCCTGCCCAGTGGCAGCTTCAGGTCGAGGCGCGTGGCCTTTTCGCCGCCGATGACGGCCCGTGCCTGGTCGGCCAGGGCGCGGATCTGGGAACAGAGCTTCCGGCTCGCGTCGGTCCCGGCCTGTCCCGGCGGCAGGAGCTGCCAGGCCAGGAGCAGCCCCTCCAGATTGGCGGCGGGCTCGTCCAGGGCCGTGCGCAGGAGGTCCTGCAAGGGGCCGTAGGCTTCGAGACCCGTGGGCGCGGCCAGGGGTTCCTCGTCCAGAAAATCGTCCTCGCCTCTGCCTGGGTCGATGCGCAGGGCGCGCAGCAGATGGCGGCAGGGATGGGTCAGGAAGCGCGTCAGCTCGTCGATGTCGATCTCGACCTCCTGTGCCGCCTGTGCATCTTCGGGAGCATCTGTCCCGGGGAAGAATTGCCGGGACCGGTGCTCGGCAAACAGTGCCAGCGCCGCGTCGCGGTTCTGGGCAGAGTAGGAGAAAAGGCGCGACCCTGCGCTGAAATAGTCCGGATGGAAGGCCTGCAGCTTGTGCTTGAAAACAATGGCCTCCGAGGGTTTGCGGCCGTCAACCGTGCACCCTTTGTCCAGGAAATCGAGCAGTTCCGAGACAAGGACCGAGGGCGGCGCCTCGGCGTTGTCGGACTGGGACAGGCCGGGGTAGGTCAGGATGAGGCTGTCGCGGGCCGAGATGATGCTCTCCAGGAACAGGTAGCGGTCGTCCTCGCGCAAGGACCGGTCGCCGGGCCTGGGGCGGGCGGCCATGAGGTCGAAGCCCGGAGGCGTGTCCTGGCGCGGAAAGGCCGTGCTGGTCAGGCCCGTCAGGCAGATGACCCGGAAGGGAATGGAGCGCATGGGCCTCAGGCCGCAGAAGGTCAGGCCCGAGGCCAGGAAGCCCGACTCGCCGCCGCTCTCGTCCAGGCGTTTGCGGATGAGATAGAGCATGGTCCGGGCGTCGGCCTCGAAGTCGCCCATCTCGCCGGTCAGGTCGGTCACGGTCCGGCGGATAGCCAGCAGATGCTCGGCGTGGACGAGGTCCTGGGGGAAGAAGGCGTCCAGGATCCAGAGCAGGCAGTCCCGCCAGTCGGAAGGCGTGCGCGTGTCATGCAGCCTGGACCACAGGGTGGCCAGTTCGTCGATCCAGGCGGTCACGCGGCCCAGCAGCTCCTGTTCGGCCGAGCCGCGCAGCACCAGCGGGGCGATGCCGCCCAGCGGGGCCGCCGCGCCGGTCATGTACCCGAGGAACAGGCGGGACAGGCCGCTCTCCCACGTGTTCTGGCCGAAATCCCCCAGCCCCGCATTCCTGCGGAAATTCCGATCAAGTCCCCAGCGCACACCGGATGCGCGCACCCACTCCAGGACGCGCTGCGTATCGGCCGCGTCCAGGCCCAGTCGCTGCCGCACTGGCGGGGCTTCGAGCAGGGCGCAGACGCGCGAGGCCTCGAAGCGGTGCTGGCCGAACTCCAGAAGTTCCAGGAAGAGGCGGATGGTTTCGGCGGCCCTGGTGGGCTTGCGGTCGGAGATGGAGAAGGGGACGGCGTCCCCGCCGGGAGTCCCGAACACGGCCTGGATGACCGGAGCGTAAGCCTCGATGTCCGGGTTCATGACCAGGATGTCCTGCGGCGAGAGGGAAGCGTCCTTGGCCAGGAGGTCGAGAATCAGGTCCTGCAAAACCTCCATTTCGCGCAGGGGGCTGTGGCAGCAGTGGACCTGGATGGAGGTGTCGGAGAAGTCCGCCTTTTCGTCGCGTATGTTCAGATCAAGAATGTCGACCTGGAGCTGTCCGAGCATGGTATCCGCGTCGGGCTCCTCGTAAAGCCCCGTTTCCAGCGCGTCCCGGTCCATCAGCAGTTCCAGAAAGTCTTTCCCGACCGCGCCGAGACCCGCCAGCGGCATTGCGTCCTCGGGTCGTTCCGGGGAGGCGTGTTCTCCCGCGCGGTAGGCGCGCCGTCGTTCCCGATGCGTCAGAAGATCGCCCCAGTACTTTCGGCAGGGGCTGAGCAAAAAGACGTGCACCTGGCTGTGCCTGGACAGGGCTTTCAAAAGATCGAGATAGACCGGAGGCAGGGTCGGGATGCCGAAAACGCAGACGCGGGTGGGGAGGTCCGGCAGGGACGAGCTTTTTTCCAGCTTGGTGATGGTCCGTCGCAGCAGCGCCGCGCGATGCTCCCCTCCCATGTCGCGGATCAGTTCCCGCCATAGCCGGGCCTGCCAGGCTTCGCTGGCGATGTGGCCGGGCAGGAGGAAGTTTCCGCTCGGTTCATGGTTCTCCCAGCGTGGGGCCCACTCCGGCCGGAAGATGAGATACTGGTCGAAATGATAGGCGATGCGCTCGGCCAGCTGCACGGACTTGAGTTCCGAATCCTCGCGCACGTAGCGCGCCAGCGGCGCGAACTCCGGCTCGTCCAGCAGGCCGCGCAGCAGGTGCGTGATGCGCCACAGCATGCGCTCCTGGCTCAAGGGGTATTCGGGGGGCAGGTCGGCCCTCAGTTCCCGGCAGAGTTCGTAGGCGAAACCGACGGGAAACGGGAAGCGCACGCCCGCGCAGACCCCGTGACGGAGGGCCAGCTGCATGGAGACCCAGCGCTGCATGCCGCCGGACTGAACCAGGATGGTCTCCTGCTTCATGGGGTCAAGCGGAGTCTTTACGACCTCGGCCAGCAGTTCGGCCAGGTTTTCCAGGCGGTTGGAGGCGTGGAGGAGGAAGCCTTCCATGAAGTTCAGGACGCCGCCAGCCCTGCTTCGTGCTCAATGGCGGTGATGGCCCCGATGGAGAGCGTCAGGAAGTCGCCCAGCTCCAGGCCGATCTTCTCGCACTCCTTGATCGTCTCGCGGCAGACCGAGGCGGCGAAGGCCTTGTCCTTCATTTTTTTCTTCAGGCTCTTGGCCTCCATGCCCTGCATGCGGGTGGGGCGGACCAGGGCTGCGGTGTGGATGAGGCCGGTCACGGTTTCGCCGCAGCGCAGGGCGAAGTCGAAGTCAGACTGCGGCAGGTTGCCGTTCATCTCGTTGTGGCGGGCGATTGCCTGCACGGCCTCTTCGGGCAACTTGCCGGCCAGGGTTTCGGCGGTCAGCAGGCCGTGTTTTTCGGGGGTGTCCTTGGTCTCGGGGTAGTCGAGATCGTGCAGCAGGCCGGCCAGGCCCCAGGTTTCGGGGTCTTGGCCCAGGCGGGCGGCCAGGGCGCGCATGACGGCTTCGGTTTCCAGGGCATGGACATAGAGATGGTCGGGGGCGCTGGCCTTGAGCATGGCCAGGGCTTCGGTGCGGTCGAGCATGATTCCTCCGTGGTTTGGAAGTCGGAGAATTCCTGCATTTCCGCGCCGCGGTCAAGGATTCAGCAGCAGGAAGTCCCGCGTTTGCCCGGCAGCCAGGTCTGGATGATGTACTGCGCGCAGCCCACGCCCGGCGTGACGGTGACGGCCGCGGTGGGGCAGTTCAGGGCGCAGGCCCCGCACTCCATGCAGGCCTCGCGGTCCAACACTTCGGCCTTGCCGTCCCGTACGGCGAAGATGCGGTGCGGGCAGACCGTGGCGCACAGGCCGCAGCCCACGCATTTCTCGCGGTCGTAGGCCAGGGTGGCCACGTTTTCGAGGTGTCGGTAGCGTTTCATGCGGTCCCTCCGGCGAAGTTTCCGGCCACGAACAGGATCGCGGCCAGCAGGGTGCAGGCCGCCAGGACGGGGATGGCCCGGCGCATCTCCCTCTCCACGCCCGAGGGCGAGGTGTATGGCGTGGAGCCCGTGAAGTTGAGTCCCAGCCAGGACGACAGGACGACAGTCCACAGCCCCGCCCCGGCCAGGGTCGGCCAGGCGGCGTGCGAAAAGAGAAGCGGCAGCGCCAGGGCGCCGGCCAGCCCGAGGACCGCCCCGCCCAGGGAAAAGGTGCGCGGCAGCCGCGGCAGAAGGAGCGGGAACAGGACCGAGCCGCAGAAGAGGCCCAGAAGGGTGCCGACCGCCGCCACCAGCCAGCGGCTCCAGATGGCCGCGAGGGAGAATCCCTGCCCCATGAGGCTCAGGATCGCCGCCACGGCGAAAGCGCCTACGATGGGCTTCCAGCCCAGGACCAGCTCCACGGGGATGACGGCGGCGCGCTCCCGCAGGGTGAAGGTCACCTCGCGCATGGCCTCGTCGATGCCGTGGTCGAGGTAGCGGGGCAGGTCCTCGGCCCGGACGGGCCCGAACACGGCCTCGAACCCGCAGGCCTCGCGCAGGTCGCGGGCACGCACGCCATTGGCCCCGAGCTGGGGCAGGATGAGGCGGCGGTGGGACACGACGCGGTCGAGCCCGGTCTTATTGACCTGCTCACTGACGCCGGCCGCGCTGAAGGTGCCCTTGCCGCCCGCGCACCAGACGTTGATGCCGCGCGTGTCGACCACCAGCAGCCAGACGTCGCGTCCGGCCAGGGCGAAGCGGACCGTGTCGAAGGTCAGCTTGTAGTTGGCCGTGACGACCACCGCGGAGTCGGGGCCGGGAGCGCCGACGGCGTAGAGGCCGGGGTTGACGGTGTAGTGGTTGCGGTCAAGGCCGAGCCGGGCCCGGCAGGTCCCGAGCCGGTCCAGCGCCGTGGGGCCGGTCCGCAGACGCGGGATGCGTCCCGCAGCGGAGGGCACGAAGGCTTCGACGTAGTGTTCGATGCGGTAGCCCGGAAGATCGTCCACCCCTGCACCAGGGGCCGGCGGCGGGCCTCAGCACGCTCCCGGTGCCGGGGCAGGGGGGCTGGAGGCCGCGTCAGGGGCGCACGGACCTGAACACGGGCCGGAAGGGGCCATGGGAAAGGGCTGCAAGGGTTCCATAGTGTCCTAGCAGGGCGTTGAAAAATGGCGATCTGCTGCGTCAGCGAAAAAAGCCAGACCGCTTATGTATGCGCAATACACTGCGCGTCCTGGCTTTTTCCGCTTCCTTGCATCTCACCATTTTTGAACGCCCTGTGAATTTTGAATTTTCCAACAGTCAGCTAGAGTGCGGTGACGAGGTTTTTGAGTTCGGCCAGCCGTTCCTTGTCCGCGCAGTAGCAGATGCGCGGCCCCTCGATCTCGCCGCGGATGAGCCCCGCCTCCTTGAGCTGCTTGAGATGCTGGCTGACCGTGGACTGGGCCAGGGGCAGGATGCTGACGATTTCGCCGCAGATGCAGCGGTCGACCTGCAGCAGATGCCTGAGGATGGCCACCCGGGCGGGGTGCCCCAGGGCTTTGCAGAGGGATGCGAGGGCGTCGTCGTTCCTGTCCTGGCTCATTATCGGCTCCAATAGTAAATCGTATTTCGTGAAAATACGATAAGGCCCGTTTTGCGTCAATCCCCAACCGTGTATTGAATTTTCCCCCATCCGGGGGCATTATGCGGGGACAAATTTTCGAGGAGGCACCATGCGCTGGAAACAATTCTTCACGCCTGTTCAGTCCATGAACCCGGACGAGGCCCGGGCCTATCTTTCCGACAAGACCCTGCAGGAAGTGACCATTCTCGACGTGCGCCAGCCCGGCGAATACGAGGAGGGGCACATCCCCGGCGCCAAGCTCGTCCCCATGGCCGTGCTGACGGATTCCCTGGCCGAGATCGACCGTTCCAAGCCGGTGCTCGTCTACTGCGCCATCGGCGGCCGCAGCCGCATCGCCGCCCAGACCCTGGCCGGCAAGGGCTTTGACCAGGTCATCAATCTCTCGGGCGGTTTCAAGGCCTGGACCGGCCAGAGGGCCTCCGGTCCCGAGGAGGAGGGCGTCGACCTGTTCACCGAACTTGACAGCCCCGAGCAGATCCTGGCCACGGCCTATTCCCTGGAGGACGGGCTGCGCGACTTCTACCTGCGCATGCTGGAGCGGGCCTACGACGAAAAGATCAAGGGCGTCTTCAGGCTGCTGGCCGACATCGAGATCAAGCACAAGGACCGGCTGTTCGAGGAATACACCCGCCTGACGGGCAAGGACGACCGCGGGGCCTTCGAGTGCTCCTTCGTCACTCCGCTCATGGAGGGTGGCATGACCACCCAGGAATACCTGGAACGCTTCAAGCCCGACATGGACAGCCCCGTGGACGTCGTGTCCATGGCCATGTCCATCGAGGCCCAGGCCCTGGATCTCTACATGCGCGCGTCAGAATGGGTCTCGAACGAAGAGAACCGCGCCATCCTGGAGCAGATCGCCGGCGAGGAGAAGAGCCATCTGGCCCGGCTCGGCCAGTTGCTGGACGAAATGCACGCCGCCGGCAAATCCTGACCTTTTCCCGTTTCCGAAACGGCGAAGATCAAGGCCCGTGTCGAAGTCGTACCGACTTTGCGCGGGCCTTTCTGTTGCGAGCTACGACGCGGCTCTGGGAGTGCGGAGTGGGAACATGGGAGAGGATGCGCATTGCGTGGGAGAGGAATTGCGCACCGCGTACGGTCTTTGCGCGCGGATTTCGGATCAGAACACTCATCATTCGCTGCGTGCGGAGCAATATCCATGGA
>JANJWV010000015.1 GCA_024709365.1 Desulfomicrobium sp. | reverse complement strand
CCGCCCCTCACGGGGCGGCCGTTTTTTTCGGCGCAGGCCCCGCGTTGACGGCGCGCACGGCTGTGTCTAGATAACCGGAAGCCCATTTCCACCCCGAGCGAGCAACAAAATGGAAATCCTGCGCAAGTGGCTGCACACGGTCTTCTCGGACACGCAGCTGGTCATCCTCCTGCTGGTCCTGGCCATCGGAACGGCCGTCGTCCTGTCCGTCGGCAATCTCCTGGCGCCGGTCATCGCCAGCGTGGTCATCGCCTTCCTCCTGGAGGGCCTGGTGCGCATCCTGGAGCGTTTCCGTTGCCCGCGCATGCTGGCCGTGGCCCTCGTCTTCGGGCTCTTCATGCTCTTCCTGGCCGTGCTGCTCCTGGCGCTCATCCCGCTGCTGGCCTCGCAGATCACGGACCTCATCGAGAACATCCCGGCCATCGTGGCCCAGGGCCAGACCGCCCTGGAATACCTGCCCCGGAAATACCCCTTCTTCACGGAGGCGCAGGTCCAGGCCATCGTGGACTCCGTGACCGTGCAGTTCTCCCAGATCGGCCAGAAGGTCCTGGCCTTTTCGCTCTCGTCGGTGCGCTCGGTCTTCTCCTTCGTGGTCTACCTCGTGCTCATGCCCATCCTCGTGTTCTTCTTTCTCAAGGACAAGCGGGTCATCCTCGAATGGCTGAGCGGCTTCCTGCCCGCGGACCACACCCTGGCCAGCAAGGTCTGGACGGACTTCAAGACCCAGGCCGGCAACTACGTGCGCGGCAGGATCTGGGAAGTGCTCATCGTCTGGGCCGCGACCTACGCCTGCTTCCTGCTCTTCGGCCTGGACTACGCCATGCTCCTGAGCCTGCTGGTGGGGCTGTCCGTCATCATCCCGTACATCGGGGCCGTGGTGGTGGTCGTGCCGGTGCTGATCATCGGCTACATCCAGTGGGGCCTCGGCGCGCAGTTCACCTGGGCCATGGTTACGTACCTGCTGATCCAGCTCCTGGACGCCAACCTCCTGGTGCCCCTGCTCCTGTCCGGGGCCGTGAACCTGCACCCCGTGGCCTCCATCACGGCCATCCTCGTCTTCGGCGGCATCTGGGGCGTGTGGGGCGTCTTCTTCGCCATCCCCCTGGCCTCGCTGGTACAGTCGGTGCTGGAGGCCTGGAGGTTCCAGCGTCTGGGCTCGGGGCAGGCTTGACCAACATAGGTCCCATAGGACCCATGAGACCTATGGGACCAAAATCATCAAACAAGGAAACCCGATGAAATACGACATCTACGGCATGGGCAACGCCCTGGTGGATATGGAATTCGAAGTCTCCGACGCCTTCCTGCAGACCATGGGCGTGGAGAAGGGCTTCATGACCCTGGTCGACGAGGATCGCCAGTTCGAGCTCCTCGAATACCTGCGCGGCGAGCGCAGCGCGCGCTCGGGCGGCGGCTCGGCGGCCAACACCGTGGTGGCCAACGCCCTGTTCGGCGGCCGCTCCTTCTACACCTGCCTGGTCAGCAACGACGAGATGGGCGACTTCTACACCCAGGAGCTGGCCCGGGCCGGCGTGGACACCAACCTGGCCGAGCGCCGGGCCGAGGGCGTGACGGGCAAGTGCCTGGTCATGGTCACGCCCGACGCCGAGCGGACCATGAACACGTTCCTGGGCATCTCCGAGTCCCTGTCCGTGGACCAGCTGCGCCCCGAGGCCCTGCGCGACTCCGAGTTCGTCTACTCCGAGGGCTACCTCGTCACCTCGCCCACGGCGCGCCCGGCCGTGGCCGAGGCCATGCGTTTGGCCCGCGAGGCCGGCGTGAAGACGGCGCTGAGCTTCTCGGACCCGTCCATGGTCAAGTATTTCCGCCTGGGCCTGGAAGAGATCATCGGCGAAGGCGTCGATCTGCTGTTCTGCAACCGCGAGGAAGCCCTCTTGTGGGGCGAGTGCCGCACCCTGGCCAAGGCCGTTGACAGCCTGCGCCGCATAGCGGGCAGCTTCGTCGTGACGCTGGGCGGGGAGGGGGCCCTGATCTTCGACGGCTACGCCCTGCACGAGGTCGACCCGTACCCGGTTGCGCCCGTGGACACCAACGGGGCGGGCGACATGTTCGCCGGGGCCTTCCTGCACGGCATCACCCACGGCATGACCTACGCCGAGGCCGGCCGCTTCGCGAGCCTGGCGGCATCCAAGGTCGTCACGGTCTTCGGCCCGCGCCTGAAGCCCGAGGAGTATGCCAAGACCCTGGCCGAGTTCCGGGGAGGGCTGTGATACGTCCATGAACCGGACAGGAGCCTGAGCATGTTCGCCGGCATCGAGGACTGGGGCTGGTGGCTGGCAGCGGTCTCGGCACTGACCTTCGTCGGGTCCCTGGCCGTGGTGCCCATTCTGGCCGTGCGCATCCCGGCGGACTACTTCCGCCGGGACCGCCGCGGCCCCACGCCGTGGCGAAGAAGGCATCCGGTCCTGCGCCTGGCCGTGCTCGTGCTCAAGAACGCCCTGGGCGTGGTCCTGCTCCTGGGCGGGGTGATCATGCTCTTCATGCCAGGCCAGGGCCTGCTGACCATGTTCCTGGGCATCGTGCTCATGGACTTCCCCGGCAAGTTCCGCCTGGAGCGCTACCTCATCTCCCGCGATCCGGTGCTCAAAAGCATCAACTGGATCCGCAGAAAGGCCGATGTCCGCGAGCTCGAAACGGACGGCGACAGCCCGGACCGGGCCGCGTGAACCCAGGCCGGCCCGCGTTTTCCGAGAATTTTTCTCCGATTTCGATTTTTAACGAAAAAACCCTTTGACATGAGGCGGATGTCTCCATAAAAGCATTTTCTCGTTGGACGGGGCAGGGCGGTTAGCTCAGCTGGGAGAGCGTCGGCCTTACAAGCCGAATGTCATAGGTTCGATCCCTGTACCGCCCACCAAGAAGACCATGCGGGGTCGTAGTTAAGACGGTTATAACGCCGGCCTGTCACGCCGGAGGCCGTGGGTTCGAGTCCCATCGGCCCCGCCAT
>JANJWV010000090.1 GCA_024709365.1 Desulfomicrobium sp. | reverse complement strand
CTTGGATTCCTTGGCCAGTTCCTTGTCGCGATGCTTGACGCGGCGGTCCTCGGCGATCTTTCGGGCAACCTTCTCGTCCTTGACGATGACGAACTCGTCTCCCGCCTCGGGGATGCCCTCGAAGCCCTGGATTTCCGTCGGGATGGCCGGTCCGGCGGTCTTGATTTGCCGGCCCTGGTCATCGAACATGGCCCGGACCTTGCCGCTGATCAGGCCGCAGACAAAGGCGTCGCCCTGGCTGATCTGGCCTTCCTGGATGAGGACCGTGCCCACGGGGCCGCGTCCCTTGTCAAGCTTCGCCTCGACCACGTGGCCGCGGCCGGGCTTGTCCGGGTTGGCCTTGAGGTCAAGCACTTCGGCCTGCAGAAGGATCAGTTCAAGCAATTCGTCCAGGCCCTGGCGCTTCTTGGCCGAAACATGGGCGTAGATGGTCTCGCCGCCCCAGTCTTCGGGCATGAGGCCAAGGTCGGACAGTTCGCGCTTGACGCGGTCGGGGTCGGCCCCTTCCTTGTCCATCTTGTTCACGGCCACGACGATGGGCACGCCGGCGGCCTTGGAGTGACTCACGGCTTCGCGGGTCTGCTCCATGACGCCGTCGTCGGCGGCCACGACCAGAACGACGATGTCCGTGACCTTGGCGCCGCGGGCGCGCATGGTGGTGAAGGCTTCGTGGCCGGGCGTGTCGAGGAAGACCACTTCGCCGCGCGGCGTGTTGACGTGGTACGCGCCGATGTGCTGGGTGATGCCGCCGGCCTCGCCCGATGCCACGCTCGTGGAGCGGATGGCGTCCAGGAGCGAGGTCTTGCCGTGGTCGACGTGGCCCATGATGGTCACCACGGGCGGACGCGGCTTCAGATCCTCGGCCTTGTCGGCCTCCTTGGGCAGCAGGAATTCGTCTTCGGAGAAGCCGACCTTCTCCACCTCGTACTTGAAGTCGGCGGCGAGCAGCAACGCTGTCTCGAAATCGAGAGACTGGTTGATGGTCGCCATGACGCCCATGGAGAAGAGCTTCTTGATCAGGTCCTGGGCCTTGATGCCCATCTGATGGGCCAGGTCCGTCAGCCGGATGGTGTCCTCGACGCGGATCTTGCGCTTGGACGCCTTCAGCGGCTGGGTGATCTGCTGCTGAGCGCGGGCTCCGCCGGCCCTGCGGGCTTCGGCGCGCTGGGCCTTCTTGCCCTTGCTCAGGTTGAACTCCTCCTTGCGGTACAGGTCCTCGGCCTCCACGGTGCGGCGGCCCTTCTTCTTGCCGCGGGCATTGCGGGCCGCTTCGCCTTCGGGCGCGGGGCGGGGTGCGCCGGTGTCACCGGGGCCCATGGGACGGGGACCGGGGCCGCCGGGGCGCTGGCCCGCGGGGCCGGTAGGACGCTGGCCGGGACCGCTCGGGCGCTGGCCGGCGGGGCCCATGGGGCGCTGTGCGGCAGGGCCCATGGGGCGCGCCGCAGGACCCATGGGTCTGACGGGCGGCTGGCCTTCGGGACGGGTGTCGGGAAATTCGACGATGGTCGGACGGGAAATGACCTTGACCGCGACGGTCGGGGGAGCCGGCTTGGGCTTCTTGCCTTTCTTGCGGCCCCTTTTGGCCTCGTCATCGCCTTCGGCGGCTGTTTCCGCCGTGGCTTCGGCCGTTTCGTCGCCCGCGTCCCCGGCGTCTTCCTCGGTTGCCGTCTCTTCGACGGCGACGGGCTGCGCAGGGGCTTCGGCGGCCACGGGCTCGGCCGGGGTTTCGGGGGCCTCGGCGACCGCTACGGTTTCGGGCGCTTCGGGGGCAGCCTCTTGTGCGGCTTCCGGCGCGACCGGCTCCGGGGCGATGATGCGGGCCGGAGTGATGACCACGGCGCGAGCGGACTTGCGCGTTCTGGGCTTTTCCGTTTCAGGACCCGCTTCGACGGCGGCCTCGCCGCTTTCGGCTTCGGTTTCCGTGTCGCCGGCCGATGCTTCGGGCGCGGAGGGGGCTTCGACAGCCGCGGCCCTGTGGCGCTTGCGCACGATGACTCCCGAGGTGGCGCGCGTCTCGACGACCTGCGGCTCGGCAGACCTGTTACGATGGTGGCTGCGCACCTGATCGGCCTCTTCATCGGTCAGGCTGCTCATGTGGCTCTTGGCCGGAATCCTGAGCTCCCGCAATATCGTCATCAAATCCTTGCTGGAGATATCAAGCTCCGTGGCCAGATCCCTCACGCGCAATCTAATGGACATTCCCAACCCCCTTGCATTTCTTCTGCCAGCCCTTGAATCGCTCGAATCTGTTCCGGCACGCCGCATCGCGGCAAAGATAAAAACCCCGTCCCGGAAGTTTTCCGGTGCTGTCAGCGGTCAGAGTGAGCTCTCCGTGAACAGGGCAGACAAATCTCAGCAGTTCGTCCTTGTAAAAACGCTGTCTGCAGACGACGCACATGCGCATCGGCCGATGGCCGCTTCCGGCCGGCGTGTCCGCAGGTTCCATCCTATTCCTCGTCCCCGGCTTCGGCCTGCTCGCCACCGGCGACTTCCGCCGGCTCTTCCGCGACCGCTTCCGGCTCCTCTTCCTTGTTCTGGCTGATGAGCAGGTTCAGGGCCGCGCGCAGGTTGCCGATGTTTTCCTCGTCGATGCCCTGGATGTCGAACAGCTGCTCGTTGGTGCAGGCTGCGATGGCTTCCAGGGAGTCAAAGCCCGCCTCGGTGAAGTCGGCCACGGAAACCTGGGCCGCGCTGGCCAGCTGCTCCAGGAGCTGCCGGTTCTTGTGCAGCTTGTTGAAGCGGGTGTTGGTGAAGATGTCGATCTTCCAGCCCAGCAGCTTGGCGGCCAGCTTGACGTTCTGGCCCTTCTTGCCGATGGCCGGGGTCAGCTGGTCTTCGGGCACCACGACCTCCAGGGACTTCTCCTCGTCGTCGATGGCGATCTTGGAGATGCGCGCCGGAGACAGGGCGTTGGCCGCGTAGGTGGCGATGTCCGGGCTCCAGAGCACGATGTCGATGCGCTCGCCGCGCAGTTCCTGCACGATGTTGTGGATGCGCGAGCCGCGGATGCCGACGCAGGCGCCCACCGGATCGACGTTGGAATCCTGGGACAGGACCGTGACCTTGGCGCGCAGGCCCGGGTCGCGGGCTACGCCCATGATGTTGACCGTGCCGTCGGCCACTTCGGGCACCTCGCGGCGGAAGAGGGCGACCATGTATTCGGAGTCGGAGCGGGTGATGATGATCTGCGGCCCGCGGCCTTCCTTGCGCACGTCGATGATCAGGCCCTCGACGCGGTCTCCCTGGCGGAAGCGCTCGCGCGGGATCTGCTTGTCCTTGGGCAGCAGGGCCTCGGTGCGGCCGAGGTTGATGATCCAGCCCGAGCGGTCGCGGCGCTGGATGATGCCGCTGACGATCTCGCCCTTGCGGTTCTTGTATTCCTCGTAAATGATTTCCTGCTCGGCGTCGCGCATGCGCTGGATGATGACCTGCTTGGCGCTCTGGGCGGCGATGCGCCCCAGGTCCTCGACCTGCAGGCGGAAGCCGATGGCGTCGTCGAGTTCGACGTTGGGGTCGTGCTTGATCGCGTCGGCCATGATGATCTCGGTGTCGGGATCCTCGACCTCTTCGACCACGATCTTGAACTGATAGACTTCGATCTCGCCGGTCTCCTCGTTGAAGGTGACCTCGATATCCATCTTGTCGCCATACTTCTTGGTCACGGAGGCCCGAATGGCTTCTTCCAGGGTGTCGATCAGCATCTCCCGGTCGATGCCCTTGTCCTTGCTGATCTGATCGATGGCTTTCTTGAGTTCCAAATTCATGAACGTCCTCCGTTCTGAGGGCGGAAACAACCGCCGCGTTCCGAAATATTATCGTTTTCCGGGCTTGCCCTGGTCGTTGTGTTCGTAGACGAGATTGATCTTGCCCACGTCCTCCCAGTTCAGTTCGAAGGTGTTCGCACCGTCGGACAGGGTGAACAGGGGGGGACTTATGGCAAGCAGGCTGCCCTTGAAATTCTTTCTGCCCTCGAGGGGCTTTTCCAGTCGGAGGCGCACCGTCTGGCCGATGTAGGCGGTCATCTGCTCCAGGGAGAAGAAGGGGCGCTCCAGGCCGGGCGAGGAGACCTCCAGGGTGAACGCCCCGGGGATGATGTCCTCGACGTCCAGGGCCAGGCTCAGGTGACGGCTGATGTCGGCGCACTCTTCGATGCCCACGCCCTGGGCGGAGTCGAGGTAGACGCGCACGATCTTGTGGCGCCCGCCGGCCCCGAAGAGCAGGTCGATACCCCAGATCTCGAGGTCCCGCGCCAGACAAAGGGGCGTGACCAGTTCCAGAAGCCTTGCGTGAATTTCGTTCTTGTCCATTTATGTCCGCCGGAAAAAAAAAGGTGGACCACGAAAAGGCCCACCCCCATCAGCTACCGAATATCAGTATGACCACATACAGGAGTGGAGCGGGTGACGAGGGTCGAACTCGCAACTCCAAGCTTGGGAAGCTTGTACTCTGCCATTGAGCTACACCCGCTCTGCAACCGTTTCCCTTGCATGACTGGGGGGATGGCCGTCAAGTGTTTTTTTCCGGCGCGGTGTCCCGCTGTTTCCGGGCTTCGGCGCACTGGCCTGGTATGTGCATAAAGCCTCGTGTCGAGGAGGATTCCCATGCAAGAAAGCAGCTACAGCGCCGTGTTCGGGGCCCTGACCCAGCAGCACAGGCTTGATACCATCGCCAATAATTTGGCGAACGTGAACACCACGGGCTTCAAGGCGGACAAACTCTCGTTCCGGGACACGTTCCGCCGTTATGCCCACGACCTGCTGGACCCCAACACCACCCTGAGCGAGCGGGTGCCATGGCCCCAGGGCAATGTCCTGGCCCAGCCCAGGATCGCCGAGCAGGCCATAGACTTGTCCCAGGGCGCCATGCGCAGCACGGGCAACCCCCTCGATCTGGCCATCGCCGGGGACGGCTTTTTCCGGGTCCAGACGCCGGAAGGGGAATTTTTGACCCGTCAGGGCGTCTACCACCGCTCCAGCGAAGGCTACGTCGTGGACGGCCACGGCAATCAGCTCCTGGGCGAGGGCGGTCCGCTGCAGATTCCCGAGGACGGCACGGTGCTCATCGATTCGAGCGGCCAGCTGTCCGTGAACGGGGAGGCCGTGGACGTCATTTCCCTGATGAGGGTCGAGGACCCACGGAACCTGGAAAAGGTCGGTCACTCGATGTTTCGCATCAAGGAAGGCTCGAACGCCCAGCCCGTCCCGGCCGAGGACGCCACGGTGGAGCAGGGCTTCCTGGAAGGGGCCAACGTCGAGGTGGTTTCGGAAATGGTCAACATGATCGAGGCCCTGCGGGCCTTCGAGGCCTATCAGAAGATGATCAGCGGAACCTTCGAGCAGGACAAGAAGGCCATCGCCGAAGTGGGCGCGCCGAGATAATATTATTGATGCAGGCCGCGGCGTCCGAACCCGGACGACCTGGCCGCGGCGGACTGCGCCGCAAGGAGAAGAGCATGATTCGAGCCTTATGGACCAGCGCTTCGGGCATGATCGCCCAGCAGCTCAACCTGGACGTGACCTCCAACAACCTGGCCAACGTCAACACCACGGGCTTCAAGAAGAACAGGGCCGAGTTCGAGGACCTCATGTACCAGAACATGAAGATCGCCGGCGCGACCAACCAGGACGGCAACCAGCTGCCTGTGGGCATGCAGGTGGGCATGGGCGTGCGCCCCGTGTCCGTGCACAAGATCTTCAGCCAGGGCGATTTCCAGAACACGGGCAACCAGCTCGATCTGGTCATCGAGGGCGACGGGTTCTTCCGCGTCGACCGCAACGGCGAGGAGCACTACACCCGAAACGGGGCCTTCAAGCTCGACAGCGACGGCCGCATCGTGACCGACAACGGGCATCCCCTGCAGCCCGAGTTCGTCGTCCCGCCCGAGACCCAGAACATCGTGGTCACCGAGGACGGCCATCTGACCTGCGCGGACAAGGCGGGCGCGGAGATCGCGGCCACGGACATCCCCATCTACACCTTCATCAACTCCGCGGGCCTCAAGGCCGTGGGCCGCAACCTCTACGTCCAGACCGACGGGTCCGGCGAGGCGGTGGAGAGCGTGCCCGGCGAGAACAACGCCGGCACCCTGGCCCAGGGTTTTCTGGAGATGTCCAACGTGGAGATCGTCGAGGAGATGGTCAACATGATCGTCGGGCAGCGCGCCTACGAGGCCAACTCCAAGTCCATCTCCACGGCCGACTCCCTGCTGCAGATCGCCAATCAGCTGAAGAGGTAGGGAATGCGTCTTTTCGTCATCCTGCTCATGCTTCTGTCCATTCCCGGCCTGGCCTTGTCGCAGGACAGGCTGGTCGTGGCGGAAGCGGTGTGCGTGGACGGGGAGGCCATCGCCCTGCGCGACCTGGCCAGGGCCGAGGGCCTGCGGGCCGAGGCCGTGCTGGCCGGGGCCGGGGACACCCCCCTGCTGGCCGCGCCGCGGTTTCCCGGCGCGCGGGCCAACCTGAGCGGGCCGCGGCTGCGCGAGCTCATCGAGCAGCGTCTGGGGCCGGGATTGCCGCCCATCGCGGTCCCGGATCAGGTGCAGGTCCAGCGCGGGGGGCAGGTCGTCAGCGGCCGGAGTCTCATTCCCGGAATCGACAAAATTTTGACGACGGCCCTGGCCGGCTACGAAGGGGAGGTCGAGATCCGCGAGCACCGCATCGCCGACTACCTCTTCCTCAAGGACAAGACGCCCGTCCAGATGCGCGTCGTGCCCGTCGCGACGCCGGCCCCGGGCCGCATCAGCCTGCGGCTCGAAGCCGTGGACGAGGGCGGGCGCGTGCTGGAGAGCTTCACGGGCACGGTCTTCGCCGATGTCTGGAAGACCGTCCCCTGCGCGGCCCGGGTCCTGAACCGGGGCGACGTGCTGGAGGCCGGGCTGGTCGGTTTCGCGCGCAAGAATCTGGCCTACATGGCCCGACCGCCCTGGGACGGGCGCGGACTGCCCCTGCGCATGACCGCGGCCGTGGGCGAGGGGCAGGCCATCTCGGCCGATGCCGTGGAGCCCATCCCGGTCGTGGCCAAGGGCCAGGTCCTGACCCTGGTCTACGAAGGGGATTCCATGAAGCTGACCGTGCCGGTGGAGAGCCTCGAGGACGGCGGCATCGGCAGCACCATAAAGGTCCGGAACATGCAAAGCCGCCGGGTGGTGGCCGCACGGATCGTCGACGCGGAGACGGCCCTGGTGCCGTAGTCCGGGAGGAAACATGCACAGACTGACGTACCTTTTCATAGCCGTTCTGGCCCTGGCCGGCTGCCGGGCCACGAGCCGGCCGCCCATGCCCGCGGCCATCGTCACGCCTCCGCCCCAGGAGAGGGCGGACCCGGCGACCAACCCGGGCTCCCTCTACGACCCCGACGGCGCGACCTCGCTTTTCGCCGACTCCCGCGCCCGCAGGGTCGGCGACGTGGTGCTCATCAAGGTCGTGGAAACGACCCTGGCCAAGAACAAGGCCTCGACCACGGCCGACAAGGAAAACACCATGACCCTCGGGGCCACGGCGTACCTGGGCAAGGACAAGCTGCCCCTCATCCCCGGGGCGGAAGTCGGTTCGGGAGCCATGGTCGATGCGAGTTCCCTCAGCAACTTTGAGGGCGACGGCGAGACCAAGCGCGAAAGCACCATCAGCACCACCGTGGCGGCCAGGGTCTCCCGGGTGCTCGGCGGCGGGCTCATGGAGGTCGTCGGCGCGCGGGAGACGAGGGTCAACGGCGAGACGCAGATCGTGGTGGTCCAGGGCGTGGTCCGGGACCGCGACATCGACGCCGACAACACCATCAAGTCCACCAGCATGGCCGAAGCCCGCATCGAACTCTACGGCGAGGGCATCCTGGCCGAAAAGCAGCGCCCCGGGTGGCTCGCGAGGATACTCGACAATGTGTGGCCCTTCTAGTCTTCGCGCCGGCCTGATCCGGCTCGTCATCGTCGTGGTCCTGGCGGCCCTCTGCGGCCCCGCCTACGGCGCCCGTCTCAAGGACATCGCCACCTTCGGGGGCGTGCGCTCCAACGACCTGGTCGGCTACGGCCTGGTGGTCGGCCTGCCCGGCACCGGCGACAAGAGCGGGTCCAGGTTCACGGTGCAGTCTATGGCCAACATGCTGGAAAGCATGGGCGTGAAGGTCGACCGTTCGGCCCTCAAGCCCAAGAACGTGGCCGCCGTCATGGTCACGGTCAAGATGCCGGCCTCGTCCCGGCCCGGGTCGCGCCTCGACGCCACGGTCTCCTCCGTGGGCGACGCGGCGTCGCTGCTGGGCGGCGTGCTCCTGCTGACTCCCCTCAAGGGCGTCGACGGCAACGTCTACGCCCTGTGCCAGGGCCCATTGGCCGTGGGCGGGTTTTCCGCCACAGGCGAGGCGGCCTCGGCCACCAAGAACATCACCACCGTGGGACGCATCCCCGGCGGTGCGGTGGTGGAGCGCAGCGTGCCCTTCTCGTTCAACGAGCAGAACGAGGTGGCCATCCAACTCGGCGTGGAGGATTTCTCCACGGCCAAGCAGGTTACGGACACCCTGAATCGCGCCATGGGCGGGCAGTACGCCGCGGCCCAGGACGCGTCCACGGTCCGCCTGCAGGTCCCGCCCAAGTACCAGGGCAACATCGTGGGCCTCATGGCATCCCTGGAAAATCTGGAGGTCCGTCCCGACACCCGGGCCAAGGTCGTGGTCGACGAGAAGACCGGCACCGTGGTCCTCGGGGCCAACGTCACCTTGTCGAAGGTGGCCGTGTCCCACGGCAACCTGAACGTCATCGTGTCCGAACAGCCGCAGGTCTCCCAGCCGGGAGCCTTCGCCCAGGGTCGTACCGTGGTCACGCCGTCGACACAGGTCGGGGTGCGGGAGGAGCAGCGCCGTCTCATCCTCATGGACGGGGCGTCCATCCAGGAACTCGTCGACGGGCTCAACGCCATCGGGGCCACGCCCCGCGACCTCATCTCCATCCTGAGAACCATGAAGTCGGCAGGATCGCTGCACGCCGACCTCGAGGTCCTCTAACCCGGGAGGCGACATGAGCGAATTCCTCACACCCACGGCCCTGCCTGCCCAGGATGGCGGCCAGAGCCTGCAGAACCGCCTGCGCGAGCTGCGCTCCCGCCTCGAACCCGGCGAAAAGGGCCAGGACGAGGCCAAGCTCCGCAAGGCCTGCCAGGACTTCGAGGCCGTGTTCATCGGGCAGATCTGGAAACAGATGCGCTCCTCGGTGCCCAAGGACGGCATGCTCCATTCCAAGGAGGAGGAGAGCTATCTGTCCATGTTCGACCAGGAACTCTCGGTCAAGATGTCCCGCAGCGGCGGCATCGGCCTCTCGGACCTGCTGTACGAGAACCTCTCGCAGCGTCTCGTCAACGCCAGCCGCGACACGGACTCCGCCAAGCCCCTGAAGCCCCTGGACCGCAAGGCCATCTCGAAGCTCCAGGCCGAGGCCCGCGTGCAGGAGGTCCCGGCCGGGACCCTGGCCGCCATGACCGCCCAGCGCCAGGCCGAACAGCTGGCCCGGAGCATCGAGAAGGCGAACGGTCCGGCCTCTGCGGAGCCATCCGTGGCCAGGGCGCCGTCGGACCTTGAGGAAGCCCTGCGCGTGGTGCGCATGGACCTGGAGAACGGCGACTGACGAAGCCGGAAATTCTTGCCGGGAAGGATGGGGCGCGGCCCCGTCCCGTCCGGCCGGAAACCGGCCGTGACGCTTCCCTGACGGCTCGCGCCACCCCGGTGGTCGGAAATTTGCACGGTCGTGGAAGAGGTCCCTTGCGGCGGGCAGGTCTTTCCTGCCCTTCCCGAAGCAAAGCCCGAATTTTCGAAGGAAGTACACCATGCGACAGATCACACTCGGCAGTCTCGTTCGTCAGGCCAGGGGCACGGAGCTTCTCTGTCAGCTCCTGCGGGAAGAGCACGCGCTCCTGCGCGCGGGGCAGCCCGACGCGGTGGCGGGGCTGGAGATGTCCATACAGGAGCTGATCCGGCAGCTGGTCCGCGAACGCGAATCCCTTGCCGATGCCCTGCAGCGGTCGGGTTTCGGGAAGCTCGGGCCCTTTTTGGAGGGGCTCGGCGAGGCCGAGCGACGGGTTTTCGAGACGTGGCGCGCCAAGACCATAGCCGGCGAGCAGGAGAGCGCCCGCCAGGCCACGGTCAACGCCGATCTGGCCATGGCCCTGTGGAAGCAGAGCGGGGCGCTGCTGAGCCATTTCCAGAACCAGGTCGCCCCGAAGGAGCGCAACACCTACACCGCCAAGGGAACCTGGCGCGACCGCACGGCCACGGCCACCCTGGTGCGCGGGAGGTTCTAGATGCCCGGCATAGGCTCCATGCTCGAAATAGGGAAAAAGTCCCTGTTCGCCAACCAGGCGGCCATCGAGGTCGTCGGCAACAACATTTCGAACGCCAACACCCCGGGCTACAGCCGACAGGCCGTGCGCCTGGAGGACGGCAACTACATCAGCTACGCCCCGGGCCAGCTCGGCACGGGCGTCAACGCCGTCGAGGTCATCCGCTATTTCGACGAGTTCATCGAGGCGCAGTACCTGGACAAGAGTTCGGACCAGGCGCGCTGGCAGACCCTTTACGAGAACCTGCAGAAGGTGGAGATGGTCCTGAACGAGTCGAGCACCGACGGGGTCAATTCCTCCCTGGCGGCGTTCTGGGCCGATTGGCAGACGCTCGCGGCCAATCCCGAGGACACGAGCGTCAGGTCGGCCCTGCTGGGCCACGCCGCCAACCTGGTCAGCGCCGTGCAATCCGTGCAGGGCGACCTGCAGCGCCTGCAGGACGGCGCCGATGACGTCATCGAGGCCGAAGTCGTCGAGATCAACAAGCTGATGTCCGGCATCGCCGAACTCAACAAGCAGATCACCGTCACCGAGGAAACGGGCAAGAACAACGCCAACGGCCTGCGCGACGAGCGTACGCAGCTCATCCGGCAGCTTGCCGAGAAGATGGACATCAACGTCATCGACAACGGCCTGGGCAACCTGACCATCACCACCACGGCCGGGCACACCCTGGTGGACGGGCCCAACGCCTTCCGCCTGTCCTTCGAGGATGGGCCGCAGGTCTTTCAAAACCTGGGCCCGAATTCGACCTTCAACGGCAAGATCGAATACATCGGTGAGAGTGCGACGGAATACACGCTGAAGGTCGTCTCCCAAGTTGCGGGAGTGGTGACATACGAGGTCTACACCGACGGCGGGAAGACGCTCCTCAAGGACGAGAGCGAAGCCTTCCAGTTCACTGCAAGCGCGGACGGCATTCTCATGCCCGACGGCCGTGGAATCCTGAAGTTCGACGTCGGCACGGGGACGAGCCTCCAGGCTGGCGACACGTTTCAGGTGCTCCCGAACAAGTCGCTTTTCTGGTATCAGACCTCTTCGTCCAAGGTGAACATCACGCCGCAGGTTCAGCGCAACGGCCTGGACAACGAGCGCCGGCTCACAGGGGGTAGCCTGGCCGGATTATTCCAGTTCCGCGACGCGAGCATCGGCGGTTATCTGGAAAAGCTCGACGCCTTCGCCGAAAGCCTGTCCTGGGAGGTGAACCGCATTCATTCCCAGGGCACGGGGATGGAGCGGTTCGAGAACGTGATCGGCAGCTTCGGTGCCGGGACCACAAACACGGCGCTGGGCAGCGGGGCCGGGCTGGTGTTCGGCGACAAGCTCACGGCCGGGAATCTTGTCATCAGCGTTTACGACAAGGCAACGGGCAAGATGGTGGAGTCTGGACCCCTCGATTTTGTCAAGGACGATCCCTCGGATCCGGCAACTCTAGGCATCCAGAATTTCGACCCCGCAACGCACAGCCTTGAAAGCGTCGCAGCCGCCTTGGAGAATGCCTTCAGCAACATTTCGACCACCATCGTCGACCGCCACCTGCAGATCACCGCCGACAGCGGCTACGAGTTCGCCTTCGGCTCCGACTCCACGGGCCTTCTGGCCGCCTTGGGCATCAACACTTTCTTCGAGGGTGCAAACGCGGGCAGTCTGGCCATCAACTCCACCGTCCAAGGCAACATTTCCTTCATCAACACCGGACACGTGAACGGCGCCGGCGAGATGAACGAGGGCGACAACACCACGGCCAAGGCCATCGCCGCCCTGCAGTCCACTTCCGTGACCACGCGCACCCAGTCCGACGGCCAGACGCAGCAGACCCTGGGGGAATATTATTCCACCATCGTGGCCAAGGCCGGCTCCGACACCCAGAGCGCCAAATTCAACTACGAGTACAACGAGGCCCTGGCCACGGATCTGCTGTCCCGGCAGGAGGCCGTTTCGGGCGTAAACCTGGACGAGGAAATGACCAACCTGATCAAGTTCCAGCACGCCTACACGGCGGCCGCGAAGCTGATCACCACGGCGGAATCCATGCTGCAGGTTCTGCTCGGGCTCAAGCAGTAGGAGGCCGGCAATGCGCGTATCCCTTCGCAACCAGTACAGCAGTTTTCTCTTCAACCTGCAGAACACTCAGTCCCGCCTCATGGATCTGAACCTGCAGGCCTCCAGCCAGAAGCGCATCAACAAGCCCTCGGACGACCCCGTGGGCACGGCCCGGGTCCTGGACTACCGCAGCTCCCTGGCCGCCATCGACCAGTACCGCGCCAACGTCGACACGGCCAAGGGCTGGCTGAACCTGGCCGACGAGTCCATGCTGCAGACCAGCGCCATCCTGACCAAGCTCAAGGGCCTGGCCGAGCAGGGGGCCACGGGTACCATGACCGCCTCGGACCGCGAAGCCACGGCCTTCGAAGTGCGCCAGCTCTTCAGCCAGCTCGTCAACCTGGGAAACACCCGCTACGAGGGAAAGTCCATTTTCGGCGGCCAGAAATTCGAGCAGAACGCCTTCGAAGAGGCCCTCATGGTCTACGACGAGGATGGCGAGAGTCTGGGGCGGGCCACGGGCGCCTCCAGCCGCAGCATCGTCGTGCAGTTCATCGGCAGCGAGGGGAGCACGGCCACGGTGGGCGGCCCGGCCATCGACTGCCGCTACTCCAGCGACGGCGGGAAGACCTGGACCGCCGGATCGGTGGGGACGGACGGCGTCCTGGACATGGGCGGCGTCAGCCTCACGCTGCCCAGAGACAGGGTCCTCGACCTTTCGCCCGCGACCAACACCGACAGGACGACCGGTTCCTGGCTGACCATCGCGCCCACAGCCGTGTACAAGGGGGATCACGAGTCCCAGTCGGCGGTAAAGTATACCGGCGGAAGCGCGGCGATTTCGGCCCTCCCGCTGGGAGGTTTCGAACAGGATGTGCAGGTGGAGGTCACCACGGCCGGCGTGGTTCCGGGAACGTCACCGGCCACGTTCACGGCGCGGTATTCCCTGGACGGCTCGAACTGGACCACGGTCACGGTGGACAACTCCACCTCCACCCCGGTCATCCCCACCCCGTACGGCGGGGTGCAGGTCTCGACCACCGGGGGGAACCTCGACGGACTGACCTTCACCGTCCGCGCCGGCTCCGTCGGCGTCCAGCAGATGGGGGCGGCGGTCAACGCCGAGGGGCGGGGACTTTTCGGCGGCGACGTCATGGTCCGCGTTGACGAGGCCGCGACCATCGGGTCCGGGACGGCCTTCACCTATTCCTACAGCACGGACGGCGGTGTGAACTGGTCCGGGGGCCACACCGCGTCCAACCCGGCCGCGGGGGAGACGGAACTCCTCGTGCCTGGAGGCAAGCTCGTTCTTTCGGGTAGGGGCGGGACGACCGCCCTGGCTTCAGGGGCTCAATTCGTCATCCACCCCCAGACCGCGGCCCACGAGGTCGAGATTTCGGCGGGCCAGTACGTGCAGCTCAACAACATCGGCTCCGAGGTCTTCGGCGGCTACTACGAGCACGGCACCCAGCCCGCATTCGGCGATTCGGCCGGGGAGAAGAACATCTTCGTCGCCGTGGGCAAGCTCGTGGCGGCCCTGGAGAACAACGACCAGCAGGGCTGCGCCGAGGCGCTCAACAGCCTCAAGACCTCCCAGGAACATTTCACCACCCAGCTGGCTTCCGTGGGCGCCCGTGAGAACAGGCTCGAGGTCGCCGACACGGTGCTCTCGGGTCTCAAGCTCAACGAGACCGAGCGCATGAGCAACATCGAGGATGCCGACCTGGCCACGCTCCTGACGGAGCTGGCCAACCAGCAGCTGTCCTACGAGACGGTCCTCAAATCATCGTCCATGATCATGAAGATGAGCCTGGTCAACTACCTCTAGGAAGGGTTTATGCTCATACTCTCGCGTCGGCCCGGCGAAAGCGTGCATCTGGGCGACGACATCAAAATCACGATTCTGAGCATCAAGGGGCAGCAGATAAAGATCGGCCTCGACGTGCCCGAGCACATGCCCGTGTACCGTGAGGAACTGTACCAGAAGGTGCAAAATCAGAACGCCTCGGCCCTTGAACTCGACAACCACGACCTGATGATGGCGGCAACACTATGGACAAGCACAGACAGACGATAAATACCCGCATCGGGCCCATCTCGGTGTCCCTGGACAAGACCATCCGTTTTCCGCGGGGTCTCATCGGCTTCGAGTCCCTGCGGGAGTTCGCCCTGGTCGAGTTCAAGCCCGGCTCTCCGTTCCATTTCCTGCAGAGCATGGAAATGCCCGGCATGGGCATGATGCTGGCCGACCCCTTTTCCTTCCTGCCCGGCTACGAGATCCGCCTGGCCTCGGTGGAGGAGCGCATCCTCCGCATCCGGAGCGTGAGCGACCTGTTCATCCTGGTCAGCGTCACGGTGCCCAAGGGCGACCCCGAAGGCTGCACCCTCAACCTGACGGGGCCCATCTGCGTCAACGTCCAGGAACGCCTGGGGCTGCAGTCCCCGCAGACGGACCTGCCCTATCCATCGCGCGTGCTGCTGCGGGATCTGGGCGGAGGGGACAGGCGCCTGGCCAACTCATAAGAAAAGCCCGACCGGCGGACCGGTCGGGCTTTTTCATGACCTCTGACGACGCGGGCCTATCCCCAGACGTCGAGCTCCTGCCGCACGAGGCCGGCCGCAATGTCCTTGCCTTCGGGCTTGTACTCGCCGGCCTCGATCCTGGCCTTCAGGTCCGCGACCTTGTCGGCGCGCATTCCGTCGCTTTCCTGCGCCGCCTTGAAGGCCGCGGCCTTGAGGCGCCCCTCCTCGGAGATGGAGATGCGGTCGTTGGCCCCTTCCTGGTTTGCGGCCGCCTTCTGGGCCTCCTGGTGCTTCTGCTCCAGCTGCTCCAGGCGGTGCGATTCGTACCCGCTGACCTTGGTGGTGATGTTGCTGATGGTCATGTTCCCCTCCCTCCGGGTGTCCCGGCTGCGCCGGCAGTGCCGGCCGCATCGGCGGTTTCCCGCCCGTGCATGAAAAATATCAGAGCATCGTCTCGTTGACCCTGCTCAGGGCGATCTCCCACAGACGGCGCATGAAAGCATCCTTCTGGCCGTTGGTCAATTCGCTGACGCCTTGTTCCGTCTTCTTCAGAACCTGCAGCCCGCTTCCGTCCGAAGGGTACCTGAAGACCATGTCCCCGCCGAACTCGCTCATGAGCTGCTGCTTGATGTCTCGGACCACGGGGTTGGTGCTGTCCGAGCCGATGAGGTTGTCCACGATCTCCCGGGCGACCTTCTCCACGAGCTGGCGGCGCTTGGCCTCCTTGGAAATGGATACGGAATCCCCCTGTCCGGCGCGGTCCAAGTACTTCTTGAACCTGGCGATGCGTCGGCCTGTGTCCTGGTGCTGGTCGTAGGTCCGCACCACGTTTTTGACGAGGAAGGGGTTCACTGTCACGGGCTATACCTCTTACTTCTCCCTATCGGTTGCCGCCGCGAGAACTTTAGGAAAATTCACGAAAAGCCGGAATAAAAAAATTTCTCTTTGTTTTCAGGCAGGACGACGGCTTCAAGCGTGGGTACGCTGTCCTTGAACACCCGTCGCCTTTTGCATACAGTCCCGCAAATGGGCAAAATCATCACCAAAATCGTCATCGTCCACAACAGCGCAAACGAACTGGCCCGCAGCATGGCCGGGCAGATCCGGGACTGGCTCGGACACGAGGGACGCTCGGCCCGCATCGTCGAGACCACGCGCGAAGCGGCGCACCCTGCAGAAACCTGGGCCGGCGCGGAAATGATCCTGACCCTGGGCGGCGACGGGACCCTGCTGGCCGTGGCCCGGGCCGTCCAGGACCTGGGCATCCCCATCCTGGGCCTGAACCTGGGCAAGGTCGGCTTCCTGACGGAGATGTCGCCGGCTGACTGGCGGGAGTCCCTGACGACGATCCTGCGCGGTGAGTACGACATGTCCCTGCGTCTGGTGATAAGCTTCCACGTCCTGCGACGGGGCCAGGAGTTCTACAAGGGATACGCCATCAACGACCTGGTCATCAGCTGCGGGAGTCTGGCGCGCATGATCCGCCTGGACATGTGGTACGGCAACGACCACCTCGGCACGGTGCGGGCCGACGGCATGATCGTGTCCACGCCGACGGGGTCCTCGGGCTACTCCATCTCCGCCGGCGGCCCCCTCATCTACCCGGAGCTCAACGTCTTCGCCCTGACGCCCATCTGCCCCTTCCTGCACGCCTTCCGTCCCATGGTCCTGCCTTTCGAGAAAGACCTGCGCGTCCTGGTCCGCGACGCCGACGTCGACGTCTATCTGACCCAGGACGGCCAGACCGGCGTGGTGCTGGCGCCCGGCGACAACGTCATCGCCTCCCGGGCCGAGAAGCCCCTCAACCTGATCCGCCCCCTGCATTCCCACTACGCCCACAAACTCAAATCCAAAGGATTCGTGAGGGAGAGCTAGATGTCCAAGCTGCCCGACTTCTTTTCGGTCCGCGAGCTGCGCTACGGCCGCGACCCCTATCTCGACGCGTGGCTCCTGCATTTCATGACCGAGAACAACATCGAGCCCAGCGTCAACCCGGCGGAGAACGCCCAGCCCGAGCAGCTGCGCTTCATGGTCGACCTCGACGACGACCAGGTCTTCGTGCCCTGTTCGGACGAGATGTTCGAGAACCTGCTGCACACGCGCCTCTCGGACACGCTGCGGGCCGAATACCGCGAAAAGTGGCGGCTGCTGGTCCATCTGGTGCGCATCAACATCACGGACCGCTACACGCGGCGCAAGATATTCTCCCTGTCCCGGAACAAGATCAGGCAGGTGCTGCACGCGCCGTTTCTCATCCCGTCGCGGTTCCTGAAGCAGCTGCTGACCATCTTCATGGCCATGAGCGGCGTGCACGACCCGCAGCGCGCGGAAAAGAGCCTGGCCAACAGGCTGGCCGAGGAGTTCATGGTTAAGCCGGCCATGAACCGTTGCCTCTACGCCTGCCCGGACACGACCCTGGGCTGCACGTCCATCCAGAATCTGCGCTGGGAGCTCGACCTGCTGGAGCTGGCCCGGCTGTGCAAGCTCTCGCTGCGCCCGACGATCTGGGAAAACCCCGGCGAGCACACGGACAGCCCGGCCTTTTTCGACGACATCTGCGCCCCGTGGCCCGAATTCACCGATGTCATGACCCGGGTCATGGGGCCCGGCGCCGGCCGCAAGCCCATGAAGATCCTCTTCCTGCCGGGCAGCAGCGGCGAGATTGTCTTCGACCTGCGCTTCATCAGCGTCCTCACGCGCCTGGGACACAAGGTCATCCTGGCCCTGAAGGAGGGGTTCTGTCTCGACAGCCCCGTGTTCTGGGACGTGGAGCACGACGGCGCGCTGGCCCGCGCCCTGGGCGAGGCGCGTCTGGTGGAGAACAGCCGCATGAGCAAGAACGACCTCCTGCGCGCCCAGCGCGAGGACGCCCTCATCGTCATTTCCGACGGCACCCGCGAGCGCCTCAACCTCTGGCGCACCAGCGTGACCTTCGCCCGCGCCTGGAAGGAAGCCGACCTCGTCGTGGCCAAGGGATACGCCAACCACCGCCGTCTGGTGAAGAACTCGCACCTCTTCACCCGCGACGTCCTGTGCCTTTTCCGGGACGAGGACGGGCGCGACCGCGTCGTGTTCAAGGAGAAGTCGCCGCGGGTGACCAAGATCACCGAATCCCAGGTCGTGGCCCAGGCCGACGCCATTATCGCGCGCATGCGCAACGCCCGCGGCATGGGCAAGCAGGTCATGTTCTACAGCGCCATCATCGGCAGCATCCCGGGGCAGACCAAGGTGGCCCTGCGCGTGGTCAACACCTTCGTCTCCCACCTGCGGGCCAAGCACGCGAACCTGATGATCATCAACCCGGCCGAGCACTTCGTCGAGGGCATGGACGGCGACGACCTCATGTACATGTGGGAGCGCGTCCAGCGCAGCGGCTTCATCGACGTCTGGCGCTTCCAGACCGTGGCCGACATCGAGGACAGCTTCGAGCTCATGGGCGAGCCGGTCCCGGCCGAGTGGCACGGCAAGGACGCCACCTTCTCCACGGGCTGCACCAAGGAGATGAACATCGCACTCGACATGCAGGGCAAGCACCCCGAGATGCAGATCATAGGGCCCGACCCCAAGCGCTTTTTCCGGCGCATGGAATACGGCGTGGGCAAGTATTTCGACGCGCGCATCCCGGACAAGGGTCGCGGACTGTGAGGCTTCTGGCGGCCGCTATCGCGCTTACGCTGCTGTGCGCTTGCGCGGCGCCGGGCAAGGCCCCGACCCTGGTGGAGGGGCGGCCCGGGTCCGGGCTCGCCGAACGCGTGGCCAACTCCGCCGCGGCCGACCCCGCGTCCATGGCCCGGGCGTTGCGGCGCTCCCTGGACTATGTCCGCAGCAAGCCGCAGGGCGCGCAGGCCTTCGGACCCGGCGGTCCCGAAGGCACGTGGGCGGAGCTGGCGGCATCCCTGGAGCACATGCTTGAAACGCTCCCGCGCCTGGGGGACGACCCCGGCCTGCTGGAGCGCGAGTTCGTCTGGCGCGAGGTGAGCCCCGAACCCCTCATGACGGGCTACTACGAGCCGGAGTTCGAGGGCACCCTGGAGTCCGACCCGCGCTTCCCGGTCCCCATTTACGGCCTGCCGGCGAACCTGCAGACCGTGGACCTCGGGACGTTCCACCCGCGCTGGAAGGGGCAGAGCCTGACCTGCCGCGTGGAGGGGGGAAAGGTCCTGCCCTATTTCACCCGCGAGGAGATCGACTCCCGCGGGGCGCTGGCCGGCGCGCAGACGCCTGTGGCCTGGACCCGCGACATCGTCGACGTCTATTTCCTGCAGGTGCAGGGCTCCGGGCGGCTGCGGCTGCCTGACGGCTCCGTGCGGCACGTCCTTTACGCCGGAAAGAACGGGCATGAATATGTTTCCCTGGGCAAGGTCATGATCGACCGCGGGCTCGTTCCCAAGGAAGAGATGTCCATGCAGCGCATCCGTCAGTACCTGCGCGAGCACCCGGATGAGGTCACGGACCTGCTGAACACCAACCCGAGCTACGTCTTTTTCCGCATCGCCGATGACGGGCCCCTGGGCGCCATGGGACGGGCGTTGACGCCGATGGTCAGCGTGGCTACAGATTCAGCCTTTCTGCCCCTGGGCAGCATCCTGGCCGTGGAGGCCGGGTTGCCGCAGCCTGGCGGCACGGCGGAGCCCGTGGCCTTTCTGGGCCTGGCCCAGGATCGCGGCGGGGCCATCAAGGGCTCGCGCCTGGACCTTTTCTGCGGGGCGGGCGAGAGGGCCGAGTTTCTGGCCGGCCACCTGCAGGCCCGCAGCCGCGTTTTTCTTCTGCTCAAAAAACAGGACGCACCATGACCATGACCCCTTCGGCCCTCAAGGCCCTTCTGCGCGCCGCCATCGCGGCGCAGCTCGACCATGTGGCCCTGTGGCACCTTGAGGAGCCTGCGGCGGACATCCCGGCGCGGGACGGCGACGGCCTGGTGGAGCTGGTCCTGCGCCAGCACCTCAAGAACTTCCTGCTCTGGCACGTCGAAGACCGCGCCCGGCGCAAGGACGTGGACGACAGCGTCATCACGGCCTGCAAGCGCGAGATCGACGGGCTCAACCAGCAGCGCAACGACCTCATGGAGCAGGTCGACGCCTGGCTGGTGGGCGCCGTGTCCGCCTTCGAGGCCCAGCGGAACATCCCCGCAGACCGCCGCCGCTTCAACACCGAGACCCTCGGCGCGGCCCTGGACCGGCTGTCCATCCTGAGCCTCAAGATCTTCCACATGGGCGAGCAGACCGAGCGGGACGACGTGGACCCGTCGCACCTCGAACGCTGCCGGGAGAAGCTCGCCGTGCTCCGCGCCCAGCACGACGACCTGTCCCGCTCCGTCCTCGAACTGGTGGACGAGTACGCAGACGGCCTGAAGAGTCCCAAAGTCTATTTCCAGTGCAAAATGTATAACGATCCGGCCCTCAACCCGGAACTGTACGCCGCCAAGCCCGTCGCCGGCTGAAGCGAAGGAGTGCCCATGCGCGACTATGAAGTGGTCATCGGCCTGGAGGTTCATGCCCAGCTCAAGACCAAAAGCAAGATATTCTGCTCCTGCTCGACCCAGTTCGGGGCCGGACCCAACGAGAACACCTGCCCCGTGTGCACGGGCATGCCCGGCATGCTGCCGGTGCTCAACGCCCGCGCCGTGGAATACGCCGTGAAGATGGCCATGGCCGTGGACTGCACGGTCAACCGCCGCTCCCTCTTTGCGCGCAAGAACTATTTCTATCCCGACCTGCCCATGGGCTACCAGATCTCCCAGTTCGAGCTGCCCGTGGCCGAGCACGGACACGTCGACATCCACATGGACAGCGGCGTGAAGCGCATCGGCATCACGCGCATCCACATGGAGAACGACGCCGGCAAGAACATCCATTCCCCCGCGGACAACGCCTCCTACGTGGACCTGAACCGCGCCGGCGTGCCGCTGATCGAGATCGTCAGCGAGCCCGACATGCGCTCGGCCGAGGAGGCCGTGGCCTACCTGAAGAGCCTGCGCGCCATCCTCGTCTACCTAGGCATCTGCGACGGCAATCTGGAGGAGGGGAGCTTCCGCTGCGACGCCAACGTGTCCATCCGTCCGCGCGGGCAGGTGGAATTCGGGACGCGCACGGAGCTCAAGAACATGAACTCCTTCCGCAACATCCAGCGCGCCATCGAATACGAGGTGGGCCGTCAGATCGACATGGTCGAAGACGGCGAGACCATCGTCCAGGAGACGCGCCTCTTCGATACGGTCAAGGGCGTGACCCGCTCCATGCGCGGCAAGGAGGAGGCCCACGACTACCGCTACTTCCCGGACCCGGACCTGCTGCCGCTGGTCATCGACGAGGACCGGATGGAGGCCTGGCGCGCAGAGCTTCCCGAGCTGCCTGCAGCCCGTTGCCGCCGCTACCAGGAGACCCTGGGCCTGCCCGAGTACGACGCCCTGGTGCTGACCGCCGAGAAGGAGGTGGCCGACTATTTCGAGGCGGCCCTGGAGACGTATGCGGAGCCCAAGAAGCTGTCCAACTGGGTCATGGGCGAGGTCATGCGCGAGCTGAACGACCGCGGCGCGACCATGGAAGGTTGTAAGGTGCGGCCGGCCGAACTGGCCGCGCTGGTCAGGCTGGTGGACGACGGCATCATCAGCGGCACCATCGCCAAGAACGTGTTCAAGGAGCTCTTCGAGACGGGCGGCGACCCGGAAGCCCACGTCAAGGCCAAGGGCCTGGTCCAGATCTCCGACACCTCGGCCATCGAGGGCCTGGTGGACGAGGTCCTGGCCGAGAACCCTGCCGAGGTGGAGCGCTACCGGGGTGGGGACAGGAAGCTGACGGGCTTCTTCGTCGGCCAGGTCATGAAGAAGTCCAAGGGCAAGGCCAACCCGGCCCTGGTCAACCAGCTCCTGGCGAAGAAGATCGGCTAGGCGGAATCGGAAGGCTCCGCAAAAGCAAACGGGCGGCCCGAGGGTCGCCCGTTTGCTTTTCACGGCCCGGAAACGGTCCAGGATCGTTTCCGGCAAGGCGCGATCCGATTTTGAAGGGTGAAGTGTCGCCGCCTACATGAGCCCTTCAATATCGGTGAGCAACGCAGTCCGGAAGCGATTCTGGAGCGTTTCCTAACGCTGCATGAGGGAGGCCGTGAGCCTGGCGGCCTTGACCATGTCCGCGACGAGGACGAACTCCTCGGTGGTGTGCACGCGGCTCATGCCGATGCCGAGGTTGATGCAGGACAGGCCCTGCCCGGAGAATATGTTGGCGTCGCTGCCGCCGCCGGTGCCCTTGACCGCGCAGGTCAGGTTCTGGTCGTTGCAGGCGTGCAGGGCGCGGTGCAGGAGCATGCTGTGGGCCGGGACGTCCATGGCCGGGTAGGAGATCTCGTGGCTGAAGTCGAAGCTGCCGCCGAGTTCCTCCACGGCTTTGACGCAGCACAGGCGCATGTGCTCGATCTGGGCCAGGAGCTTTGCGTTCGTCTGGGACCTGGCTTCGCCCGTGAGGGTCACGCAGTCCGGGACGATGTTGGTCTGTCCTCCGCCTTCAATGCGCCCGAGGTTGGCCACGGTCTCCTCGTCGATGCGCAGCAGTCGCATGTTGCTGACGGCGTGGGCGGCCAGTTGGATGGCGCTGATGCCCTTCTCCGGCTCGATGCCCGCGTGCGCGCTGCGGCCGTGGAAGGTCACGCTGATGCCGGCCTTGCTCGGCGCGCGGACGATGATGGTGCCCACATCCCCGCCGGAGTCCAGGACCACGACCTCGCGGGCCTTGATGCGCGAGAAGTCCAGGTTCTTGGCCCCGAACATGCCCGCTTCCTCGCAGACGGTGAAGAGCAGGTACAGCTCGGGATGCGGGATCTTTTCCTCCTCCAGGTGGAAGAGGGCTTCCAGGATGGCGGCGATGCCCGCCTTGTCGTCGCCGCCCAGGACCGTGTTGCCGGCCGCGCGGATGACGCCGTCGGTCAGCACCGGCTCCACGCCGATGCAGGGCGGCACGCAGTCCATGTGCGCCGAGAAGGCGATGGCCTCGCCCGGACCCGTGGCCGGCACGCGGACGATAACGTTGCCCGTGTCCCCGCCGATGGCGGCGCCGGCGTTGTCCACGTGAATGTCGTACCCTCGCCCCGCCAGCAGGGCGCAGAGATGGTCGGCCACGGCCTTTTCGTGCAGGGAGGGGCTGTCGATGCGGACCAGTTCGAGAAAGGTGTCGGTCAGTCGCTGTGAGTTGATCATTGTCGCGCTATGTCCTCGTGAGTGGGAAGTGCCGGGATCATTGCCTTTTGCTCAAAAAAGGTCAACAAGGTCATGGGGAGCGGGACATTTCCCCGTATCGCCCGCATATTCGGACACGCACGGGCCTTCGGGGCCGCACACCAACAGGAGGCAGTCATGGCCAAGGGAACGATGATCGACACGCACAGCACCTTCATGGGGTATCTGCTCTGGATCTTCGGGTTCACCGGAGCTCATCGCTTCTACTACGGCAAGCCCATTTCCGGGACCATCTACTTCTTTACCCTGGGCCTTCTCTTCATCGGCTGGATCGTGGACCTCTTCCTCATCCCGTCCATGGTCCGCAACGCCAGCCTGCGATTCCGTCCCGGGCGGATCGACTATTCCCTTGCCTGGATTCTGCTTACCTTTCTGGGGCTGTTCGGGGTGCATCGCATGTACATGGGCAAGTGGATCACGGGGATCCTCTACATGTTGACGGGCGGCTTCTTCCTGATCGGGTATGTCTACGATTTCTGGACGCTCAACGACCAGATAACGGTCATCAACGCCCAGGAGAGCTGATCGGGTTTAGGGCGGGGGCTCAGGGGCGCGACGGGCCGCCGGGGACGGGAGGCGAGAACCATTTCCGGGCCAGGGCTTCGAGTTCCCCGCTTGAGCGCATGTCCGCGAGGGCCGCGTCCAAGTCCTCCCGCAGGCGGGGCTGGTCCTTGCGCAGGGCGATGGCCACGTCGGAGCCCGGGTCCGGGACAGTCAGGACCTTCACGTCCGTGCCCGACTCCCGGGCCAGGTATCGGCCCACCTCAAGGGGCATGATGGCCGCCGCGGTCTTCCCTTCGGCCAGGAGGCGCATGGCCTCCTCCTTGGTCTTGGTCTGGGTGACGCGGATGCGCGAGAGGATGCCCTCCTTCCTCCAGAGCAGTTCCACATACGAGTGCCGGTCGCCGGTGATGATGCGGCCGAAAAGGTCTTCCACCCCGGAGGCCGTGCTGTTCGCCGTGATGAAGACGGCATCGTGACGCCTGGAGTAGGGAGCGGTGAAATCGAAGTAGGCCAGGCGGAACTCGTTGACCTCCATGCCCGCGATGATGTCGATGCGGCCGATGCGCAGCATGCTGACCACGCTGTCCCAATCCCCCTGGACAAAGCGCGCCTCCATTCCGAGACGGGCCGCCACGGCCCCGCCCACGTCCACGTCGAAACCCGCAGGCCGGCCATGGGCCGTGAACTGATAGGGCGGGAAGCCCGAAGCCACGCCTATGGCCAGGGTCTTCTCCTGGGCTGCCGCCATGCCGGTGCAAAGGAGGATGAGGGTCAGGATCTGCAGAAGGCGGCTCATGGATGACTCCGGATTCGGGCTGGGATCATACCCTTTCTAGCCTATGCAGACCCTGCGGACAAGTGGGGAGGAAAATTTACCTGCCCCCGTCCGGTTCGAGGCGATCGCACAGGAGCGAGAGCCGGTCGTGGAGTTTTTCGATGGAGGGGATGGACACGCATTCCTCAAGGCCATGCTGGGTGCCGAAGCCTTCGGCTCCCCAGATGGCGCCGGGAATCCCGTGGTCCATGAGGTGACGGGCGTCGCTGGCGCCGTGCTCGCGGGTCAGGGTCGCGCCGGGGGCGATGTCCAGCAGGATGTCGGTCATGGGCGAGGGCGGCGAGGCGAAGACCGGGATGGTCGAGAGGACTTCGACCCTGCTGCGCACCCGTTCGGTTATGGCCTCGACCAGGCGTTGCGGGTCGTCGTCCTCGGTGAAGCGAATGTTGAACCAGCCCCGGGCCGTGTGGGGCACCTGATTGATGGATTCACCGGCCCGGATCTTTCCGAAGTTGACGGTGCGGTGCCAGTGGTCCCCGCCGTCATCGCCTTCGAAAAGCTCGCGGATGCGCGCGTAGTCTTCGAGCAGCATGTCGATGGCGTTGCGGCCGAGCCACGGCCGGGCGCCGTGGGCGGCCTTGCCCGTGGCCGTCAGCATGATATCGATGACGCCCTTCTCGCGGGTCACGATCCGTTCCGGCCCGCCGCCGTCGAGGGCGATGGCGAAGTCCGCGCCGATCCCTTCCAGAGCCCGCGCAGCCCCGTTTTCACCGCCCGTCTCCTCGTCGCCCGTGATGAGCAGGCCCAGGACCATGTCGCCCTGGCTCCGGCCGTTGCGTTCCAGGGCCCGCAACCTGTCGCGGAACAGCACCAGCGACATGGCCACGGCGTACTTGTCGTCGATGGCGCCGCGCCCGATGAGCCTGTCCCCCTCGATGCGCGGCGCAAAAAGTCCGTCGGGAGCGTCCACCACGTCGACATGGGTCATGAGCAGCAGGCGGGCATGGTCGCCGGGCATGACGAGGACCGACGGGGTCCCGTCGTGCACGATCTTTCGTGCCGAGATGCCCTGCCGCCCGCACCACTGAACGACGAAGTCCGCGCAGCGCATGATCTCCTCCGGCTTCGAGTGCATGGAGGGGATGCGGATCAGGTCCTGGGTCAGGCTGACGATTTCGTCGCAGGAGTTCATGGCTTGGTGTCCGGAGATGGTGTGTTGTTGCGGCGGCCCTGAAAAGGAAAACCCGGCCGGGCCGGGTTTTTTTCTTACTTGTCTTCCGGGTTCAGCACCTTCTTGTCCAGAATGAAGACCGCTCCGATGAGCAGCAGGACAAAGATGATGAAGGAGAAGAAACCGAAGCCGCCTCCGGATGATCCTTCCTCGGCGTGGGCCGCTGCCTTCTCTTCATGGGCGGCGTCCTTCGCGGCGGCGGGTGCGGCATGTTCCTCGGCCTTGGCCGGTTCGGCCTTCTTTTCAGCCTTGGCGGGCTCGGCATGTTTTTCTGCCGGGGCCTTGTCGCCATGAGCCGGGGTTTCCTTTTCGGTCGCAGCCGCTTCCGCGTGCGCCTCGGGGGCCGCGTGGGCGGCGGGGGCGGCGTGAGCGGCGGCCGTGGCAGCTCCGGCGCGTTCGATGATGCGGACCTTGCCCGTCAGGATGTCGTAAATGGCCCCGACCACCACGACCTTGCCCGCGGCGGCGCGTTCGGCGATGGCGTGGCTCTTGGTCATGATGTCGTCCACGGCCTGCCAGACGTTGGCCTCGATGGCGGCGTTGATGAGCTCGGCCTGCTCGGCGCCGGGATGCTCATGCTTGGCCTTCTCCACGGCGGGCACGATGTTGTCCACCAGTTTGGGGATGCTGCCGTGGACCTCGGCGCCGGTGGTCACGGCCGTGACCGCGCCGCAGTAGGTGTGCCCGAGGACCATGAGCACGGGCGTGCCGAGATGGTCCACGCCGTACTCGGCTGACCCGATCTCGTCCGTGTCGGCCACGTTGCCGGCGACCTTGATGACGAAGAGATCGCCCACGCCCTGGTCGAAGAGAATCTCGACGGGCACGCGGGAGTCGGAACAGGCAATGACCGTGGCGAAGGGCGCCTGGCCGTCGGTGGTGGTCAGCAGGCGGCGGGAGAAGCTGGTGTTGGGGTGGGCTGGCTGGCCCAGGGCGAAACGCAGGTTGCCTTCGCTCAGCATCTGCAGCGCCTGCTCCGGGCTGACCGGGTGGGCTGCGTCGGAGGAGGCCAGGGCTGCGATCGGGGCCAGAATGAACAGCAGAATAAGGACAAGACGCTTGATGAACATGGCAAACCCCTGTTTTTCATGTTTGATGTATGCAAGGGGGCCATTGCCCCCCGGGTGGCCGGAGAATGCTCGGGAAAATATGCACAAACCTAGCCCAGCCCGGTATGTATTTCAAGGATTCTTGTCGGAAAAAGGTAGGGAAAATGCGTAACATTCCGGAAATCCGAAAGAAATAATCGGATTGCCGGAAAATAAAAAGCGGCGCGCGACAAAAGCCGTGCGCCGCTTTGCGAGGGTTCGCCGGACTAGTCCTTGAGTACGACCTTGTCCAGGAAGACCACGGCGCCGACGAGGGCGACGACGAAAAGGATGATCAGCATGAATCCGGAGCCGCCCTCGGAGGCCGCCTCGGCCTGGGCGTCTGCCGCGGGGGCGGCGTGTCCGGCCGCTGCGGGTTCGGCATGGTCTGCGGCCGGCGCTGCGGCTTCGGCATGAGCCTCGGCCGGTTCGGCCTGTTCAGCGGCCGGTTTCTCCTCGGCGGCCTCGGCTTTTTCAGCGGCCGGGGCTTCGGTGGTCATGCCAAGCAGGTAGCGGCCGACCATGGTCTGCTGCTCCGGGTGCGCACCGAGGAGCTTCACCGCGCCGGTGTCGGCGTCAAGGAGCGCGCCCTGGACTGCGACCTGGCCCTTGAGCACGGCGTGGATCAGGTCGGGGGACGCGGCCAGGGTGTTGGCGTAGACGGCCCAGACGGACGCTTCGTCAAGGCCCAGGACGAGCATCAGCGGCGCGGTGATGTCCTTGGCCGCGACGGTCAGCCCGGTGTCGGCGCCGAAGGGCGCGCGGACAGAACCGACCTGTTCGGCCGCGAGATTGAACAGCGCTGCGGGTTCCTGGGCGATGCTCTCGTCCATGACCACGGTGGCCAGGGGCTTGGTCTTGAGGCTCTTTTCGAGGGTGTACATTTCGTTGCCCAGGCTCAGGGCCTTGAGCGCCGCCTCGGGGGCCGCAGCCATGGCAGAGCCGGCAAGGACGCACAGCAACACCGCCAGAGAGATGACTTTTTTCATGTTCCGATTCCTTAGGGTATGAAGTTTGCGGTTGTCAGGTTCACGGCCCGGGGTCCACGTCGTCCCCGCGGCAGAGGCCCTGTTTGAATGCTTCCATCTCGTCCTTGAATCGCGAGGCCAGGACATCGCTCCCGCAGAACCCGCAGGAGATGCGCGCCGCGGCTCATCTGCCGACGATGCGCGCGGGCTTCCCGCACAGTGGGCAGGGAATGCCGTCGTCCAGGACCTCGTCCATCATTTCTCCAATTGCTGAATGCCTTCCACGACCCAGTGGCTGCCGCCCCCGGTCTCGTATCGGCTGAAGTGCCACGCCTCGCGGACCTGTTCGGCCGGGGACGCAGCCGAATCTTCGCGCAGCATGGCGTCGAAGAGGACCGTGGCGATGGTCTGGTTGCCGATGGTCTTGACCTCCAGCAGGCGGGCTTCCAGAAGCAGGATCTCGGTCTTGCCCGGCCCAGGGTCGGCCGCGGCCTGTGCCTGGATTTCGGCGAACACCTCCGCCGACGTGAACTGTTTCAGGTCATCCAGGTCGCGCGAGTCCCACGAGGCCTGCATGCGCGTGTAGGCCGCCTTGGCGCCGTCCAGGAACTCCTTGGCGTCGAAACCGGGGGGATAGCTCTCTGCGGCGGAAGCCGTCTGGTGCTGGCTGGAGCGGAGGTTGTCCCAGGCTCCGCGCTGCATGTCGTGGACCCGGCCAGGTCCGCCGGCTGTCTGGGGCACCGGTTGGCGGCTGCGCAGGAATTTGAACAGCAGGAAAAGCCCGCCTCCGATGAGGAGGATATCGATGAGGGAAATTCCGGAAAAGCCCCCGCCGAAGAAAAGGGAGCCGAGAAGGCCGCCCATGAGCATGCCGCCGAGCATGCCCCCGAACATCCCTCTGCCCCCCATGGGGGAGGCTCCGGGAGCCGCCTGTTGTGTCGGCGTGGATGAAGGCGCGGTGGGCTTTTGATAGCTTTTCGAATAGGACGGCTTGCTGCCGAAAGAGCCGCCGCCTCCCAAACGCTTGGCGTCCGCAAGGTCGGGCATGGTCAGCAGCAGCAGACCCAGTCCGAGGATGACGGCTGTCAGGCTTGAGAATTTTGTCACAATTCCTCCTTGAGAAGGTTTGTTCCGTACCCGATATGGGTAAGGGATGGAAAACGGAAAATCAAATCCGAACAATCAAGGATTATAATGGCAAAATGGCGATTGAAAAGACCTGCCCCGTCATGCGGGCCCAGGCGGGTAAAAAAAAAGGCAGGAGCGAAAAATTTCGCACCTGCCAGGGAAGCCGGGTACCCGGAAGCAACTGTTACCGCTGCTTCCTTTCGGACCTGACGGGGTTGGCAGCGCATCCGCCACCCGGCTTCGCTTGATTTGTCAAAAAATGGCGGAGAGGAGAGGATTCGAACCTCCGGTACCCGTTAAGGTACACACACTTTCCAGGCGTGCGCCTTAAGCCAGACTCGGCCACCTCTCCGCGTTCGGGAAAAACGTCTCTATGTCAGCGTCTTTTCTTTTGCAAGAAGAAAAATGGCGGACCGGCGATTTTTCCTTGCCTATGTGATCGGTTGAGGGGCGTTGGCTTGACGGGGGGATTATGGATGCATATTTTGACATCATAATGAATGCAATGAATGGAGGCGAACAATGAAGACACTGTCCGTACGTGGAGTGGACGAGGAATTGGCGTGCTTGATCAAGGCCGCCGCGGCCGTGGAACACAAGAGCGTCAACGCGTTTGTGCTCGATGTCCTGAAACGTGAGGTGGGAGTCCAGAAATCGAAACGGTTTGCCCGCAACTGGCACGATCTCGACAGTCTCTTCGGCAGATGGAGCGATCAGGAATATGCCGTCATTCAGGGGAAGATCGATGCCGAGCGTCAGATTGACGAGGAACTCTGGAAATGAACCGAATCCTGATCGACACCAATATCTATTCGGGGGCAATGCGAGGCGACGCGGAGATTATCGATGTGTTGCGCCAGGTCGAGCTCATCGGCGTAAGCGTCATATCCGTCG
>JANJWV010000079.1 GCA_024709365.1 Desulfomicrobium sp. | reverse complement strand
GGTGACGACGATCATGGTCATGCCATCGGCCGCCAGTTTCCTCATGACTTCAAGCACTTCGCCGACCAGTTCCGGGTCCAGGGCCGAGGTGGGCTCGTCGAAGAGCATGATCTGGGGCTGCATGGCCAGGGCCCGGGCGATGGCCACGCGCTGCTGCTGGCCGCCCGACAGTTCCACGGGGTACTTGTGGGCCTGGTTGCCGATTCCCACCCGGTCCAAGAGGCGCAGGGCGGTCTTCTCGGCTTCGTCCTGGGAGACCTTCTTGACCTTCATGGGGGCCAGGGTGATGTTCTTGAGCACCGTCAGATGAGGATAGAGATTGAACTGCTGGAAGACGATGCCTATCTCGGCGCGCAGGGCGTTCAGGTCCTGGGATTTGTCCGTGATGTCGCGGCCGTTGATGACGATCTCGCCGTTGTCCACGTCCTCGAGGCGGTTCACGCAGCGCACGAGGGTGGATTTGCCGGAGCCGCTGGGCCCGCAGATGACCAGCACCTCACCCTTCTCCACGGTCTCGTTGATGTTCTTCAGGACGTGAAAGTCACCGAACCATTTGTTGACATTGCGGAATTCGATCATGGGCATGCATGGGTCCTGTCGTGATCGGGGTTGATGCGGTTTGGCGATGCCCAAGGGCAACGATGGAAGCAAGAAACCCTATTGGGCCATGGCTTTTTTGTCAAATCAGCGCGGTGGAAAGCCGTTCGGGATGTTATTCAGCCGGTGGATCGGGCGAGGTCCTGGATTGCGGACTCCTGCAATGTCAAGACGTTGTGGCTGGTTCTGCGGGCAGGGCGTAAAGAAAAGGCCAAGGAACCGGAGTTCCTTGGCCGAATCGGTGACAATTTTGGAAATCAGGCCGTGGCCAGGACGGATTCCAGGGCGTCTGCGAAGGCGTCAAGCTCCTCCTCGGTGATGACCAGCGGCGGGAGCAGGCGCAGGACCGTATCCTGGGTCAGGTTGAGGACGAAACCCTTGTCCAGCAGCGCCCTCCAGACGTCCGCCCCGGGGGCGGTCAGTTCGATGCCGACCATCATTCCGTGCACGCGCACGTCGGCGATGCGCTCCGGGAACCTCTCCCTGACGGCCGCAAGCCTGCCGCGCAGGTGTTCGCCCAGATGCGCCGCACGACCGCAGAGGTCGTCGCGCTCGATGATCTCGATGACCTTCTTCGCCACGGCCGAGATGAGCGCGTTGCCGCCGAAGGTCGTGCCGTGGCTGCCTGGGGGGAAGCCCTTGGAGACTTCCTCGGTGCACATGACCGCGCCCATGGGCAGGCCGCCGGCCAGCCCCTTGGCCACGGTGACCACGTCGGGCCGCAGGCCCAGATGCTGGTGGGCCCAGAATTTCCCGGTGCGGCCCACGCCCGTCTGGATCTCGTCGATCATGAGCAGCACGCCCCGCTCGGCGCACAGGGCGGCCAGCCCCCGGGCATAGTCCTCGGGCAGCGGTTTGACCCCGCCTTCGCCCTGGATCATCTCGATGAGCACGGCGGCCGTGCGGTCGTTCATGGCGGCCTGCATGGCGTCGAGGTCACCGAAGGGGACGGTCACGAAGCCATCGGGCAGGGGGCCGAAACCGGTCTTGATCTTGTCCTGGCCCGTGGCCGTGAGGGTGGCCAGGGTCCGGCCGTGGAAGGAGCCCGTCACGGTGATGATCTCGTAGCGCTCCTGGCCCCGTCCCTCGCGCATGTAGCGCCGGGCCAGCTTGATGGCGCCCTCGTTGGCCTCGGCCCCGGAGTTGCAGAAGAAGACGCGTTCGAGGTGGCACGTCCCGAGAAGCTTCTTGGCCAGCTCGACCTGCTCCTCCTGGTAGAAGAGGTTGGAGACGTGGATGAGCTTCTTGGCCTGCGCGCAGATGACCTCCACCAGTTCGGGGTGGGAATGTCCCAAGTTGCAGACGGCGATGCCGGCCAGCAGGTCGGTGTAGACCTTGCCTTCGGGGGAGAAGAGCCTGGTGCCCTGCCCGCGGTTGACGGCCAGGGGGTAGCGTGCATAGGTCCGGCAGAGGGCCGCCGCGTCGCATTTCTGTATTTCTTCGGAATTCATGTCGCACTCCTGGTGATGATGTCAGAGGGAACCTGTGTGCCCGAATCCTCCGGCGCCGCGGGAGGTCTCCGTGAGGGACTGCTCGGCAACGATGAGGGCCCGGACGATGGGCTGGAACACGAGCTGGGCGATGCGCTGGCCGCGGGTCACGGTGCGGGTCTGGTCCGAGGTGTTCAGCAGGCTGACCAGGATCTCGCCGCGATAGTCGGGGTCGATGACGCCCACGCCCTGGCTGACCACGAGCCCGTCCTTGGTGCCCAGCCCGCTGCGGGAATAGACAAAGCCGGCCACTCCCGGCATCGTGCATTCCACCGCGACGCCCGTGGGGAATCGGTGCCGTCCCCCCGGGGGAATTCTGACCTCGGCTTCCGCCATGCAGGCCCGCAGATCGATGCCCGCCGAGCCCTCCGTGGCATACGCGAATTTCTCCGGCGGGCAGGTTTCCGACAGGAAACGGACTTTGACCTCAACCGTGACATTTCCGGCACAGGGATTCATTTCTTCTCCTTGGCATGCTAGCAGTCGAATCGGACGCATGCAGGAACGCGTCACATTTTGAATACGGGGGAATTATGCAGCCAATGCATGTGTATACGGTCGTACCCAAGCTTCCGGAGAAGCTCCAGCCCCTCAAGCGGTTGGCCGCCAATCTCTATTTCTCCTGGCAGCACGAGATCGAGGATCTCTTCGCCCAGATCGACAGGGACTTGTGGGAAAAGAGCGAGCACAACCCGGTCTGGTTTCTGAACCACCTGCCCCAGAGCACTCTGGAAGAACTGGGGGAGGATGAATTCTTTCTGGATCGTCTGTCAACCATTGTGGCGGGGTTCGAGAAGTACGTGTCCCGGCGCGGGCCCATGACGGGCCTCGAAGCGCAGGAGGAGGGGCCCGTCGTGGCCTACTTCAGCGCCGAATACGGCCTGGCCCAGTGCCTGCCCGTCTATTCCGGGGGCCTCGGCGTCCTGGCCGGGGACCATCTCAAGTCGGCCAGCGACCTGAACATCCCCTTGGTGGGCATCGGCCTGTGCTATCAGCGGGGCTTTTTTCGGCAGTACCTGACCCACGACGGCTGGCAGCAGGAGCGGTATCAGGCCAACGATTTCGAGCAGATGCCCCTTTCCCCGGTTCTCGACACCGACGGGTGCCCCCTCAAGGTGCGCATCTACATGCAGGGCAAGCCCCTCTATTTCCGCATCTGGCGCGTGGATGTGGGGCGGGTGCCTCTCTATCTCATGGACACCAATCTCCCCGAGAATGCGCCGGAGCGCAGGGAACTGACTTCCCAGCTGTACGGGGGGGACCTGGAGATGCGGCTCATGCAGGAGTATCTGCTGGGCATCGGCGGCATCAAGGCCCTGGGCGCCCTGGGCCTCTCGCCGCGGGTCATCCACATGAACGAGGGACATTCGGCTTTCGCCGGCCTGGAGCGCATCCGCGCCCTGATGGCCGACCGCAATCTGTCCTTCGAGGCGGCCCTGGAGGTCGTGGCGCAGAGCTCGGTCTTCACGACCCACACGCCGGTTCCCGCCGGCAACGACCGTTTTCCGCCCGAACTCATGTCCAGATACTTCCAGGAGTACGCGTCGGACCTCGGCCTGTCCTGGAAGGTCTTCCTGGCCCTGGGACGCGAGGACACCCGCAACGACTCCGAGCATTTCTGCATGACGGTGCTGGCCTTGCGCCTGTCGCGCTTCAACAACGGCGTCAGCCGCCTGCACGGCAAGGTCTCGCGCCACATGTGGTCCAAGGTCTGGCCCCAGTACCCCGAGGAGGACGTGCCCATCGGCTCCGTGACCAACGGCATCCACTTCCCGACCTGGGTGGCCCCGGAGATGTCCGTGCTCTACGACCGCTTTCTCGGCCAGTCCTGGCGCGAGGACCCGGACTGCGAGCGCGTGGGCGAGAAGTTCGGGTCCATCCCCGACATCGAGTTGTGGCGGACCCACGAGCGCCTGCGCGAGCGGCTCGTCGACTTCGTGCGGCGCCGGCTCCAGCAGCAGATCATGTCACGGGGCGGCCGGAGCTGGGAGCTGGAGGTGGCGGACAACGTGCTGAACCCCGAGGCCCTGACCATCGGTTTCGCCCGCCGTTTCGCCTCCTACAAGCGGGCCTACCTGCTGCTCAAGGACGCCGAGCGCCTCAAGCGCCTCGTCGCGGACCCGGCCCGGCCGGTGCAGTTCGTCTTCGCGGGCAAGGCGCATCCGCGCGACAACGAGGGCAAGAAGATCATCCAGGACCTCGTCAGCCTCTGCCAGTCCAGCGAATGCCGCCTGTCCATGGTCTTCCTCGAGGACTACGACATGCAGGTCGCGCGCTATCTGGTCCAGGGCTGCGACGTGTGGCTGAACAACCCCCGGCGCCCCCTGGAGGCCTGCGGAACCAGCGGCATGAAGGCCATGGCCAACGGCGTGCTGAACCTGAGCACCCTTGACGGCTGGTGGGACGAGGCCTGGCTGCCCGACAACAGCGTGGGCTGGGCCATCGGCAACGCCGAGGAATACGACGACGTGGAATACCAGGATTTCGTCGAGAGCCAGACCCTCTACAACATCTTGGAGAAGGATCTCATCCCGCTCTTCTACGACCGGGCCCGGGGCTCCTTCCCGCGGCGCTGGGTGCAGAAGATGAAGCAGGCCCTGGGATCCCTGGGGCCGGTCTTCAACGGGCACCGCATGGTCGAGGAGTACACCAAGCGGGCCTACCTGCCGTCGAGCATCAGCTACGGCAAGCTCGCGGTCGACGGCTACCGTCCGGCCATGGACCTGGCCGAGTGGCGCATGAACCTGCTGACCCACTGGGGGAACCTCGACATCCGCAACGTGCAGTGCAACACCTCCCTGGAGATGTTCGTCGGCGAGAGCCTCGGCGTCAGCGCCGAGGTCCGCGTCGAAGGCCTGGCCATCGAGGACATCCGGGTCGAGATCTACACCGGGCCTCTGGATCACACGGGAGGCTTCGCCAGCCGCTCGACCTTCCCCATGAGCCCCGAGGAACGCACCGTCGACGGCTGGTACGTCTACCGCGGCAAGGCCATGCCCATGGCCACGGGCAAGTTCGGCTTCACCGTGCGCATCCTGCCCAACCATCCGCTGCTGCGCGACGCTCACAGCCTGGGGCTCATCTACTGGGCCGACGAGCACGCGTCCCAGGGACAGGCGTAGCCCGTGGCCAAAGGCATGGAGCGGGCCGACGTGGTCCTGGCCGAGCAGGGCCTGGCCGAGAGCCGGGAGAAGGCCAAGCGGCTGATCATGGCCGGGCAGGTCCTGCTGGTCCTGGGCGCATCCAGGACCCCCGTGGCCAAGCCGGGGCAGCAGATCCCGCGCACGGCGGTTCTGGAACTGAAGGAGTCCGAGCGCTTCGTGTCCCGCGGCGGCCACAAGCTGCTGACGGCCATCGAGCATTTCGGGCTGGACGTGACGGGCATGGTCGCCCTGGACGCCGGAGCCTCCACGGGCGGGTTCACGGACTGCCTGCTGCAGTTCGGGGCCGCGCGGGTCTACGCCGTGGACGTGGGGCACGGTCAGCTGCACTGGAAGCTGACGCAGGATTCGCGCGTGATCAACATGGAGCGGGTCAACTTGCGCCACGCCGCGCCCGACCTGCTGCCCGAGCAGGTGGATCTGGTCGTGGCCGACTGCTCGTTCATCTCCCTGCGTCTCATCCTGCCGCCGTGTCTGCAGTTCCTCAAGGAGGGCGGCCAGGTTCTGGCCCTGGTCAAGCCGCAGTTCGAGCTGGGTCCCGAGCACGCCGTCAAGGGCGTGGTCCGGTCCGAGGAAATGCAGCTCGCGGCCGTGGCCCAGGTCCAGGAATTCGCCCGCGACGAGCTGGGGCTCGTGCCCCTGGGCGTGGTCCCGGCCGGCATCAAGGGGCCCAAGGGGAACCAGGAATACCTGCTCCACCTCCGCCGCTGACCGCGGCTTTGCCAACGGGGGCGGTTCCGGGTAAAAGCTGCCCTGCCGGTTCAACCTCAACCACCATGCACACATGCCCGACAGATATCTGACCGACGGCCGCAAGGCGCGCCTCAAGTCCGTGCTGGCCCAGCGCCAGCACGACCTGACCCTGGTCCTGAACAACATCCACGACCCGCACAACGTGTCCGCCATCCTGCGCAGCTGCGACGCATTCGGCGTGTTCGGCGTGCATCTCTACTACACCAAGGAGAAGTTCCCCTTCCTGGCCAACAGCTCCTCGGGCTCGGCCAAGAAGTGGGTCGAGCTGACCCGGCACCGCGACGCCGGGGCCATGGTCGAAGGCCTGCGGGCCCGGGGCATGCAGATCGTGGGCACGGGCTTCAGCGCCTCGGCCCGGCCCATCATGGACATCGATTTCACCAGGCCCACGGCCATCATCCTCGGCAACGAGCACCGCGGCATGGACCCCGACGTCAAGGCCCACGTGCCCGACGAGATCTTCATCCCCATGTTCGGCATGGTGCAGAGCCTGAACGTCTCCGTGGCCGCCGCGGTCATCCTCTACGAGGCCATGCGCCAGCGCCGGGCCGCGGGGATGTACGGGCAAAGCAGCCTGGACTATGAGGGGTTCGAGGCCATATACGCCGACTGGTGCAAGCGCGGCAAAGACTACTAGCCGGGGCCAGGCCCCTGGAGACGAGATGGCGGGAAACACTTTCGGCACCGTGTTCCGGTTGACGACCTTCGGAGAATCCCACGGACCGGCCCTGGGGGGCGTGGTCGACGGCTGCCCGGCGGGCGTGGCCATAGACGAGGCGGCCATCCAGGCCGAACTCGACAGACGCAGGCCAGGACAGGGCGGAATCGCCGTCACGGCGCGCTCCGAGCCCGACCGCATCCGGCTGCTGTCGGGCGTGTTCGAAGGGCGGACCACGGGCACGTCCATCGGCTTCATGGTCGAGAACACGGACCAGCGCTCCCGTGATTACGGGGAGATCAAGGACGTCTTCCGGCCCGGGCACGGCGACATGAGCTACACGGCCAAGTACGGCCTGCGCGACTACCGCGGCGGCGGGCGCTCCTCGGGCCGCGAGACCGTGTCCCGCGTGGCCGGAGGGGCCGTGGCCGGGGCCTTCCTGGAGACGCTGGGCATCCGCGTCATGGCCGGGACCGTCGAGCTCGGCGGCATCGCCGCGGGCTCCGTCGATCTGGCCGGGGCCGGTGAGCGGCCGTTCTTCGCTGCCGACGGCGGCGTCGTGGAGGCCTGGGAGGAGCGCGTGCGCGAAGTGGCCGGCCAGGGCGACACCCTGGGCGGCATCGTCGAGATCCGGGCTTTGGGCGTGCCGGCCGGACTGGGCGAGCCGGTCTTCGACAAGCTCGACGCGCGGCTGGCCGCGGCCCTGATGAGCGTCGGCGCGGTCAAGGGCGTGGAGATCGGCGCGGGTTTCGCGGCCGCGCGCATGCTCGGCAGCCTGAACAACGACGCCATGCACGCCTCGGGCTTCGCCTCCAACAACGCCGGCGGCATCCTGGCCGGCATCTCCAGCGGCCAGGACATCGTGGTCCGCGCGGCCATCAAGCCCATCCCGTCCATCTCCCAGGAGCAGCGCACCGTGGACCGCTTCGGGGCCGAGCGGACCATCCGCGTCGGCGGCCGCCACGACATCTGCGCCATTCCGCGCGTGGTCCCGGTGCTGGCCGCCATGGTCCGGCTGGCGCTGGCCGACATGGTCCTGCTGCAGCGGCGCATGGGTCAGGGCGGATGAGCGTGCCCGTGGGCTTCGTGCTGAAGAAGGCCCTGGGGCTCGCCTTCATGCCGCTCACGGTCTGCCTGCTGCTGTTCGCCCTGGGGCTGGTCTACATCCTCCTGCGCCGCTCCCGGGAAGCCCTGGCCCCCTTCGTCATCGGCTCCGTCCTGCTCTACGCCCTGTGCCTCAATTCCGTCTCCGGCTTCCTGATCCGCCCGCTGGAGCGGGCCTACCCCGCCCTGGACCTGACCGCCCCCTCAGTCGCCGGGAAGGACGTCAAATGGGTGGTCGTCCTGGGGGCCGGGCACAGGACGGACAGGTCGCTACCGCCGGGAGCAATGCTCGAAGAGGACGCCCTGTATCGCCTGACGGAAGGGCTGCGCGTGGCGCGCCGCTTTCCCGGATCCATTCTCGTTCTTTCGGGCGGGAAATACCGCGACGAGCAGACCAGCGCCCAGGTCATGGCCGCGGCGGCCGCGGGCCTGGGCTTCGACCCGACGCGCATAGTTCTCGCGGACCAGTCCCTGGACACCCATGACGAGGCACAGAGTGTGAAGGGCCTCGTCGGGGACGACACTTTCGTCCTGGTGACCACGGCCTCGCACATGCTGCGCGCGGTCAAGCTCTTCGAGCACGCGGGCCTCTCGCCCATCCCCGCCCCGGCCTACTGGCGCGACAAGGGCGAATCCGAATATTTCCTGCCCTACCCCTCGAATATCCAGACGTGCCACATGGCCGTGCACGAGTACATGGGCCTGGCCTGGGCCTTCGTGCGCGGGCAGGTGTCCCTGGGCGCGCCGTGATCGACATCCTGCCCACCCTGGCCCTGTGCACCGGCAGGGACAACCCGGACAAGGCGCTGCTTCGGGCCTGGTCCCTGGTCCTCTCCAGCCGTCGCTTCCTGAACCGCGTCGAGGGGGGGCGGCTTCTCGTGGCGCCTGCCGTGGCTCATCTGGCCGTGAAGGAGATCATGGCCTACGAGGGCGAGAACAGGCCGCGCGTGGTGCCTGCGCCCCTGCCCGACAATTCCTGGGTATCGCTTTTGGTGGTGGGATTCTTCGTGGGCGCGACCGTGTGGCTCGACAGCCGGGGCCTGGGCCGCAGCATGACCTGGCACATGGCCGGACGGGCCGACGCCGGGCTGATCCTTGACGGGGAGTGGTGGCGGTGCGTCACGGCCCTTTTCCTGCACGCCGACGCCGGCCACTTGCTGGCCAACGCCGCGGCCCTGGCGGTGCTGGCCTCCATGCTCGGCCGGCGCATCGGTTCGGGGCTGACCTGGGCCCTTTTCCTCCTTTCGGGGAGCCTCGGAAACGCCGTGAACGCCTGGGCCCAGGCCCCGGATCACCTGAGCGTGGGCGCGTCCACGGGCGTCTTCGGTCTCATCGGGGTCCTGGCGGGAGGCGCGGGCAGGGCGCAGCGGCAGTCGCGCGCCCAGGTCCTGCTGCTGGCCCTTGGCTTCGGGTTCGGTTTTCTGGCCATGCTCGGCGCGGGCGAGGAGAGGGTGGACCTCGGGGCGCACCTCTTCGGCCTCCTGTGCGGCCTGCCCTTCGGGCTGCTGGTCGGAAACTGGCGGGGGGCTCATGGCTGGAAGGTCTGGCTGAACGCCATGTCCGGCGCGGCGGGTGCCGTGCTGACGTTCTGGGCCTGGACGAAGGCCCTGGCGGGTCCGGGCGGGTTCTGAAAACGGCGCGGGGGGCCGGGCCCCCCGCAGGTCATGGACGGATCAGAATTGTCCGGTCCTGAGCAGGACCAGGGTGCAGGCGTGCTGCCAGGGGATGCCGGCCGCGTCCAGGGCCTGTTCCAGGGCCGGGGATTCCGTGCCCGGGTTGAGGATGACGCGTCCCGGCTTCAGGGCCAGGATGGCGTCCTGCAGCTGGGCGCTGCGCTCGGGGCCGACGTAGAGAGTCAGGGTGTCGACGGGGCCTTCGATGCTGCCCAGGTCCGGGGACACGGGCAGGTCTTCGATGACCGCCCGGCCAGGCGTGACCGGCACAACGTCGTGGCCGTACTCCTTCAGCATGCGCACGGCCTGGTTGGAATAGCGCTCGGGCTTGTGGCTGGCCCCGAGCACGGCGACTCGCTCGGCCATGGCTACGCCCCCGCCTTGCGGCTGACCATGACCTTGGCCGGCCGCAGCAGCCTGTCCTTGAGCATGTAGCCTTTCTGCAGCATCTGGCAGACCGTGTTCTCGTCCAGGTCGTCGCGCTCCGTCTGGCCCATGGCCTCGTGCACGGCAGGGTCGAAGGGCACGTCCACGGCGGCGATCTGCACCAGGCCGTGGCGCTTCATGGTGTCGAGGAAGATGTTCATGGTCATCTCCACGCCCGTGACCAGGTCCTTGCAGGCTTCGGCCTGCCGGCCGTGGGCCAGGGCCAGGTCCAGGTTGTCCATGACCGGGATGATCTCCTCCAGGATGGCCGACGTGGCGAACCTGAAATACTCTTCCTTCTCGCGCGTCAGGCGCTTCTTGAAATTCTCGCCGTCGGCCAGGACGCGCAGGTTTTCCTTCTTCAACTCTTCGATATCCGCCAGGGCCTGGGCGTATTTCTCTTCCAGGGTCGGCTCCTGGATCTCTTCTACGGGCGTTTCGGCCTGAACTTCTTCGGGGCTGAGGCCTTCGCTTTCCTTTTTGGACATGAAAAACTCCTGATCCTTGAAATATTTGAGTAGTCGTTTCACGAAGCTCCCTAGGAGCGGGATTTGAGGCACTGACTAAGTATTTGGGCGGCAAAGTCAACCATGGGCACGATGCGGGCGTAGTTCATGCGCACGGGCCCGAGCACCGCCAGGGTGCCGTGGGCGCTGGAAAAGGCGCTGTAGGGCGAGGCCACCAGGGAGCAGCCGGCGATGCCCGGCATGTCCTCGGCCAGGTTGACGGACACGGACGCGCCGGCCGTGGTCTTGTCGAGGAGTTCCAGCAGCCGCGAGCGCTCTTCGATGAGCCGCAGCAGCTCCTGGATGGTCTCCAGTTCCGTGAATTCCGGCTGGTCCGCGAGGTGGCTCGCGCCGCCGACGAAGACTTCGGGCGGCTCCTCTGCGGCCAGGGCCTGCGCGGCCAGTTCCCAGGCCCGGCAGTAGGCGTCGAGGGTCTTGCGGGCGCTGACGAGCTGGCGTTCGATCTCGCCGCGCACCTCCGTGGTGGTGCGGCCCTCGAAGAGGCTGTTGAGGTAGTTGCCGTAGCGGATGAGGTCGTCGGCGTTCAGGGATTCGTCCATCTGGATCATGCGGTTGCTGACCAGCCCGCCCTGCATGACCAGCACGGCCAGGATCATGCCCGGCCGCAGGAGGACGAAGTCGATCTGCCTCCAGCGGGCCAGATCCTGGCGCGGCGCCATGACCACGCAGACCTGGCGGGTCAGGGACGACAGAGCCCGGGCCGCGCGGCGCAGCACCTGGGGCAGCTCGCCCTCGCCGGGCAGGATGTGCTCGTGCAGCCTGGACTGCTCGCGGCGCGACAGGGGGGAGAGCCGGAAGACCTGGTCGAGGTAGTAGCGGAAGCCCCTGACCGTGGGGACGCGGCCGGCCGTGGTGTGCGGCTGCTGCAGGAGCCCTTTTTCGGTCAGGGCGGCCATGGTCGCCCGCAGGGACGCGGGGCTCAGGCCCAGCCCGGCGGCCAGGGCCTGGGAGGCCACGGGCAGGGCCGTCTCGACGTAGGTCTCGATGACCGCGGCCAGGACCTGGGTTTCGCGCTTGCCGAGGATCATGACAGGCAGTCTTCCCGGGAAAAGAGGAACTCGCGCAGGGCCTGCAGCCATGGCCGCGGGGTGATGCCCGTGGCGGCCGTGAATTTCGACAGGTCCAGGACCGAATAGGCGGGACGGACGGCCTTCTGCGGGTACTGCGCCGAGGTGATGGGCTTGACCCGGCAGGGCAGGTCCGCGCCGCGCACGGCCTCGGCGGCCAGTTCGCACCAGCTGGCCTGGCCGGAGTTGGCCAGGTGGAAGAGCCCGGTTGCTCCCGAGTCCACCAGGGCCAGGGAGTTCGCGGCCAGATCCGGGGTGTAGCTGGGGCTGCCGACCTGGTCGTGGACCACGGACAGTTCGGGCCGCGAGGCGGCCAGTTCGAGGATGCGGGTCACGAAATTGATCTTGCAGGGGCCGAAGAGCCAGGACGTGCGGATGATGATCAGGCCCGGCAGTCCTAGCGCCAGCAGTTCGCGTTCGCCCTGCAGCTTCGTGCTGCCGTAGACCGAACGGGGGTCGGGCTGGTCCTCGGTGGTGTAGGGGGTGGTCTTTTTGCCGTTGAAGACGAAGTCCGTGCTGTAGTGGACCAGCCGCACGCCCGCATTGCGCGCGGCCTGCCCCAGGACCAGCGGGAGCTGGCGGTTGAGGCGCGCGGCTTCGGACGGTTCGTCCTCGGCCTGGTCGACCTTGGTGTAGGCCACGGTGTTGAAGAGGATGTCCGCGCCGGTCCGGGCCAGGTAGTCCTCCACGGCCGGGCGGTCGAAAAGGTCGAGGTCCGCGCGGCCGGGAGCGTGCACGGTCCAGCCCCTGCGGGTCATGGCCATAGACAGGGCCTGCCCCAGGAGCCCGGTCTTTCCTCCCAGGACAACGGCGCTTCTCACGCCTGCCTCGTCTTGTACCATGCGTCCATGAACTGGCGATAGGCGCCGCTCTGCACTTCGTCAAGCCAGGCCCCGTTGGCCTCGTACCAGGCCAGGGTGCGGGCCATGCCGTCCTCGAAGGTGACCTCCGGCCGCCACCCGAGGTCCGCGGTGGAGCGGGCGAAGGCCATGGCGTAGCGGCGGTCGTGGCCGGGCCGGTCCGTGACGAAGGTGATGAGGTCCTCGCTTCGACCCGTCAGGCGCAGGATGGTGCGCACCACGTCGAGGTTCGTGCGCTCGGCGTCGCCGCCGAAGTTGTAGACCGCGCCGGGCGTGCCCCTGAAGAGCGTCGCCTCCACGCCCCGGCAGTGGTCCAGGACGTAGATCCAGTCGCGTACGTTCAGCCCGTCGCCGTAGACCGGGATGGGCTCGCCCCTGGAGGCCTTGAGGTAGACCAGCGGGATGAGCTTTTACGGGAACTGGACGGGCCCGTAGTTGTTGGAGCAGCGCGTGACGATGACGGGCATGCCGTAGGTGTGGAAATAGGCCCGGGCCAGGAGGTCCGAGGAGGCCTTGGAGGCCGAGTAGGGCGAGTTGGGCGCCAGCGGCGTGTCCTCGGTGAACTGTCCGGTGGGTCCGAGGGTGCCGTAGACCTCGTCGGTGGAGATGTGCACGAAACGCGGGACCCCTGCCCGGCGGGCGGCCTCCAGCAGGTTCTGGGTGCCGACGACGTTGGTCGTGATGAAGGGGAAGGGGTCGCTGATGGACCGGTCCACGTGGGATTCGGCCGCGAAATTGAGGACCGCGTCGAAGGGGAAGCGGGCCAGCAGGTCGGGAACGAGCTCCTGGTCGCAGATGTCGCCGTGCACGAAATGGTAGCGGCGGCCCAGATGTCTCTCCTCGACCTCGGCCAGGTTGCGGCGGTTGCCCGCATAGGTCAGCTTGTCGAGGTTGACGATGGTCAGATCGTCATGGGCGGCGAGCATGTGCTGGATGAAATTGGACCCGATGAAGCCGCAGCCTCCGGTGACGAGCAGGTGCATGTGTTCTCCGTGGTTCTTGACGGGAGCGTCATTGACGGCCAAGTGGTTGGGGGCGCTGCCCGGCGCCCCGGCCAGCCATAGAAAATATGCAAAGAGAATCCAAGATGCAAATTGCGCTTTACGAACCCGAAATTCCGCCGAACACCGGCACCATCGCCCGGCTCTGCGCCGCCACCACGACCCGCCTGAACCTGATCGAGCCCCTCGGGTTCAGCCTGGAGGACAGGTACCTCAAACGCGCCGGCCTGGACTACTGGCCCCACGTCGACAAGCAGGTCTGGCCCTCGTGGGCCGCGTTCCTGCAAGGCCGGGACGCCGGCCGCCTGGTCTTCACCAGCGCCCGCCAGGGCACGTCCTACCACCGTTTCTCCTTCGAACCGGACGACATCATCGTCCTGGGGCCCGAGACCAGGGGGCTGCCGCCGGAAGTATTGGAGGGCGCGCAGCACCTGGTGCGCATGCCCATCTGGGGGCAGGTCCGCAGCGTCAATCTGGCCAACGCCGCGGCCGTGCTGCTCTACGAAGCCTACCGCCAGACCGGCGAGCTGGACCGGCGCGAGGACTCACCGCAATAACGAGGAAACGCCATGCTCGAAGCCCTCTACGACCTGCCTCTGAACCTCTCCCTTCTCGTCTTCCTGCTGGGCTGCGCGGCCCTGGATCTGCTCTTCGGCGACCCCGCGGACTGGCCCCACCCGGTGCGGCTGATCGGGCGGGCCCTGGACCGGCTCGAAGGGTGGGCGCGGCGGTCATGGCTCGGCCCACGTCTGGCCGGGGGCGTGGCCGTGGCGGGTCTGGCCGGGGCGAGCATGCTGCTGGTGCGCCTCCTGACGGGGCTCCCCCTGCTGGGCGAGATGCTGGCCCTGTACCTGGGCTATGCGGGCCTGGCCCTGGGCTGCCTATTGCGCGAGGTCCAGGCCGTGCTGAGCCTGCTCGAAAGCGGGCGCCTGGCCGCGGCCCGGGTGCACCTTGCGGGCCTGGTCAGCCGCGACACGGCGGACATGACCGAGGAGGAGGTCCTGCGGGCTCTGGGCGAGACATTGGCCGAGAACTTTAACGACGGCTTCGTGGCCCCCTTCTTCTGGCTGTCCCTGTTGGGGCCTGCCGCGTTGTGGGGCTACAAGGCCGTCAGCACCGTGGACTCCATGTGGGGCTACCGCACGGAGCGCTTCGAGGAGCTGGGCAAGGCCGGGGCCAGGGCCGACGACGTCTTGGCCTGGGTGCCGGCCAGGCTGGCGGCGCTCTTGATCTGGCTGGCTGGCTGGATTTTGGGGAGGCGTGCGTCCTGGGCGGCCATCGCCGCCGACGCCCGGACCATGGACAGCCCCAACGCCGGCTGGCCCATGAGCGCAGCGGCCCACGCGGCAGGCGTCAGCATGGGCGGCCCGACGCGGTATTTCGGCGAAATCAAGGACAAGCCCCCGCTGGGGCCCCTGGGAGTGATCTGGTCCGCCGCGGGCATCCGCCGCATGCGCAGGGTCATCGTGGCGGCGGCGCTCATGGCCGCCGCAGGACTGACGCTGCTGGGCAGCGCACTGGCTTGGTGGAGTCTCTAGCAGGCCGTCCCAAAACGGCGATCTGCTGCGTCAGCGAAAAAAGCCAGACCGCTTATGTATTCCCAATACACTGCGCGTCCTGGCTTTTTTCGCTTCCTTGCATCTCACCATTTTTGAACGGCCTGCGAGTATTATAGGTTTTCGACAGTCAGCCAGGCGACCGGGCGTTTCAGCGCTTCGCCTCCCACCGTCCCCAGGTGCCGCTGGGCAGGTCCATGACGCCTTCCCCGCCGCGCAGGAGCATCTCGCCGCAGGACAGGGCACCCGCCCCGAAGGTCTGTTCCAGGAGGTTGCGCAGCACGATGGGCGTGAAGCCCGGGGTGTGCGAGGTCAGCAGGACGAAGAGCGGGGTGTCGCTCAGGACCTGGCGGACCAGTTCCAGCGTCTCCTGCACGTTCTTCTCCACCTTGTAGAGCTCGCCGCGCTTGCCGCGGCCGAAGGACGGCGGGTCCAGGAGCACGCAGTCGTACTTGCGGCCGCGGCGCACCTCCCGCTTCAGAAAGGCGCCGACGTCGTCGACGATGAAACGGATGCCCGCGTCCTGCAGCCCGTTCAGGGCCGCGTTGCCCCTGGCCCATTCGACCATGCCCTTGGATGCGTCGAGGTGGCAGCACTGGGCCCCGGCCTTGGCCGCGGCCAGGGTCGCGCCGCCGGAGTAGGCGAAGAGGTTCAGGAAGCGGGGTGGCTGGGCGCCTTCCGCCCCGGCTTCGTCGATCCTGCCGGAGATCCATTCCCACAGGTCCAGGGTTTCGGGGAAGATGCCCAGGTGGCCGAAGTCCGTGGTCGAGAGGCGCATGCGCACGCCGCGGGCCGTGACGACCCACTCTTCGGGCAGCCGTTCGCGGCCGTGCCAGTTGAGCCCGTCCTTGCGGTCGAAGGTGGCGCTCGCCGAGTCCCAGAGTTCCGGGCGCTTCGGCTGCCACACGGCCTGTGCGCAGGGGCGGGCCAGGATGACGGGGCCGAAGCGCTCCAGTTTCTGTCCGTTGCCGCTGTCGAGAAGTTCGTAATCGTCCGTGCTGCGCATGATGGCTCCATAAGCGAAAAACCCTTCCGGGCGGCTGCCTGGAAGGGTTTTGCGGTCTGTGGTGGGCGATACGGGATTTGAACCTGTGACTTCCACCGTGTGAAGATGGCACTCTCACCACTGAGTTAATCGCCCGAGGAGAAAGCCTTTAGCCTCGGCCTCTTCGTCTGTCAAGAATTTCCCGGCAGCAGAATTCGACAGGTTCAGAGATTCTTTTCGAGTTCGATGAAGGCGTGCCCGTGCGGGCTGAAATGCCGGTCTCCGCTCATGCCGGTGACATGGGTGAAACCCAGCTTTACCCAGAACCGCAGGGCGTTCCAGTTTCTGAGCCCCACGCCGACCCGCAGGGTTTTCGCCGGTCCCGGTCGCAACACCTGCTCCAGGCGCAGGCAGATTTCCCTTCCGAGCCCCGCCCCCTGAAAGCTGGGGTGAAGGAACAGCTCACCGATGTAGGCGACGTCCCCGGCCGGGTAGCCCATGCACAGGCTCAAAAGGCCCAGAGGCTGCTCGGTGCGGACGTCGCATAGCAGGAAGTTGTGCAGCCGGGCGGACGGGGCGCTTTGCGGGAGGTTCAGCCCTTGCGTGAAGCGCCGGGACAGGACGAGGGGATCGTGCTCCCGGTCCAGGAGGACGAGCAGATCCCGGTTGCCTCCGTAGATGCCGGCCACCGCCCGGATGTCGGCGTTGGTCACGGGCCGGGCGAGGATGCGTGCGCTGCGCAGTGTCTCGGCCATAAAAAAGGCGGCCCGAGGCCGCCCTACTCCGCGAGTTCCCTGCTTCGCCGGGCGGCCGCCAGGACCGCCTGGGACAGGGCGAATTTGAACCGGTGCTCGTCCAGGGCGTTGAGACCCGCGATGGTCGTGCCGCCGGGTGAGGTGACCATTTCCTTCAGGAGCGTCGGGTGGGCCCCGTCGGCCTCGGCCATGAGGGCGCAGCCGCCGACCAGGCCCGTGACCATGTCCGTGGCCTGGGCCCTGGTCAGGCCCAGGGTCACGCCGGCGTCGATGAGCCCTTCCATGAAGGCGTAGACGTATGCCGGTCCCGAGCCGATGAGGCCGGTATAGGCGTCGAAGAGCTTCTCGGGCAGGACGTGGGCCTGGCCGATGGACGAGAAGGTTTCGAGGACGGTCCGGCGGCAGGCTTCGTCGACCTTCTCGTGGTCGAAGCACAGGGCGTAGACGCCCTTGCCGACCATGGCCGGCGTGTTGGGCATGACCCGCACGACGGGGCAGGTTCCGCCCGACCAGGCGGCCAGCTGGGCCACGGTCACGCCGGCGGCGATGGACACGAGGCACGTTTCGGGTCCAAGGGACTCGGCCAGCCCCTGCAGGACGGGCCGCATGACCTGCGGCTTGACCGCCAGGAGGACGAAGTCCGAATTCCCGGCCACGTCCTGCGCGGTCTTGTGGATGGTCATGATGTCGGCGTTTTTGCCGCGCATGACGTCGCTGGGGTCGAAGCCGTGCAGCGCGAAGGCGCCTCCCGCGGCCAGCCCGCGGGCGATGGCGCCGCCCATGTTTCCAAGTCCGATGAACCCGAAGCGTTTCATTATCCCACCAGTTCCAGAGCGTTGAAGAAGTACGCGATCTCGACGGCCGCGGTGTCCTGACCGTCGGAACCGTGGCAGGAGTTCTTTTCGATGTCCAGCGCGTACTTGCGGCGGATGGTGCCTTCGGCGGCGTTGTCCTTGTTGGTGGCGCCCATCAGGTCGCGGTACTTCTGCACGGCGTTGTCGCCTTCCAGGCACATGACCACGCAGGGCCCGGAGCACATGTAGTCGGTCAGGCTGCCGAAGAAGGGGCGCTCCCTGTGCACGGCGTAGAAGCCTTCGGCCTGGGCCTTGGTCATGTGGATCATCTTCATGCCGACGATGCGCAGGCCGGCGTTCTGGATCATTGCCATGATTTCGCCCTGCAGGTTGCGGGCGACGGCGTCGGGCTTGATGATGGAGAAAGTGCGTTCCATAAATGCTCCTCGATGTGATTTTTTGCGGCGTCCTATACTCTGCAACCGGAAAATACAAGGAGCGGCTTTTTTCTCTGCATTGTTTGGTCGCTCAAATCGCGTGTTTGTTTCATGGGGAAATTGTGTTGGTCTCCCGGGGCGTCATGGTGTATCCACTCCGGGGAAGCCTTTGAATACAGCGGAGGAAATCATGAGTACAAAACGTCTTTACGAGATTTTTTATGAAGTGAGCCGCACCGTGAACTCCAGCCTCGACCCGGGCGAGGTCCTGAACCGCATCGCGGAGCAGGTCACCCGCGCCATGGGCGTGAAGGGATGCTTCATCCGACTGCTGGACCGCGGCGGCAAGGTCCTCAAGCCGGCGGCCCAGTATGGCCTGAGCGAGCGCTACACCAGAAAGGGCGTGGTCGAGGTGGCCAAGAGCGGCCTGGACCGCGAGGCCTTCACCGGCAAGGTGGTGCAGATCGCCGATGCCGGCACGGACCCGCGTTTCCAGTACGGCAAGGAGGCCGCGGCCGAAGGGTTGGCCTCGGTCCTGGTGGCGCCCATGTTCGTGGAGGGCAGCCGGCCCATCGGCGTGCTGCGCGTCTACACGGGGGAGCGCAGGGAGTTCGGGCCCGAGGAGATCGACTTCCTGCAGGCCATCGCCAACATCTCGGCCATAGCCATCGAGAACGCGCGCATGCACCAGACCCTGAAGCGCCAGATGGAACTGATCAACGCCTACGACTACCAGGTTTTCGAGGACTAGGGGGAGCATATGGGAAAGACACGCATCGGCATCAACGGATTCGGGCGCATCGGCCGCCAGGTCCTGAAAACCATCTGGCAGCGTCACCGCGACACCCTGGAAGTCGTGGCCATCAACGACCTCTTCGACACCCGGACCAACGCCCACCTGCTGCGGCACGACACGTCCTACGGACGCTTCGCCCCGGAAGTCCTGGCCGACGCCGAGACCATCCGCGTCGGCGGTGAGTGGGAGATCAAGAGCTTCGCACAGCGCGACCCCAAGCTCATTCCCTGGAAGTCCTGCGGCGTGGACATCGTCATCGAGTCCACGGGCATCTTCCGCACCGGGCCCACGGCGGCCCAGCACCTGGAGGCCGGGGCCAAAAAGGTCATCATCACCGCGCCGTCCAAGGACGAGGACCTGACCGTGGTCATCGGTGTCAACGAGGGGCAGTACGACCCCGCGAAGCACCACATCGTCTCCAACGCGTCCTGCACCACCAACTGCCTGGCCCCGGCGGTCAAGGTCATGCACGCGAAGTTCGGCGTGGCCAAGGGCGTGCTGACCACGGTCCACGCCTACACCCACGACCAGCGCATCCTCGACCTGCCGCACAAGGACCTGCGCCGGGCCCGCGCTGCGGCCTGCAACATGATCCCGACCTCCACGGGCGCGGCCAAGGCCGTGGCCAAGGTCCTGCCCGAGATGGCCGGCCGCTTCGACGGCTATTCCGTGCGCGTGCCCGTGCCGGCCGTGTCCCTGGTGGACTTCGTGGCCGTGCTGGAGCGCGACACGACGGCCGAGGAGCTGAAAGCCGCCTTCAAGGCGGCGGCAGAAGGGGAGCTGAAGGGCATCCTCGGCTACAGCGAGGAGGCGCTGGTCTCCTCGGACTTCATCGCCGACCCGCACTCGGGCGTGGTCGAGGCCGACTTCACCACCGTGCAGTGCGGCAACCTGGCCAAGGTGCTCATCTGGTACGACAACGAATGGGGCTATTCCAGCCGCGTGGCCGACCTGGCCCATCTCATGGGGCAGAAAGGGTTCTGATCAGAAAAAGCTTCGTCCGGGAGCAGAGCAAAGGCGTCAGGAGCCTCCGATCCCCTGAGGGTCGGAGGCTCCTGACGTATGGGGCACGCGATGCCGGTAAAGGGCTGGGGATCAGTTGTCGTTGAGCAGCAGATTGATGCCCGGGTTCACCCCGCGCATCCCGTTGAGCAGCCGCGCGATTTCCGCATTCCGCCATGCGGTGATGGGCGCCCAGGGGCCGTTCATGATCTGGGTGCTGTTGAAAGGTTCGCCGGGATAGGTGCATCCGACATTGGCGGCGGCGGGCTTTCTCAGGGAGGCTGGGATATTGTCCGCCTCGATGTGGCAGAACATCTGGTCCGCCAGGCCGTCGGGATGACCCTGCTGATTGATGAAGGCCGCAACGTCCAGCGCCTGCTGGTTGCTGAGGGTCAGCGGGTCCCCGTAAGGCATGAATTGGCGGACGAACGCCCCGAGATTCTGGTTGTTGTAGAAGGCCGCGCCCCGCGTGTAGCTGTTGACCCCCCAGAGGGCAGGCACCCGCGGGCGGCTTTCGTCGCTTCTGTATTCGCCCTGGCCCGGGCCGTCGTCGCTATGGCAACCGGCACATTCGTTGGCGTAGATGGTCGCTCCGGCTGCGGGGTTTGCGGTCATGGTGGCCACCCCCGGGATGACGGGCAAGCCATGGCCGGGGAGGGTCGGCCAGCCCGCGCCTTTCATGCTCGGATCGGTCACGCCGTCAGCGACCCACTGGATATAGGCCAGCATGTCCTGGATGACCGGGTCGTCCTTGGGCGGGGTTCGCGGGTTGTTCATGCAGTTGCTGAAACAGTCCAGGATGGAGTCTGCGGCGTCGCGGTTGTAGTTGAGCGGCCGAAAGTATGGTTTCGAGGCATATTTGTCCGGCACCTGGTAGAACGGGGTGCCGAAAGGCACATGGCCTCCGGTGAAGTGGCAGCTGGAGCAGGCGATGGATGCGTTGGCGTACGCGGTGCCGTCTTCGAACGTGTTTGTTTCGTTGCGCGGCGCGTCGGGGCCGAGAGTGCTCGTGGTGTGATGGATGTACTCGTACCCTCGGCGCACGCTCGCGTTGACGCTCGGGTCGTTGATGCTCCTGCATTCAAACCAGTCCGACATGGCCGCGCAGTCGGGGGTGACGAGGTCGTCGCCGTCAAAACCAAGCCGGTCCTGGGCATGGCCTCGAAGCGGGATGCCGAGCAGGCAGAGAAACAGGGCAAGAACGGCGTAGTGCTTGAGACTCATGTTTGCGTCCTCCGGAGCGCTGTTGATCGGATGATCTCCCCGTATGACCGATCACTCGCCGAAGTCCAGGGATATTTCGGATTGTAACGCTACGAATTTGTGGGATGGGTGTTTCAACGGCATGACAAGCGGGGTGCGTCGACACTGGAGATCGCCTGCATGGCAGGCTCAGGGCACTGGGTTGTTTCAATCCGGTTCGGCTTGCCAAGCGGCTTCGCTACGGTTTGGTGCGGGGCCTGCCATTGAAGCCTCGCGGGGTCGCGGCCGTGTTTTGTGGAAAAAAAAACCGCCCCGCCCCTTAAAACCCGGTTTTTTGGTTTTATTTTATGCCGAATTTTAAGAGAACATTTAGAATTAAAAACCCAAGAGAAAATAAAAGTACTTCTGAACAATAAAAAAGTACACACCCCCAAACAAGCCATACAAGAGGCCCCCCCCACCCCCAAAAAAGGCAAACTCCACAAAA
>JANJWV010000169.1 GCA_024709365.1 Desulfomicrobium sp. | reverse complement strand
CCCCCCCCCCCCCTCCACCCAGCCCCCTCCTCCCCCACAAAAAAAGGCAGGCCCTTCCGGACCTGCCTTTCTCTTTTATTGCATTCCCCAACCGCGTCATCCGCCCAGATAGGCGTGAATGACCCGCTCGTCATTCAGGAGTTCCTCGCCCGTGCCCTGCAGCACGATGCTGCCGGTCTCCAGAACGTAGGCGTAGTGCGCCACCTTCAGGGCGGCGAAGGCGTTCTGTTCCACCAGCAGGACCGTCTTGCCCTGGGCGTTGATGACCTTGATGATCTCGAAGACGTCCTTGACCAGGAGCGGCGCAAGGCCCAGGGACGGCTCGTCGAGCATGACCACGTCGGGCGAGCTCATGAGCGCCCGGGCCACGGCCAGCATCTGCTGCTCGCCGCCCGAGAGGGTGCCGCCCTTCTGGTTCTGGCGCTCGCGCATGCGCGGAAAAAGGTCGAAGACCCATTCCTTGTCCTTCTCGATGCCGTCCTTGTCGCTGCGGCTGTAGGCGCCCAGGTACAGGTTCTCGGTCACGGAGAGGTGCGGGAAGATGCGCCGCCCCTCGGGCGACATGACGATGCCGCTCTTGACGATCTCCACCGGGTCGAGGGTGGTGATGTCGCGGTCGTTGTAGGTGATCTTGCCCTTCTTGTTCTTGATGAGGCCCGAAATGGCCCGCAGGGTGCTGCTCTTGCCCGCGCCGTTGGCGCCGATGAGGGTCACGACCTTGCCCTTGGGCGCCTCCAGGGAGATGCCCTTCAGGGCGTGGATGCCCCCGTAATATACATGCAGGTCGCTGATCTTAAGCATATTTCACGTACTCCTCACCCAGATAGGCCTCGATGACCTTGGGGTTGGACTGGATGGCTTCGGGCCCGCCCTCGGCGATGGTCACGCCGTAGTCGAGGACCCACATGTGCTCGCACACGCCCATGACGACCTTCATGTCGTGCTCGATCAAGAGGATCGTCAGGTCGAAGCGGGTGCGGATGGTGCGGATGAAATCCATCAGTTCCAGGGACTCCTGGGGGTTCATGCCCGCGGCGGGCTCGTCCAGCAGCAGGAAGCGCGGCCTGGTGGCCAGTGCGCGGGCGATCTCCAGGCGGCGCTGGGCGCCGTAGGGCAGGCTGTTGGCCTTCTCCTGGGCGATGCCGGCCAGGCCGACGACGTCGAGCAGGTCCATGGACCGATCGCGGATCTCGCGCTCCTCGCGCAGGGACATGGGCGTCATGAGCACCGACTGGATCCAGCCCGTGCGCTGGCGCACGAAGCTGCCGATCATGACGTTCTCGATGGCCGTTTCGTTGCCGAAGAGGCGGATGTTCTGGAAGGTGCGCGCGATGCCCGCGCGGCAGACCTGATGCGGCGACATGCCGGTCAGTTCCTTGCCCTCGAAGAAGACCTGCCCTTCGGTCGGCTTGTAGAAGCCCGTGACCATGTTGAAGCAGGTCGTCTTGCCGGCGCCGTTGGGGCCGATGAGACCCGTGATGGAGCCCTGGGGGATGCTGGCGCTGAAGTCCGAGACGGCGACCAGGCCGCCGAAGCGCATGGTCAGCCCCTTGGTTTCGAGAATCATGCTCATGCCTTGCCTCCCTTCATGAACCGGGCCACGGTGCCCCAGTGGATTTCGCGCATGCCCATGATCCCTTCGCGGCGGAAGAGGATGACGAGGATGAGCACCAGGGAGAAGACGACCATGCGCATGCCGGGAATGCCGGGCAGGGTCCAGTCGCCGATGGTCACGGGGTTCTCCACGAAGCGCAGCCACTCCAGCATGACCGTGATGCCCGTGCCGGCCAGGATGGAACCGGTGATGGAACCCAGGCCGCCGGTGACGACGATCATGAGCACGTTGAAGGTCAGGGTGAAGAGGAACATCTTGGGATCGATGGTGGTCAAAAGACTGGCCAGCAGCGCCCCGCCCACCCCGGCGAAGAACGCGCCGAAGGTGAAGGACAGGAGCTTGATGCGGAACACGTCGATGCCCATGGCCTTGGCCGCGGTCTCATCGTCGCGGATGGCCTTGAAGACGTTGCCCGTGTTGCTGTTCAGGATGCGGATCACGAAGTAGAGGGTCAGCAGGCACCATCCGTAGTTCCACCAAAGGTTGGCGTGGTCCGGGATGCCCTTGAAGCCCAAGGCTCCGTTGGTCACGCGCGGGATGTTGTTGGCGATGACGCGCACGATCTCGGCGAAGCCCAGGGTGGCGATGCCCAGGTAGTCGTCGCCCAGGCGCAGCAGCGGCGCGCCGATGACCAGCCCGAAGAGGGCCGCCACGGCCCCGCCGGCGATCACCGCCACCAGGAACGGCGCGTGGGAGTTCTGCACCCAGGGCAGGGCCTCCTGCAGGATGAAGAGCGTCACCTTCTGCTCCGGCGTCATGATGAGGATGGAGCAGACGTAGGCGCCGATGGCCATGAAGCCGGCGTGCCCGAGGCTGAACATGCCCGTGAAGCCGTAGATGAGGTTCAGGGACAGGGCCAGGATGATGTTCACGGCGATGAGGTTCAGGATCTGGATCTTGTAACCGTCCAGATTCCCTTCGGCCCACCACAGGAAAAGTCCCAGGCAGCCGACCAGGACGAGGTTGAGCAATATTGTCGTAGAGCGGTTCATCAGACCTTGTCCTCCGTCTTGACGCCCAGCAGGCCGGTAGGTTTGACCAGCAGGATGCCGATCAGCAGGACAAAGGCGAAGGCGTCGCGGTATCCTGCCAGATCAGGGAAAAATGCCACGGTCATGATTTCGATGAAGCCCAGGGCCACGCCGCCGATGACCGCGCCCTGGATGGAGCCGATGCCCCCGAACACGGCCGCGATGAAGGCCTTGAAACCCGGGATGGCGCCCATGATGGGCTGCAGCTGCGGGTACCGCAGGGCCCACATGATGCCGCTGGCCGCGGCCAGGGCCGAGCCGATGCCGAACGTCAGGGCGATGACCTTGTTCACGGACACGCCCATGAGATAGCTCGTCTCGATGTCCTTGCTGATGGCGCGCATGCCCAGCCCCGCCTTGGTGTGGTACACGATGTAGACCAGGGCCAGCATGAGGAAGAGCGAGAGCAGCGGCACGAAGAGGGTCAGGGGCAGGACGCGCACGTCGCCCCAGAGCATGGGGTTCTCCAGCCAGGCCGGGCGGTAGACCTGCCGCGGAATGGCCTGGAAGAAGACGATGGCCACGTTCTGCAGGAAAAAGGAGACGCCGATGGCGCTGATCAGGGCCGAGATGCGGGGAGCGTCGCGCAAAGGCCGATAGGCGATGCGGTCCACGAGGATGCCTATGCCCGCGACCAGGATGATGGATGCGACCATGGCCACAGGCCAGGGCAGGTGGAAAAGCGTGATGCCCCAGAACACGAGATAGGCACCGAGCATGAAGATTTCGCTGTGGGCGAAGTTGATCAGCCGCAGGATGCCGTAGACCATGGTGTAGCCGATGGCGATGAGCGCATACAGACTGCCGAGGGTCAGGCTGTTCAGGAAATGCTGGATGAATGTTGCCAGGTTCATGGAAGGTCCTTTTCTGATGGGCGGCAGGGGCCCAGGCCCCTGCCGCCGCCGCGCCCGAGGCGCGAAATCAGAGGATTAGAGTTCGGGAGTGATGCTGCCGACGTAGGTCTTCTTGCCACCCTTGATCATGACCAGACCGACGGGCTTTTCGGCGTCGTGGGTCTCGTTGATGGTGGTGGTACCCGTCACGCCGACGAAGCCCTTGGTGGCGGCCAGGGCGTCGGTGATAGCCTGCGGTTCGGCGGAGCCGGCGCGCTTGATGGCGTCCATGATGATCATGTAGGCGTCATAGCCCAGGGCGGCGTTGACGTTGGGGTCCTTGCCGGGGTTGGCCTTGTTCCAGTCGGCCGTGAACTTCTTGGCCACGGGGTTCATGTCGGGCATGGACGGATCGTAGGGGAAGGTCGTGTGCATGAAGCCTTCCACGGCGTCGCCGCCGATGGCGGTGATTTCGGGGTTGTCCATGGCGTCGCCACCCATGATCTTGAACTTGGAGCCCAGTTCCTTGGCCTGCTTCATGATGATGGCGCCTTCGGCGAAGTAGGAGGGGATGAACAGGACGTCAGGCTCCTTGGACATGATTTCCTGCAGCTGGGCAGTGAAATCCTGGTCGCCGGACTGATAGTTCAGGGTGGCCACGATCTCGCCGCCCATCTTGTTAAAGGACTTCTTGAAGAAGTTGGCCAGGCCCACGGAATAGTCGTTGGCCACGTCGATCAGCAGGGCGGCCTTCTTGGCGCCCAGGTCCTTGAAGGCGTAGGTGGCGGCGCCGGCGCCCTGGAAGGGGTCGATGAAGCACACGCGGAAGATGTACTTCTTGCCCTGGGTCACCAGGGGGTTGGTGCAGCTGGTGCCGACCTGGGGGATGCCGGCCTTTTCGGACACTTCACCGCCGGCCATGGCCAGGGAGGAGCCGTAGGTGCCGATGATGGCCTGGACTTTTTCCTTTTCGATCAGGCGCTTGACCGCGTTGGCGGACTCGACCTTGTCGGACTTGTTGTCAACGACGAACAGTTCGACCTTCTTGCCCATGATCTCGCCCATTTCCTTGTGGGCCATCTGCACGCCTTCCAGTTCCAGCTGGCCGCCGAAGGCGTTCTGGCCGGTCAGGGGAAGAAACACGCCGATGCGGACGGTGTCGTCGGCAGCCACGGACATGCCGGCAAAGCCGCAGACCATGGCCAGAACCAGAGACAGGACTACAAGTCTTTTCATCTCAAACTCCTCCAGTGAATGTTGAAATCCGACATGCCTCGCAAGGCGGTACCGACGCATCTAAGGCGCAGGACACAGCGAGTCTGCCATGGGAACAAAGGCACAACGCCCCGGTCCCTTTTCTCCCCATCCGGACGAACCCCGAGGGGTTCCTGCGCAGCAATAATCCTTTTCCTACCAGGACACCACTGCGGAAATCTTCTTGGCCAGCTCCACGAGGTAGCCGGCGAAACGCTTCTCGAACTCCTCCATGGGATAGCGGTCCGTGGAGGAGTCGAAGCTGACCCCGCCCACCACCTTGCCCGTGCGCAGGCTGTACAGGGGGGCGCCGATGGCGATGAGCCCGGGCACGAACTCCTCCCGGTTGCGCGTGTAGCCGCGCTCGGCGGATTCGCGCAGGTCGGCCAGCAGGGCCTCGCGCGACGTCACCGTCTTGTCGGTCTTGGGCGTGAGCTCCAGCCGTCCCACGAGGGCGGCGAGTTCCCCCTGGTCCATGAAGGCCATGGCCGCCTTGCCCGCAGCCAGGTAGTAGGGCTCGGAACCGTAGCTGAAGGAACGGAAGGCCTTGGTGTCCTGGGACTCGCGGCGATAGATGAGGTAGATGGCGTCGCCGGACAGGATGCCCACGTCGATGTGCACGCCATGACGCTCGTGGGCGGCGTCGACCTGGGTCTTGACGGCGCGCTCCAGCTCGCTCTTTTCGAGCATGGCGTGGGCCAGAGCCAGCATGCGCACTCCCAGGCGGTAGAGGCCCGTGCGGTCGTCGCGTTTCAGGAAGCCGAGTTCGCAGAACGTGTTGACGTATCTGTATATGGAGGTCTTGTTGATGCCGGTGCGGCGGGAAATCTGGGACAGGGTGTAACCGACGTCGTCATCGCCGAAAATGTCGAGAATCCAGAGGCCCTTGGCCAATGTTTCGGAACTGTTGTCCTTGCCTGCCATGGATGATTCCGGTTGACGATGAATGGAACGGGAAAAATGATGCGCAGCGTCGAAATATCGACCGGACCGTTCCGCTGAGGGAACGAAATCACAAAGCTGCGAAACGGCTAAGCCAAAATATCGGGGGTTGTCAATATGATCGCGCGTGGCGCGGGAACGCCCGAGCGTTTCGCACGGCCTGTGTAGAAAAGACGGGGACGCCCCGACCCGCGCCCTGTCGTCCCGCGAGACGCGGGCCGGTTTGCGTGACTCGAAATGATGACTACTGTATTCTTCGGCGCGGCCATCCCCAGCCCCGCATCGAAAAAGGAAAGGCCGGCGGCACCGGCATGGGAATACGCCGGTAGCTGAAGACGATGCGGCCCCGGCCGAAAACCCCGCACTGGATTTGCGGCACCGACCCTGTTAGCACTGGATACGGCCACCAACGACCACCCCTCCCGCAGGAGACATCATGGACCTTCAATACTGGCACTGGCTCGTCTTCGGCATGGTGCTCATCATCGCCGAGCTCTTCATCCCGAGTTTCACCATCTTCTGGTTCGGACTGGGCGCCCTGGCCGTCGGAGGGCTCCTGTGGGTCGTTCCGGCCATGGGGCTGACGGTTCAGATTCTGCTCTGGGCCCTGTTCTCGGCCCTGCTGACGGCCTTTTGGTTCCTGGTCATGAAACCGCGCATGACCGACAAGACCCGCGCCGGCATGTCCCGGGAAGCCCTGCTGGGCGAGACCGGGCAGGTCATCCGGGAGCCCGACGGCGAACGGCGCGGCCTCGTGCGTTTTTCCAAGCCCCTCCTGGGTTCTGACGAATGGTCCTTCATCTGCGACGAGCCCGTGCGCGTCGGCGACCGCGTCCAGATCCGCGACGTCTCGGGCAACACCCTCATCGTCGCCCCGAAAAACAAGTAAGCCAAGGAGACACCCCATGCTGACCCCAGGCCTCACCGTTGTCCTTTTTCTGCTCGTGCTCGTCATCGTGACCATCGCCATGGGCGTGCGCCTCGTGCCCCAGGGCTACAAGTTCGTGGTCCAGCGCCTGGGCAAGTACCACTCCACCCTGGGCCCGGGCCTGAACATCATCATCCCCTACATGGACACCGTGGCCTTCAAGGTGACCACCAAGGACATCGTTCTCGACATCCCCTCCCAGGACGTCATCACCCGCGACAACGCCGTCATCATCACCAACGCCGTGGCCTACATCAACATCGTCTCGCCCGAGAAGGCCGTCTACGGCGTCGAGGACTACCGCATCGCCATCCAGACCCTGGTGCAGACCTCCCTTCGTTCCATCGTCGGCGAGATGGACCTGGACGACGCCCTGTCCTCGCGCGACATGATCAAGTCCAAGCTGAAAGAGGCCATCTCCGACGACATCTCCGACTGGGGCATCATGCTCAAGACCGTGGAGATCCAGGACATCAACCCCTCCCAGACTATGCAGCGGGCCATGGAGGAGCAAGCCGCGGCCGAGCGCGCCCGACGCGCCACCGTGACCCGGGCCGAGGGCGACAAGACCGCCGCCATTCTCCAGGCTGACGGGCGCCTGGAAGCCTCCAAGCGCGACGCCCAGGCCAAGGTCGTCCTGGCCGAGGCCGACCGCGCGGCCATCGAAAAGGTGGCCGAGGCGGCCAAGTCCGGCGAGCTGCCCCTGGTCTTCCTCCTGGGCCAGCGCTACGTGGACGCCATGCGCAAGATGGCCGAGACGGACAACGCCAAGGTCGTGGTCCTGCCCGCCGACCTGCCCGCCGCCGTGCGCGGCATCATGGGGACGCTTGGCAAATAGTCGCCTACCCTCCTCTTCCGACCCGAAAAGGCGCGACCGGTTCCCCCGGCCGCGCCTTTAGTTGTTGTCGCCATGAGAGGCCAAAATCAGACTCGGACAAAGATCAAATTGTCCAGCTCGTGACAGCCGGCCTCACAATACCATCATGCGCGCAAACACGCTCCGAAGTCCGACCACGTTCTCATCCGACACCCCGGCCTCATCCGCCAGAACAGGCCATTGCTCCACCGCTGCCCGGACCTCCTCGTACATGGCGGCCATGTCCCTGTCCCTGAGCCCCTCGCCCCGGCCCACGGCCAACAACGCGGACCTGCCCGGCGTCCTGCCCTGCCCCTGCACGGTCATGGAGTGCTCGCCGCCCGGGCCGGGGGCAAAGGTCAAGTCATAGGCGGGAGACAGCCGCCAGTCCCCGGCCTCATTCAGGCAGAAGGAAACGTTCTTGACGTGATCGTCCCGGTTGTGGGTCAGGACGTTGAAAACCATATGCCGGAAAGCCTGACGGAGCTCCTGGTGGTTTTTGGTCAGGATGCGCACGACCTTGAGAAAATCTGCGTAATCACAGCTGGGTACGCGGAAGTTGGAATGGATCAGGTTGCCCAAGGTGTGCGTGTGCACGCGCCGGTTATCCTGACGGTCAAAGCGCCGCACGCCGAAAAAGCGTTCCCTCCCGACCTCGAAAAGGCGCGTTTCCGGCATGACGAGCCCTGCGGCGGTAGCCATGCGGGCATAGGCGAACTCGATGGTGCCGGCGTCCCGGTCATCCTGCCGGGCCGGAAATTTGATGATCCAGGGCGCAAATCCCGCAGGCAGTTCCCCGTGCCCAGAGATCAGCCTGTCACCCTGCACGCCGACCAACACCTTGGGGCGCGCTCCGCCCGGACTTCCTCCGGCCCGTTGCAGCAGGGGCAGAGCGCTTTGCACATCACCGTCCAGAACCTGGACCGCTTCCCGGGCCAGGCGCCCCAGGTCGAAGCTCTCGTTCAGGTCGTCCTGGCGAGGCATGGCCGGTTCATAAACCAGCGCGCCCATGGTTTCCGAGCCCAGGTAGGCCAGGCGCTCCAATATGCCGACCTCGTGGGGATTGCGTCCGGCACGGCGGAAGGCGCGGTCCATGAGCAGAAGCCCCCAGCCATCGGGCAGGGAATCGTCGAACAGACCGAACAGAGGGCCGAAGGCGCGGTCCATATGTTCGTGCAGACCGGGCACGGGCGGCAGCTTGAACGGCGAAAGCCATAGGGGCGTGCGCAGAAACTCCGGATCGTACTCGAAGAACACGCGGCCCCGGCTTTCGGCCAACTGCCCCACCGGTATCCTGTCTTCGGGAGTGTACTGCAAGAGAACCCGTAGTTTGTTCATACCCGCCCCCGCTTGGGCGCATTTTCCTGCAAGGATTCCAGCTCCTCGATGGATGCGGCGGGTGCAGGGGCGAACAGGGAGGTCAGTTCCTCCAGCCGGTCCAGCGTGAAGGCCAATTTCAGTAGATTTTCCAGGGAAACATGCCCGGTGCGCTCGAACCGCTTCACGGACGCCTCGCTCACGCCGGACCGTTCGGCCAGGGTGGCACGTTTCCAGTTCCGGCGCAGCCTCAGGGCCTTGATCCGTTCGGCCAATTGGCGGGCAACCTCTTCAGGTGTGTGCAGGGCAAAAACATTCATAGGCAAAATATAAACCTTTAATGTCATTTTTTGCAATTAATAGGACTTATTTTATCCTTTGTCTATTCACGTCTGAGCCTCTCCGAAGAGAGTGACAACGCACCCTCCCCACGCTATGCGGAGTTCCGTTCGGGACCACGTCCCACTGCAACCTTCAACCCCGGAGTCTGGATGTTCAGCGCATCAAAGGATTTTGTCGGCACGCTCCGCAGGGGCGACGCCCGGTGATCTGACCGGGTCCGTGGCCCCTGCCCCGTCCTCAACCCGCGCATCACGAGGAGGAGCATCATGGGCTACACCAACGCCACGGAAGTCTTGCCGAAAACCGTTCTGGAGGCAGTGCAGAAGTATGTCGACGGCCAGTGCGTGTACATCCCGCGCCGGGATGACCGCAGGAAGGCCTGGGGGGAGCGCACGCAGACGCGCGCGAACATCAAAGCCAGAAACCGCGAAATCCATGTCCGGCACAGCCGGGGAATGGGAGCGCGGGAACTGGCCGAAGAGTTCTTTCTCTCGCCCAAGACCATCGCCAGAATTCTTCGCGCACGAACCGCCGGAAGGTGAACACAGCGCCACGGGCCCGCCCCGTGGCGCTTTTTCGTTTCACAACCGTTCCGGGGCGCGACGGACGCGCCGCATTCGTGTACTCCGCGATCAAACAAACACGGAGATGCGACCATGACCTTCGACTCGACCACGCTGTTTTCCCGCCAATACCAGCTTGAGACCATGATGGGTCCCAACTGCCTGCGCATCCTGGACGAACTCCTCGCCCGCGTCGACCTGCCGCCCCAAGCCCGCGTGCTGGACCTGGGCTGCGGCATGGGCCTGACCTCCATGGCCCTGGCCAGGGGGTACGGCTGCATCGTGACCGCCGCCGACCTGTGGATCCCGGCCGAGGACAACGCCCGGCGCTTCGCCGAGGCGGGCCTCTCGGACCGCGTCACGGCCGTGCACTGCGAGGCCCGCACCCTGCCCTTCGAACCGGAGTCCTTCGACGCCGTGATCAGCATCGACGCCTGGCACTACTTCGCCGCGGACTCGGCCTTCCTGGGCGCGCACCTGCTCCCGCTGCTCAAGCCCGGCGGCCTGCTCGCGGTGGGCGTCCCCGGACTGCGCCGCGCCTTCGACGCCGTGCCGGACGACCTGCGCCCCTACTGGGTGGACGGCATGAACTTCTGCACCCTGCAGTGGTGGCGGGAACTGTGTCTGCAATGCACGGGCCTGACCCTGCGCGACGCCTTCGACATGACCTGCCATGACCGGGCCTGGACCGAATGGCTGGAGAGCGACAACGAGCACGCCAAGACCGACGTGGTCATGATGGACATGGAAGGGGGCCGCTACTTCGCCACCCACGGCCTGATCGGCGAAAAACGAAGCTGGTGAGGCCCGCCATGAGCCTGCAACGCCTCGGTTTCGACCCCTGGTTCGCGGCCCGGACCCGGGACATGGACGGCCGCGCCCCGGCCCGGGTCTGCGCCGTGGACCGCGGCTCGTACCGCATCCGGAACGAGGCGGGCGAGGCGGAGGCGGAACTGTGCGGAAAGCTCTCCTACCTGACCGACCGAGCGCAGGACATGCCCTGCATCGGTGACTGGGTGTCGGCACAATACTACGACAACGGCCGGGCGGCCTTCATCCATGAGGTATTGCCGCGCAGGACCTTCCTGCGTCGCAGGGCCGCTGGCGAAGACGCCCGGGAACAGATGATCGCAGCCAACGTTGACACGGCCTTCATCATCCAGGCCTGCCATTTCGACTTCAACCCCAACCGGCTGGAACGCTACCTGGTCATGGCCGCGGACGGCGGAGTCGAGCCCATAGTTCTCCTGACCAAGACGGACCTGCTCGACCCGGAGGAACTGGAGCGCTTGCGAGCCCTCGTGTCCACAGTGACCAAGGCGCGGGTCATGGAAATCAGCAGCGTGACCGGCGCGGGGTACGACGGGCTGCGCGCGGCCATGGAGCCAGGCAAAACCCACTGCCTGCTCGGCTCCTCGGGCGTGGGCAAGACGACGATCGTCAACCGTCTGCTGGGGCTGGAGGCTTTCGCGACCCGCGCCGTCAGCGGCTCTGGCGAGGGAGTCCACACGACGACCCGCCGCCGGCTCATCCTGCTCGACTCCGGCGCCATGCTCATCGACACGCCCGGCATGCGCGAACTGGGCGTCCTCGGCAGCGGAGGCAACGTCGACGCGGGCTTCGGGGAACTGGCCGAACTGGCCGCGGCCTGCCGCTTCGCCGACTGCACGCACCGCCACGAACCGGGCTGCGCCGTGCGGGCCGCCATGGAGCGCGGCGAACTGCCGGCGGAACGCCTGGCCAATTACATGAAGCTCAAGAAGGAATCGGACCACGCCGCCATGTCCGCCTTGGACAGACGCAGAAAGGACAAGGCCTTCGGCCGCCTCGTCAGGTCGGTCCAGAAGCGGGCCAAGGCCTGAACGTCCGCCCATCCGCAGCCCCCCGGCTCCACAGCAAACGGCTCCGCGCCCGGAAAACTGCAAGGCCCGCCTTCCATCGAAAGCGGGCCTTTTCTGCAACGCGGGTTCCAGAGCTGTCGGGACCGGTTCATTTCCCCGGCATCTTCAGATGCTCCAGCACCTTCTGGTGCGCCTGCTTCGACTTCTCCGTCTCCAGGGACGGGATCTCGTCGCGGTCCACGTAGCGGATGGCCGCGCAGGGGCACATCTCCACGCAGGCCGGGCCCATGCCGACCTGGCGGCGCTGGGCGCACATGTCGCACTTGGCGACCATGACCCCGCGGTCCGTCTCGAACATGGCGCTGTGGGGGCAGGCCAGGATGCAGTTCTTGGTCTGGCAGCCGCGGCAGAGCATGGGCTGCAGAATGACGGCCCCGTCCTTGTCCTTCTTCAGGGCGCCGCGAGGGCAGGCGTTGGCGCACTTGGGGTTCTCGCAGTGCAGGCAGTAGAGGGGCACCATGACGCCGTCCACGGTGCGCGTCATGTGGATGCGCGAGGTGTCGTGGGTGAAGCGGCACACGTATTCGCAGGTCTCGCAGCCGATGCACAGGCTGTAGTCGATGTAGAGGGTCTTGCCGCAGCTCATGCCTGCCTCCCGAATCCGGCCTCGTTGGCCACGAGATCGTTGTAGTCGTAGGCGTCGAGGCGGTCCTGGGCCTTGAGGTCCAGCCAGTTGGCCAGGGACCGGGCCGCGCGCAGGCCGCTGTAGACCGCCTTGCCGATCTTGCTCGGCCCGCTCAGGGCGTCGCCGGCCACGAAGACGTTCTCGATGGCCGTCATGTGCAGCCAGCGCACCTCGCCCTTGCGCACGTTCTCCAGGCCCAGCTCCTTGGCGAAGGGCGGCGTGGCCACCTCGCCGATGGCCGCCACCACCAGGTCCACGGGCAGGACGATGGTTTCCGGCCCGTCCTTGCCGGGCCGCGAAATCTCCAGGCCCTCGACCCTGCCCTCCCCCAGAACCCGCACGGGCGAGCTGCGTTCCAGCCATTCCACGCCCATGGCCTTCAACTGCTCAATCTCGAAGGAACCGCACGGGGCCTCGCGGCTGGTGCGGCGGTAGATGTGGTAGACCTTGGCCGCGCCGAGGTGGATGGCGCTGTGGGCCACGTCGATGGCCGAATGGCCGGCGCCGATGACGGCCACGGCCTTGCCCTGCACGTCGGGCAGCTTCACGTTGGGCGCGCTGTATTTGACGGCGCGGATGGGGAAAAGAAACTCAAGGCCCGAAAAGACGCCGGGCAGGTTCTCGCCGGGGATGCCCAGCTTGCGGGAACGCCAGGAGCCCGTGCAGATCATGATGGCGTCGTGCTTCTTGACCATGTCGCCGAAACCCAGGATCTCGCGGCAGAAATGGTCTCCCTCCTCATCGTGCAGGGGGCCGCTGCAGCAGATCTTGGTGTGGGTGTGGAAGATGACGCCGCCCTGCCGCTCCAGCCTGCGCGCTCCGAGGTCGATACGCTCCTTGGGGATGCGGTAGCCGGGGATGCCGAAGAGCATGAGGCCGCCGGGCTTGGGCAGCTTGTCGTAGACCTCCACCTGATAGCCCAGGCAGGACAGGTAGCCCGTGGCGGCCAGGCCCGACGGGCCGGCGCCGATGATGCCGACGCTGCGGCCGTTGGGCATGGCCGGCTCCGAGCAGAGAAAATTGAAGTTGATGGGGTCCATGAGTCGCTCCCTATGGCTGGATGCACGTATGCTCAACGTCTGTGCCGGGGCCGGTGCTTTGTCAAGAAAGAGCAATCGTTCACAAGGGTTCGGTCCTTGGCGCGAGGGCAACACGCGTTTTTTGACCTGGGTCAAAGCCGGGGTCGCGGCATCGGCGTAAAGCTCTTTTCAACGGGGACGACATGGCCGTCCCGGCGCAGGGAAAAGAGCTTTTTTGACATGGGTCAAAGCGCCCGGCGCGGGTTGCCCGTAAACCCCTTCTCAACGGAAACGACAACACCATCCCAGGAGGCTACCCCTCATGTTTTGCAACCAGTGTGAACAGACTGCCAAAGGAACCGGCTGCACCAAGGTCGGCGTGTGCGGCAAGCAGCCCGAAGTGGCCGCTCTCCAGGATCTTCTCATCTACGCCCTGCAGGGGCTGTCCGAAGTGGCCGTGCAGGCCCGCGCCAAAGGCGTGTCCGACGCCGACCTGAACCGCTTCGTCAACGAAGGCGTCTTCTCGACCCTGACCAACGTCGATTTCGACCCGGCCCGCTTCGAAGTCCTGATTCGGGACGCCGTGGCCCGCCGCGAGGCCCTCAAGGCCAAGGCCGGCGTCAATGTCGCCACCCCGGCCGCCACCTTCGCCCCGGCCGCGACCCTCGAAGGACTTGTCGCCCAGGGCGAACAGCACAACATCTCCGAAGCCCTGGAAGCCCACGAGGACCTGCGCTCCCTGAAGCAGATCCTCATCTACGGTCTCAAGGGCGTAGCCGCCTACGCCGACCACGCCGCCATCCTGGGCCGCGAGGACGAGAGCGTGTACGAATTCGTGCAGCGCGCCCTGGCCAAGAGCCTGGACAAGCTGGGCCTGGAAGAACTCATCGGCCTGTGCATGGAGTGCGGCCAAGTGAACCTCAAGGCCATGGAGCTCCTGGACGGCGGCAACACCGGCACCTACGGCCACCCGGTCCCGACGGAAGTGCCCCTGGGCGCCAAGCAGGGCAAGGCCATCCTCGTCTCCGGCCATGACCTGAAGGACCTGGGCCTGCTGTTGGAGCAGACCGCGGGCAAGGGCATCAACATCTACACCCACGGCGAGATGCTGCCCTGCCACGGCTACCCGGAACTGAAGAAGCACCCCCACTTCCACGGCCACTACGGCACGGCCTGGCAGAACCAGCAGAAAGAATTCGCCGAATTCCCCGGCGCCATCCTCATGACCACCAACTGCATCCAGAAGCCGGTCGAGTCCTACCAGGGCAACATCTTCACCACCGGTCTGGTCGGCTGGCCCGGCGTGACCCACGTCGGCAAGGACTTCTCCCAGGTCATCGAGAAGGCCCTGGAAATGCCCGGCTTCGCGGCCGACGAGGACAAGGGCAGCGTGCTGACGGGTTTCGCCCGCAACGCGGTCCTGGGCGTGGCCGACAAGGTCATCGCCGCGGTCAAGGGCGGCGACATCCGCCACTTCTTCCTGGTCGCGGGCTGCGACGGCGCCAAGCCCGGCCGCAACTACTACACCGAGTTCGTGGAAAAGGTTCCGAGCGACTGTGTGGTCCTGACCCTGGCCTGCGGCAAGTTCCGCTTCTTCGACAAGAAGCTCGGCGACATCGGCGGCATCCCGCGCCTGCTGGACGTCGGCCAGTGCAACGACGCCTACTCGGCCATCCAGATCGCGTCGGCCCTGGCGAACGCCTTCGGTTGCGGCGTGAACGACCTGCCCCTGTCCATGGTCCTGTCCTGGTACGAGCAGAAGGCCGTGGCCATCCTGCTGACGC
>JANJWV010000139.1 GCA_024709365.1 Desulfomicrobium sp. | reverse complement strand
GTCGGCCTTACAAGCCGAATGTCATAGGTTCGATCCCTGTACCGCCCACCAAGAAGACCATGCGGGGTCGTAGTTAAGACGGTTATAACGCCGGCCTGTCACGCCGGAGGCCGTGGGTTCGAGTCCCATCGGCCCCGCCATAGAAATCAAGAGCTTAGGGTTTAAACAGCCTTAAGCTCTTTTTCTTTTGTGGGTTCCGCTGTGGGTTTATTTTTGAGGAACCCGCCGGAAAGAACCTGGAGATGCACACGCACAGGTTCCAGGCCGCGCACATATCTTTCCGTGGTGGACAGCTTCTTGTGCCTGAGGATCTGCTGGATAGCGATCATGGGCACGTTGTGTTGGGCCAGGATCGAGGCCGTCAGATGCCGGATTGCGTGACACCCGAACGCCTTGCCCCCGGCCAGCCTGCACAGGTCCTGCGGGAATCCCCGATTCTCCGAGTACGGCTGTCCCTTTCTCCTGCCTGTGGGTTGCTGAAAAACCCACAACCCTTCCGACTCTTCCTGGTGCGCCTGGAGCACTTCGCACAGCTCGTCCATCATCGGGATCTGTTCATACTCCAGGGAGCCGTTCTTCCTCTTCCTGGTTCCGAGCCGGATCAGCCGGCCTTCGAAGTCCACATCCGACCACCTCAGCTTGTACAGTTCTCCGCGCCGTGCGGCCGTGAACAGGAATGCATGGAGCAAAACCTGTCCTGACCCGTTGCGACGTTGTACACGGCCCAGAAGTCCCTTTCCGGCGGCACGTAGCGCACCTGCTGATCCTGCGGCAGACGGTCCACCTTCTGGAACGGGTTCGGCTCCGGGAAGTCGTGGTACTTCATGCCCCAGTTATACGCAGCCTGGAGGTTCTTCAGATCCTTGTTCACGCTGTGGCCGGAACGCTTCTTCAGCTCCTTCTGGCAGTACCCGAGCACCAGCCCGGGCGTAAGCTCCGAAACCGGGGTGTCGGCTCCGAACCGGAGCACCAGGAGGCGGAACACGTTCTTTTTCTCGTTGAACACCTTGGGACTGAACTTCCGCAGGGCGAATTCCAGATACCCGGTGCCCCACTCAAGAAGTGAGACCGAACGGATCTGCTTTTCGGGGTGTAGGATGCGGTCTTTTTGATCGATTTCCCACGCCTTCACTTCGGCCTTGGTCTCGAATCGTTTCCTGACCTTCTGCCCGTCTATATTGACCTGAGCCATCCATTTCTTGCCCAGCTTGTATGGCATACGTTCTCCTGATCGCTTCATCTATGAGTTTTTCAAAGAACAGGATACGACGGCCAATCTTTACCCCACCGTAGCGCGCCCAATGGCGAAGAACGGTGGATTCCGCAACCTGGAACAAGGCGGCGACGTATGCGCTTTAAGCCATCTGACTCAATGGCAGAGCAAATTTTCGTGCTGGTGTTATGCAGGATGGTTGAACTGAAACTTTACAAACAAAAACAGATAGTTTTATGCATCGTAGCAGCTTATGTTGCTTTGTTCAGAAAAGTGAAAAATCATGAATTCTCAGTGTGCCGCTAATTGCCAATAATAACAGATTGATACATTGAATAATTTGGTTAGCAAGGTATGTTTAGAGGGGGGCTGATAGACATGTGCCCCCTTTTCGGCCTTCGGCCGTTGCGCGTCTTCTTGTGTCCTTGCTTTTCGCTTGACTCGAGCTGCAAGCACACAAACGCCGCGCGCCGTAATTCTGCCCAAGTTGAAAGGTTGTGCCCAAGGTCGGGCCGCCTGCTCGCTCGCGCCAGCTCCGGTGTCTCCGCTGGCCACCGCTTCATGCGGCTTGCGTGGGTCCGGAGATAACTAAGCCAATTATGGTGGAATGAAAGATATGTGTTCATGCGGCCCGATTGGGGCCGGAGGTTGGGAGGCTACCCGGACAAAATTTGAATCAATTTTTGTCCGGGACTACGAAAAAATTCAAAAAATCATCTTTTCGGTACATTTATTTGTAAAATGCTTCGGGACTATCCGGAAGATCTATATCAATTAATTCTAAACCTTGTTATCTTGCATTTTGACCAAATCTAGATATAATTTGTTCTGATGTATGGAATATTGTCTTGACGGCGATGTTAACCAATAACTAGATGATTGCTTGTCATGCCGCTGTTACACTGGTGTGCCCCGTGGATTTTGAGAAAGGAAGGCAATAATGAAGAGACTCTACAAAAAGCTAAATACAATGGGGTTAGGCGGCTTGCTGAGATATGCACATCGTCGCGTCTTTCCCGAACGGCTTAGATTCTACCCGCACTGTAAATCGTTATTCCAATCTGGGATCGGCCTAGAGATTGGTGGGCCGAGCGACATATTCAGGCACCGGGGCCAGATTCCAGTCTATCCCGTTGCCGTCAGAATCGACAATTCTAATTTTGGAAGCCATACGGTTTGGGAAGGGGTTATCAGTGAGGGAGAAACCTTCTTCTTTAATAAGGGAAAGACACCTGGTCGCCAGTACGTTGCCGAGGCAAGTAATTTGCATTCTATTGAGAACGCCTCTTATGACTACGTTCTTTCATCCCATTGTATCGAGCATATGGCTAATCCATTGCAGGGTCTTGCTGAATGGATTCGCGTTCTCAAGCAAGATGGCCTGCTTGTACTCGTTGTCCCACACAAAGACGGCACCTTCGATCACCGTAGACCGGTAACTTCGCTGGAGCACTTGATTCAAGATTTTGATAGTCAAACAGACGAAGGTGATTTGACGCATCTGGAGGAGATTCTTAGACTTCACGATCTGAGCAGAGATCCTGGTGCGGGCGACCTCCAGTTCTTCCAAGAGCGGTCAAAACGGAATATAGAAAACAGATGCCTGCATCACCATGTTTTCGATACACGCCTTGTAGTTGAAGCAGTTAACTATATGGGAATCCAAATACTCGCTGTAGAACTCTTTCACCCTTTTCACATTATAATTATAGCCAAGAAAATAAGACCAGATCAGACTGTAAATAACGAAAGATTCAGAGGGATAGATGCAGCACCATGTTGGTCTAGTCCTTTTCCATCGGATCGGCCAACCCATCACGAAATAGCATAACAAGGCGCTGCACCGGACTGCAATTCCGCTGCGCTCCATTGCCGCCGGTGAACTTGGTCGTTATGGCTTTATTGAAATGATTCATGTGTGGTTTTTTGTGGGTTTTCGAACCCACGGGAACCCACACAAGACTACGCGAAGCTACGTAACTAACTGAAATACGGTGGGGTAAAGCGGCATTCATCGTCCTGTCACGCCGGAGGCCGTGGGTTCGAGTCCCATCGGCCCCGCCATTAGAAAGCAAGAGCTTGAGGTTGCAAAACTTCAAGCTCTTTTTCTTTTGTGGGTTTTGGAGAGGGTAATGGACGAGATGGACGTTATGGACGACACGGACGCTGGCAGGATGAGGTCTGCAAAGGCTTTCGTCCATAACGTCCATCCCATCCATAAAGTCTATTCCTATTTGTCCCCATCTTCCATAAGCTTGAATAGGCGTGGCAAGTTCCCGCCTCACTGTCCAACTGACCGGACTCGACGTAGCCGAAAAGCCGCAATCGCAACCCACGCATCGTCCCGGCACTCTGCTCTGCGCCGCAACGCCTGGAAATCGGGGGACACCGGCATCCGGTTTGCTAGGATCGTGACCGACCTGTAATTCTTTCCCATCGAGGTGCGCTGATGATGGATCACAGTATTTCCCTTGCGGAGGCCCGTCCCGTCGACATGAGCGGCGCGAAGCCCATCAGGGTCTGGGAGCAGTCCGAGGTCTTCGACAGTTTTGTCCGGGCCCAGGAGGTCATTCTGGAGTCGCGGCATTCCGTCAGGCCCGACACATCCCACGACCCGGCCTACGCCCCCTATGCCACCGTGCAGATCGGCGGCAGGGTGGTGGCCGAGATCGACAACCACGGCTGGGTCACCACTTCGAACGCGACCGCTGCCAGGGTCGGGGAGCTGCCGGATTCCACCGGCGGGGCCGTATCCGGACCCGCGTTGGCCAGGGCCAGGGCGGAATATCTTGCGGACCGGCTTGGCGGCAGCGTGGTCACGGCCCCCACGGCCATGACCCAGGCCGCGTTCGAGCGCCTGCCCCAACCCGGGGTCAAGGTCGATACGGCGGCCATGCTGGCCGATCCGCTGTACCGCAATCTGCAGCAGCTGAAGGAGGCCAGGGCGCAGTACCTGCAACAGCTCCCGTCCACGGCGACGACCTGAGGGGCGCCTTCAATCCTCGCGTCAGGGCGGGGGCGGCGCGCCGCCCTGGCGAGTGCCCCATGGCCATCAACACCGGCACGTCCCGGGTTACGGGCCTCCTGGCCGGGATCGGCGGCATGCTCGGGCCGTTTATGGCTGCTGCCGACCCTGGCGACAGGGCATTGCATTGAAACACAAAATCAAATTCAGACTAAGGGCGTCATGCTCAAAATTTTTCTGTTCTTTTGCGTCATGGCACTGGCAGTATATGCGCATAAAAAGCTCTCGCGAAGAACGTTCTGGATCGTTGCGGCCTCCATTACGACAATCACTCTCATCTTATTGAAGATCTGCTTCCACAGTTACGAGAAGTCGTTCATGCTCAGCTTCGTTCCGGACGCATTGCACGCGCAGAGCGTATCGTACAGCAAGGAGGAATCCTGGGGTTTCGGCCCTGGCGGCAATGAGGCGGGAATCCGCACATATCCGCTCTCTGATTCGGTAGTGCGCGACATCGCTCAACGCGGGATGGAATTTTTCCGCAACATGCCGCCCAACAAAGACCAGCAGGAACGCCGCTGGCGTGGCGACTACGGCAACTGGGCGGAAACGCCCGTGGCATCCGGGGAGCATTGGCAGCCCCGTCAGGGAAGCGGGAGGCTTCATATCTACGACTATATCTGCAGATACGGGTTCTGCATCGACATTGACCCCGATATCGTCAGCATGGCCAATTCGATCGTGAACTCCGCGGGAAGCTATTACGCGTATGGACGGATCGGCCTGATCGTCGTCAGCCCCGAGCACAAGCTGGTCGTCTACATGTACAACGGGTAGTTTCGGCCGTTGCGGCATCGGCTGCGCGTCATCCCGGAAGCAGACCTCGCTCGGACGGTCTGCTTTTCAGTTATTCACCCATCTATCATTCAGGGCGCTCACAATGACGGACCTCCCGGCGCTGATCGAGGAGGCCCGTCCAATGGCGCGATTTCAGCTTTTCTGCATCTGGCTGATGAATTGTTCGGCTTCGGAGATGGAGCGCTCCATCTGGGTGATGAGGGAGCTGACGTCGCGCTGGACCGTGGCGAGTTCCGTCCTGATGGCGGCGACGGCGCGGGCGTTGAGATTGTGCTTGAGGAACAGGACTTGGTCGCGCAGCACGTCGAGGACCGGCGGCATGGTTTTTTCGGCTCTGCGCATGGCCGCGAGCATCTTCTTGTATTCGATCTGGGTGGCGCGCAGCTGGTTGGCGCTCTGATTGCGGAGGTTCGCGTTGGAGTATTGGGAGAGCTCCTGTTGCCATTCCGCAAACAACGCCTCGGCCACCTCCTCGACCTTGTCGATGCGGTGGGAGACCGTGTCCGCCTGATCCCTGCAGGTTTCGTACGAGGCACTCAGGCGGTCGTATGCCGTCTGGAGCTCTCCGCCATCGAAGTTGACGACACTGGCGAAGCGCTCAAGGGCGCTGGCGAACTCTTCCTTGGCCTCGGCCTGGGAATCGCGGGCTTCCTCGACGCGATCGACGAGTATGTCGCGCTTGTGCACGCCCACCTTTTCCATGGCGTTGTAATAGGCCTTTTGGCAGGAGGCGATGGACACGACACAGAGCAGGAGCGCGATCGACTTGATGAGCTTTGGCATGGGAGTCTTCCTTGGCTTTTCGGGTAAAAAAGTATCGAAAAAATAACCCGCCACCGGCAAATTGCCAAGCATATTATTCCGAAACCATTCAGGAAATGCCATTGCCAAGCCGAGCTGCCTCCATGGAGGGGCGCGCCGTCGCCTGTCGCCCGCACATCCTGTTCGCCACTCGCGCAGTGACTTCTCTTACGTCGGCATTGCCCCAATCCACGCCCCGGCCGGGCCTGCCAATTGGTTCGTTTGATAATTTGTTTTTGTTGATAACTATTACTAAATAATTTACGGTTAAAAATATCGATGACTTCCTCGGATGCATGTCCGACAGCAACAGACTGCCGTGTAGGGCATTCTCGCCGTAAATATGCAACTCATCGAAATTTTGAAATAAAATTATTACATGATCTTCCGTCAGTAAAGAATTTCGATACAATGGTGCTGCTCAATCAATGGCCGCTTTACGTCTTGAGTCTTGGATTTGAACATTTGACCGTGGCTGATCCGTGTCTTCCTCGAACCGCAGCAATGCCGTGAAATGTGTCGATACGATACGCTGCGTCTGCGATGGCGACTTTTATTCCCGAATGTGGTATCCGGTTTCGGAATCTCTAATTTCCAGCAGGTTGCGCACGGCCATCGTGACGACCGCGTCGATACCTTTCCATTTTTCGATAAAGCAGATCACAGTGCAAACCCGAACCTGAAAGGAGAACGAACATGAGCGAAGGCAAGTGTCCCGTGACGGGAAAGACCAACCCGGCAGCGTCAGGGCGCGGCAGGATGAACCGCGACTGGTGGCCGAACCAGCTTAACCTCGGCATTCTGCACCAGCATTCGTCAAAATCCAACCCCATGGGGGAGAAGTTCAACTACGCCGAGGAGTTCAAGAAACTTGACCTCGCGGCCGTGAAGAAGGACCTCATCGCCCTGATGACCGACTCGAAGGACTGGTGGCCTGCCGACTGGGGCCATTACGGGCCGCTCTTCATCCGCATGGCCTGGCACAGCGCGGGCACCTACCGCACCGGCGACGGACGCGGCGGGGCGGGTTCGGGCTCCCAGCGCCTGGCGCCCCTGAACAGCTGGCCGGACAACGTCAATCTCGACAAGGCCCGGCGCCTCCTGTGGCCCATCAAGCAGAAATACGGCCGCAGGATCTCCTGGGCCGACCTCATGGTCCTGGCCGGCAACTGCGCCATCGAGTCCATGGGCCTCAAGCCCTTCGGCTTCGGCGGCGGACGCGAGGACGTCTGGGAGCCGGAGCAGGACATCTACTGGGGCGCGGAGCAGGAATGGCTGGCCACCAGCGACAAGCCGGGCAGCCGCTACTCCGGAGAGCGCGACCTCGACAACCCGCTGGCAGCGGTCCAGATGGGCCTCATCTACGTCAACCCCGAAGGTCCGGACGGTCAGCCCATCCCGATCGAATCGGCGAAGGACGTGCGCGAAACCTTCGCGCGCATGGCCATGAACGACGAGGAGACCGTGGCCCTCGTGGCCGGCGGCCACACCTTCGGCAAGTGCCACGGCGCCGGCCCTGCCACCCATGTCGGCCCAGAGCCGGAAGCCGCGCCCCTTGAAGAGCAGGGCCTGGGCTGGAAGAGCTCCTTCCGCAGCGGCAAGGGCGGCGACACCATCGGCAGCGGCATCGAGGGGGCCTGGAAACCCAACCCGACCACGTGGGACATGGGCTACCTCAAGGTCCTGTTCAAGTACGAGTGGGAACTGGTCAAGAGCCCGGCCGGTGCGCACCAGTGGCTGGCCAAGGACGTGGCGCCCGAGGACATGGTCGCCGACGCCCACGATCCTTCCAAGAAGGTCCGGCCCATGATGACCACGGCCGACCTGTCCCTGCGCTTCGACCCCATCTACGAACCCATTTCCAGACGCTACCTCGAGAACCCCGCCGAATTCGAAGACGCCTTCGCCCGTGCATGGTTCAAGCTGACGCACAGGGACATGGGCCCGCGCTCTCGCTACCTCGGTCCTGACGTCCCGGCCGAAGATCTGATCTGGCAGGACCCGGTGCCCGTCGTGGACCACAATCTCGTCGACGCTGAGGATGTCGCCGACCTCAAGGCCAGAATCCTGGCCGCGGGGCTGACGGTCCAGCAGCTGGTCATCACGGCCTGGGCCTCGGCCTCCACCTTCCGCAACTCCGACAAGCGCGGCGGCGCCAACGGCGCGCGCATCCGCCTGGCTCCCCAGAAGGACTGGGAGGTCAACCAGCCGGCGGAACTCAAGGCCGTCCTGCAGTCCCTCGAAAAGGTTCAGCAGGAGTTCAACGCCGCGCAGACCGGCGGCAAGAAGGTCTCACTGGCCGACCTCATCGTCCTGGGCGGCTGCACGGGCATCGAGCAGGCAGCCAGGAACGCCGGCCACGACGTGACCGTGCCCTTTGCGCCCGGCCGGACCGACGCCACCCAGGAGCAGACCGACGTGGAGTCCTTCGCCGTCCTCGAACCCGTGGCCGACGGTTTCCGCAACTACCTCAAGGGCAGG
>JANJWV010000104.1 GCA_024709365.1 Desulfomicrobium sp. | reverse complement strand
AATAGCACATGAAGGAGTTGTTGCTTTCAGATGCATAATTTCATATTCACTCAATTCTAGAAAATTGCCTAATCGCCTGACGGATGATGGTTCTTGATGCGTGCAAGTGCATATTTGTCCTTCGTGGTCTAGAACAAGAATATTTGTTTGCGAGTGGCATGGTATATTTTCTAAACGAGTTATCTTGGTAAAAGGGAATGGATGCTTTGAAATCCTTGGGATGACAAGATCGCTGATATCTTTTATATTTCTCCATTCTTCAAATCTTCCATTTAAGACATTATCTGCAATATTCTCTTGCAAAACAACTGCAGGGTATGGAGCAAAGTTAATTTTGCTTCCTTTGCATAATGTTCTTATTTTTTCTTCATCGCTATTGTTGTCTGTGTACTTGTGAAAATTAATGACAATATTTGCTGAAGAGTTTACTGAATAATTATTGATTTTATCTAAATTCTTAAGTACAACATTGATGTTGCCGCCACGATGACCTTTTTTATAGGTTTCCTGTGTTGCGCCTGATATAGAGATAACGAGCGTTTTTAGTGCCGGTTCTTCAAGAAGAGATTTCCAGTCTGTGTAAGCATTAATGTTAGAACTTAAATATGCTTTGTGTTTATAACGATCTAAAATTTTAAGTACTTCAACTATGTTCGGGTGGATCAATGGTTCATTCCAAATGTGCAAATAGATGAGCTGTTGTCCATATAATTTGAAAATTTTACTAAAAATTTTATCACATGTTTCAAGAGAAGTGTACTCTAATTTATTAGCGCGACTATTTTGCTCGTTGCGCATATTTAATCTGCCAGTTGGGCAGCTAGGACACTTTAAAATGCATTTATTTGTAATAGACATATTAACCATGTCAATTTTAGTATTTTCTTTCATAATATGCTTACATAATTTGTTTTAATATTATCTATTTAAAGTGTTTTATTGTGCAGTTTAAACCGTCGAGTATGCCTACCTTTGGAGCCCACCCGTATCGTTTTTGAGCCACAGAAATATCCGGTCTGCGCTGTTTTGGGTCATCGTCCGGTGGCGGACGGAAAGAGATTTCGGACGAACTTTCGGTCAATTCGATGATCTGCTTCGCTAACTCCAGTATGGTGAGTTCCCCTGGATTGCCCATGTTCAACGGCCCGCAAAACTCATGATCATTCCGCATGAACCGGATCATCAGTTCCACCAGATCGTCCACATAGCAAAACGACCGCGTCTGCGATCCATCCCCGTAAATGGTGATGGGCTTGCCCTGCAGGGCCTGCATGATGAAATTCGAGACCACCCGTCCGTCGTTGGGGTGCATGCGCGGGCCGTAGGTGTTGAAGATGCGGCCCACCTTCACGGGAAGACCATGCTGTCTGTGATATGCGAAGAAGAGCGACTCAGCGCACCGTTTACCCTCATCGTAGCATGACCGATATCCAATCGGATTCACGTGTCCCCAGTACGACTCCGGCTGCGGGTGCACTTCCGGGTCGCCGTACACTTCCGACGTCGAAGCCTGAAAGATTGGGATCCGCAACCTCTTCGCCAATCCGAGCATGTTGATGGCGCCGTGCACGCACGTCTTGATCGTCTGCACCGGGTCGAACTGGTAGTGGATGGGTGAGGCGGGGCAGGCCAGGTTGTAGATTTCGTCCACCTCTACGTAGAGCGGGAAGGTGATGTCGTGGCGGATGACTTCGAAGCGGGGGTTGGGGAGGAGGTGCTCGATGTTCTGCTTGGAGCTGGTGAAGAAGTTGTCCACGCAGATGACTTCGCAGCCTTCCTGGAGCAGGCGTTCGCAGAGGTGGGATCCCAGGAATCCGGATCCGCCCGTGACGAGGACGCGTTTTCGTAAGTGCATGTCTTTCCCGCCATCCTGGCAAGAGGTGTCAAAATTTCCGCAGCCTGCGGCTGTCTGAAAACATTAAGCACCAGGCGTGCCAATGGTTGCGGGACGTGAAAAAGGTCTTTTCTCGGGAACGGTTAGATGCTGAAGGGCGCGGTGGGGTTATCCCCCCATCTGCTTCGTCGCGTACAGCTTCATCTTCCGCGCCTCGGCGAATTCCGCGTTGATGGCCAGGGCGCGGTCGGCGGCGGCGATGGCGTTTTTCCAGCGTTTCTGGTCGAGGTAGACGCGGCCGAGGTTGAAGTAGATGGCCTCGTCTTTGGTCTGGCGTTCCAGGGCCTGGATGTAGAATTTCTCGGCCTCTTCGAGACGGCCGGATTTGCGCAGGACCATGCCGAGCTTGTTGAAGATGTGGGCGGAGTCCGGATTGTCGGCGTAGGCGGATTTGAGGTATTCGAGGGCCTCGTCGTATCTGCCGAATTCCAGGAACATGTCGGCCACGGTGACCTTCAGTTCCGTGTCCGTTCGGGCGCCGTCGATGAGGCGGTCGCAGACCTGCTTCGCCTTGGCGGGGTCGTCTTCCTGGAGGTGCTTTCTGGCCAGTTCGAGTTGCTTGCGGCGGTATTCGGCCAGGGCGGCAAGGTGGGTGTTGGCCTCTTCGGCAAGATTTTCCTGGAGGAAGGTCAGCAGGGCATAGAGGCTGGCAAGAAGTTCCTTTTCCTCGCCGGGCTTGTAGCTGATCTGCAGCGGGTAGATTTTCTTGAGTTCGCGGTCGTTGGCCAGGGCGTAGGCGGCCTTGTCCAGGGCCTCGGTGAAGGCCTGCAGTTCATGCTTGAGGAGCTGGGCCTTGAGGATGAAGCCGACGGCTTCGTGCAGGTTGGCCACGGCCGCAAGGAGCTTTCCCTGTTTCAGCAGCATGCTGGTTTCTCCAAGCTGTTTCTTCGCCTTGAGAATCTCTGCCGACATGGGTGCTCCTTGCGCGTGGTATGCGGTCTTGGGTTATTGAACCTTGCCGGTCTCCAGCATGCGCCGGAAGCGTGCGAAGAAGTACTGGCTGTCGTGGGGGCCGGGGCCCGCCTCGGGGTGGTGCTGCACGCTGAATATGGGCTTGGTCCGGTGCCGGAAACCTTCCAGGGTCCGATCGTTCAGGTTGAGATGCGTCTGCTCCAGAAAATCGAGACTTGATATGTCTACGCAAAAACCGTGGTTTTGTGAAGAAATTTCGATCTTTCGGGTTATGTCGTCCTGTACCGGATGGTTGATGCCGTGGTGGCCGAACTTCAGCTTGAAGCTCGTGCCGCCCAGGGCGATGCCCAGAAGCTGGTGGCCAAGGCAGATGCCGCCCACGGGGAAGAGGTCGCACAGCTCTTTGATGATGGCGATCTCATCCTTGAGGGTCGCCGGGTCGCCGGGGCCGTTGGAGAGGAAGACGCCGCTCGGGGACAATTTTTTGACGAGGGCCGCGGGGAATTTCGGGGGCACGGCCAGGATGGTCAGACCTTCGGCGGCCAGCAGGCGCAGGATGTTCCACTTGATGCCGTAGTCGTAGACGACCACGCGGACCGTGCCTTCGGACCCTTCGGGCCACAGGGGCAGATCGCCATCCATCTTCGCCGGGGCGGGCTTGGTGCCGGTCCAGTAATAGGGCTCCCTGGGGGCCACGAAATCGACCAGGTTGGCGCCTTCCATGGACGGCAGGGCCTTGGCCTTGGCGACAAGCTCCTCGGGCGTCAGGTCCTCGGTGGAGATGATGCCGCGCATGGCGCCGTTGATGCGCAGGTGCCGGGTCAGGGCGCGGGTGTCGATGCCCTCCAGGCCCATGACGCCGTGGCGCACGAGGTAGTCGGGCAGGCTTTCGGTGGCGCGCCAGTTCGAAGGCTTCTTGCAGCACTCCTTGACGATGAAGGCCGGGCAGTGGACGCGCGAGGACTCCACGTCCTCCAGGTTCACGCCGTAGTTGCCGATGAGGGGGTAGGTCATGCAGACCATCTGCCCGTAGTAGGAAGGATCCGTCAGGATTTCCTGGTAGCCGGACATGCCGGTGTTGAAGATGACTTCGCCGCCGGCCTCGCCGGGGCCGGTGAAGGACTGCCCGGCGAACCAGGTGCCGTCCTCAAGGGCCAGAATCGCTTTCATATATATACTTCTCCTCGCATGAGTGCGCTGACTGTTTGCAGATCTTCGGGGCGGTCCACGCCGTGGCTTGCGTGCCGCGTGAGGGCCACATGGATGGGGATGCCGGCTTCGAGCAGTCGGAGCTGTTCCAGCTTTTCCAGCCGCTCCAGCGGACTCTCGCCCAAAGCGCTGAATTTTTCAAGGATGCGCATGCGCAGCCCGTACAGGCCGATATGCCCCAGATATTCCGGCGGGTTGTCGCGGCCGAAGGGCACGGGCGCGCGCGAAAAGTAGAGGGCCCGGCCGTCGGCCGCGCGCACGATCTTGACCCGGTCCGGAGACTGGGCCGCCTCGGCGTCGATGACGTGCCCGAGGGTGGTGACCTGCACGAGCGGGTCCTCGAAGGGCCGGATCAGCTCCGTCAGCATCTCGGGGTTCAGGGCCGGTTCGTCGCCCTGAACGTTGACGACGACGCTGTCCGGCGACGCGCCGAGCATCCGGGCCGCCTCCAGCACGCGGTCCGTGCCGCTGGCGTGGTCGCGGCCGGTCATGAGGGCCTTCATGCCGAGGTCCCGGGCGGCCCTCAGGATGCGCTCGTCGTCCGTGGCCAGGGCCACGGTCCCGACCAGAGGGCAGAGGGACGCGCGGTGTATGACGTGCCAGAACATGGGCTTGCCGTGGATGATGGCCAGGGGCTTGCCCGGAAAGCGCGAGCTTTCGTATCTGGCCGGGATGATGGCGTAGACGTCAGTCATGGTCCCTCCGAGAAAGAAATGGCGTGACGAGGGCGGCAGACGCGGTCGAGGCGCCCTGACGCGTGCGCACGTAGTCCAGGGCCCTGGCCCGGACCGTGTCCCTGGGGGGCGCAGGTTCGAGCAGAAAGCGGGTCAGTTCGGCCGCGTCCGGGCTGCGGAAAACCAGTTCGTCAAAGATTTCGCCGCCCACCCAGTCGAAATTTCGGGTGTGGGGGCCGACGCAGGGCAGCACGCCTTGGGCCAGGGGTTCCAGGAAATTCTGGCCGCCGAGCCGGGCCAGGCTGCCGCCCACGAAAGCGCGGCGGGCCAGGGCGTAGGCCTGGCCGAGCTCCCCGAAGGCGTCCCAGAGGATGACGCCGGGCGAGGCCGGGCCCGCCAGGGCGCTACGGCGGGTCCAGGGGACGCGGGCCTTGGTCAGCAGCGCTTCCCAGGCGGCGATGCGGTGCATGTGGCGCGGGAACAGGCCGATGACGCACTGCGGGTCGGCGGCATGCAGACGCTCCATGAGGTCGAGAACAGCGGTCTCCTCCTGCTCGCGTATGGACCCGAGAACGAGAAATGGGCGATCCTCGGGCACGAAGGCCGCCAGCGGGTTGACGGGGCGCGAGAGGAAGGGCGCGTTCATGGCCCGGTCGAACTTGATGTTGCCGGTCACGCTCGTCCGCTCGGAACCGAAGACCAGCCCGAAGCGCCGGGCGTCGGCCGGGGCGATGGCCCCCACGGCCGCAGGGGCGAAAGCGCGTAGCCACGGCCGAAGGAAGAGATACCCGGCCAGGGACTTGGGCGTCATGCGCGCGTTGACGACGATCACGGGCACCTTGCGGGCCGCGCAGGCCATGAGCAGGCCGGGCCAGATCTCGGTCTCCAGAAGCACCACGGCCTTGGGCCGGGCCTGGTCCAGCATCCGGCCCATGAGCCACGGCAGGTCCAGGGGCAGCATGCGGCCCTGCAGACCTTGCGCATTCGCCTTGCGCAGCACGTCGAGGCCCTGGCTGGTGCAGGACGTGGCCAGGACCCGAACGCCGGGCAGGTGTTCCAGCAGGCTCGCCACCAGGGCGCATTCCCCGGCCGAGGCCCCTTGGACCCAGACGTCGCAGGGCGCGGGGCGGCCGAAGCCCAGGCGCTGCCGCCAGCCCTGGCGCATCCTGGGCGAAAGGAAAAGAAGGGGCCCGGCCGCGCACCACAGCAGGGAATACAGGCCGCTCACGACGCGGCGAGCGACGGCGGGCATCAGGTCCCGGGCCACGGGCATCAGCGTTTCTTGCGCAGACCCAGCTCGATGAGCCGCGCCAGAAGCTGTTCGAAGGACAGGCCCACGGCCTGGGCCTCCTGGGGCAGGAGGCTCGTGGCCGTCATGCCGGGCAGGGTGTTGACCTCCAGCAGGTACGGCGTGCCGTCGGCCGCGAGCATAAAGTCCGCCCGGCTATAGTCGGACAGGCCCAGGGCGTCGTGGGCGGCGCGGGCCATGGACTGCAGGCGCGCCGTCAGTTCGTCCGAAACGGGAGCCGGGCAGATCTCCTCGGTGGCGCCGGGCAGGTACTTGCTGTCGTAGTCGAAGAACTCACCGCGCTTGGGGCGGATGAGGATGGGCGGCAGCGTCTCGCCTTCAAGTACCCCGCAGGTCAGCTCCTGGCCTCGGACCAGGACCTCGGCCAGCAGGTCCTGGCCGGCGATCTCCGGCATGGCGAGGTAGGCGTCAAGTTCCTCTTCGTCGCCGATGATGCCCACGCCCAGGCTGGAGCCGCCGGTGTTGGGCTTGACCACGATGGGGAAGGGCAGCAGGGGGCGCCATTCGGTCACATGGCAGGCCGGCACGAACTCCCACTGCGGCGTGGCCAGCCCGGCGGCTTCGAAGATTTGCTTGGCCACGGCCTTGTTCAGGGCCAGGAGCGACGAGCGGGCGTCCGAGCCCTGATAGGGCATGCCGATGCGCTCCAGCAGGCACTGGATGAGCCCGTCCTCGCCGGGCGAGCCGTGCAGGTTGATGAAGGCGAAGTCGTGCCCTTGGGCGGCGGCGTAGAGGCCGCGCAGGTCTCGGGCCGGATCGAAGAGGGTGACGGCGTGGCCCAGGGCGGCCAGGCCTTTTTCGATCTGGCGGGCGCCGCTTAAGGCCACTTCGCGTTCACCGGACCAGCCGCCGGCGATCAAAAGGATATTCATGGATTTCTTCTCCGAAAATGGTGCTGAAAAGGTGCTCGATGGCCTTGCCCTGGTCGTGGGCGCGCCTGACCAGCGCCCGGCTGCGTTCCGTGTGGCCGTAGCGGGCGAAAAGGTCCTCAAAGCGTTCGCTCAGGCTGACGATTCTGTCGTGCTTGACCCGCTTGTCTGCGTAGATGACGGCCAGAGGCAGAAAAAAATGCTCCGTGTCGAGTTCGCCCGGCCAGTGCACGTGATGGACGACCCCCTGGGCGATGTGCGGGTTGCGCGTCAGTTCCATGACCCAGGCCGCGCCGAGCTGGCTGTGGTTGCCGCCGTGGACGATGGACCACGTCTTGCCGAGGTCGTGCAGGAGGCCTGCGGCGCGCACGGACTGCACGAAGTCGTCGCGGGAGAGCCCTTCGGTGTTGCCCAGGCCCCTGTCGGCGGCCATCTCCGCCAGGTTCGTGGCCACCCCGGCGACCAACTCGCTGTGTACCTTGATGTGGTCGTACATGCCGTACTCGTCCCACCAGCCGCGGCACTCTGCGTCCGTAGGGATACGTCCCCCGGTGTGTCCGGAGATAGGGGAAGGTGGAATGTCGTTCATGCTGCGGGCCTTGAGGTTTGGAGCGGGCGCGGGAAGTGTTCATTGACACGGAACAGGCAGGGATTTAGCAACAGCGTTGACAAAAAGCAAAGCGGGAGATGTGCCCCATGTGCCTGGCAATTCCGATGGAAGTACTGAATATCGACGGCCAAAGCGCCGAGGTGCAGGTCGGCGGGACGCGGCAGACGGTCCGGCTGGATCTGATTTCCGAATTTCCGGAAGTGGGCGACTTCGTCATCGTCCACGCCGGCTTCGCCTTGACCCGGCTGGACCGGGAGGAAGCCGTCGCCACCCTGAAACTTTTCGAGGAAGGGCTGAACGTTGAGCTTATTTGACAACTTCAAGGACCCGGAGCTGTGCAAGGCCCTGCTGGACCGCATCCACAAGGAACTCGACGGCGAACTGCGCTTCATGGAGGTCTGCGGGACCCATACGGTCTCCATCTTCCGCAGCGGCGTGCGCTCCCTGCTTTCGGACAAGGTCGTGCACCTCTCGGGCCCCGGCTGCCCGGTCTGCGTGACCCATGACAGCGAGGTGGCCGCGTTTCTGGAACTGGCCGGCAAGAACGCCATCATCGCCACCTTCGGCGACCTCATGCGCGTGCCCGGCCCGGACAAGAAGAGCCTCAAGAGCGCCCAGGCCGAAGGCGCCCGGGTCAAGGTCGTCTATTCGCCCTTCGACGCCCTGAAGCTGGCCCAGGACAACCCCGGCGACAAGGTCGTGTTCCTGGGCGTGGGCTTCGAAACCACGGCCCCGGCCATCGCGGCCACGGTCAAGGTGGCGCGCGAACAGGGCATCACCAACTTTTCCGTGCTCTGCTTCCACAAGCTGGTGCCGCCGGCCCTGGACGCCCTGGTGGGCGACCCGGAGCTCAAGGTCCAGGCCTTCCTGCTGCCGGGCCACGTCTCGGCCATCATCGGCGTGGAGCCCTACCGCTTCCTGGCCGAAAAGCACGGCCTGCCCGCGGTCGTGGCCGGCTTCGAGCCCGTGGACATCCTGCAGGCCCTGCACCTCTTCGTGACCATGCGCAACGAAGGCCGGGCCGAAGTGGTCAACGCCTACACCCGCGTCGTGTCCGACGCCGGCAACCCCAAGGCCGTGTCGGTCATGCACGAGGTCTTCGAGCCGGCCGACGCCCTGTGGCGCGGCATCGGCCTCATCCCGGGCAGCGGCCTGACCGTGCGCGAGGAGTACGCGGCCTTCGACGCCATGCGCGTCTTCGGCATGGAGCTCAAGGAAGTCCCGGCCATCAAGGGCTGCCGCTGCGGCGACGTGCTCAAGGGCAAGCTTTCGCCCGACGGGTGCCCGCTCTTCGGCAAGGCCTGCACCCCGGCCGCGCCCGTGGGGCCGTGCATGGTTTCCACCGAAGGGTCGTGCGCAGCGTATTACAAGTATAAAGTTTAGACCGCCCTGCGCGGTCCGGGCATGGGGCAGGATGGCCGCTGGCGATCCATGTCCCGTCCCTTTGTTTTTTCAGATTGCACCAAAGGGGGATGCGTGGACAGGGTTCTTCTTGATTACGGCAGCGGCGGCAAGGCTTCGCACCGGCTCATCGGCGAGCTGTTCCTCAAATATCTGGGCAACGCGGTCCTGGACCGCCTGGACGACGCGGCGTTTCTGGAGATGAGCGGGCCTCTGTCCGTGAGCACCGACACCTTCACGGTCGACCCCATATTCTTCCCTGGCGGTGACATCGGCTCCCTGGCCGTGCACGGCACGGTCAACGACGTGGCCATGCTCGGCGCACGGCCGAAATACCTGACCTGCGGGTTCATCCTGGAGGAGGGGCTGCCCATGGCCGACCTGGAGCGCATCGTCGAGTCCATGGGCCGGGCGGCCCGCGAGGCCGGGGTGCTGGTCGTCACGGGCGACACCAAGGTCGTGCCCAGGGGCGCCGTGGACAAGATTTTCATCAATACCACGGGCATCGGCGAGATCTTCGTGCCTGAGGCCCCGAGCGGCCGTCGCGCCCGCCCCGGCGACGCCATCCTCGTCAGCGGCTTTGTCGGCGACCACGGCCTGGCCATCCTGTCCAAGCGCGAGGGCCTGACCTTCGAGGCGCCCGTGCTCTCGGACTGCGCCTCCCTCAACCACCTCATCGTGCGTCTGCTGGAAACCATCCCCGAGGTGCATGTCCTGCGCGACCCCACCCGCGGCGGCGTGGCCACGACCCTGAACGAGATCGCCGGACAGTCGGGCGTGGAATGCCGGATTCTGGAGTCGAGCATCCCCGTGCGGCCCGAGGTCAGCGGCGGCTGTTCGTTCCTCGGCCTCGACCCGCTGTACCTGGCCAACGAGGGCAAGTTCCTGTGCATCCTGCCCCAGGAGCACGCCGAGGCGGCCCTGTCCGTCATGCGCGCCGACCCGCTGGGCCGCGACGCGGTGCAGATCGGCACGGTGCGCGCCGACCACCCCGGCAAGGTCGTGCTTGAGACGCCTCTGGGCGGTACGCGCCTCATGGACATGCTCGAAGGCGAACAACTGCCGCGCATCTGCTGACATGGCCCGCACCTTCGTCGCCATCGACTTCGAAACCGCGGACTCGCGCCGCGACAGCGCCTGCGCCGTGGGCCTGACCAAGGTCCGCGGCGGCGCCGTCGTCGACTCCCTGTACGGGCTCATCCGGCCGCCGCGCTCCCGCTTTTCGCCGTTCTGCGTCGGCGTGCACGGCATCCACTGGTCCGACGTCAAGGACAGCCCGAATTTCCGGGATTTCTGGATCGAGAACGCCGGCTTCCTGGAGGACGCCGACTTTCTGGCCGCCCACAACGCGAGCTTCGACAAGGGCGTGCTCGGGGCCTGCTGCACCATGGCCGGCCTGCCCGCCCCGCGACTGCCCTTCGTCTGCACCGTGAACCTGGCCCGCAACCAGTGGAACCTGCGGCCGACCAAGCTGCCCGACGTCTGCCGCCATTTGGGCCTGACCCTGAATCACCATCACGCCGGCTCCGACGCCGAGGCCTGCGCCCGCATCGTCATTGCCGCCGTGGCGGAGAACCCCCGCTGTCTCGACCCGTTCGGCGTGTAGGAGGACACATGCCCCTGACCCAGGCCCAGTTGCGGGCCCACATCTTTCTGATCATTCTTGACAAGTTCTCGAACACCGAGGAGCGCCGCCGCGAAGCCCTGGCAGAATACTTCCTGGTGACCATGCCCAACGTCTCCCAGGAGGCCGCCGACCGTCTGGCCGGCCTCATCCCGGACCTCATGCCGGAGCTGTATTCCAAATGGATCGGCGAGTTCGCCGACCGCCTCTTCGAGACAGTGCCCGACGAGCAGCTCCAGCACCTCTGCGACGGCACCGTAGAAAACAACGCCGCCCTGGGTCTGGTCTTTCTCATGTTCATGGAGTCCGAACGCATGGAGAAAGAGGTCGAGGAAGACCTGCGGGCCTATGCTCTCAAGCATTCGGGCAGCGACGACATGGGCGACCTGGTGGCCGCCTACCTGCGCGGCAAGGTCGACGCCCTGCGGGCGGAAGTGGCGGGGGAGAAGGAGCAGTAGGCGAGGGCGCTTTTCGTCGATATCCCGGTTTGTAGGGCGAAATTTGGGCGTCCCCGAATTCGCCGCCGAGACTTTCGGGTCACGTCAAACTTAGCACCCTGTCTCGGCGTCATTCCCGCGCACCCGAACGAAAAAAAGCCCGCCCAGGCGAACCTGGGCGGGCTTCTTCATTTCGAAGCGGTCGCGACTTAGGCGAAGACCTTCTCGAACTTGGGCACGACGTCCTTTTTGCGGGACATGACCTTGGGCAGCCAGGCCTTTCCGTCCACGGGCTTGGCGCCGAAGGCCTTCTCGACCACGGAGGCGTCGTCGGAGGCGATGAGGATCTCGGAGCCTTCCTTCATGATGTCGGTCAGCAGCAGGAACACGGAGTGGTTGCCCTTCTCGGCCTTCAGGGCGGCGATGTCGGCGGCCAGGTCGGCCTTGACGGCGTCGAGGATGGACAGGTCGACGACTTCCAGCTGGCCGATGCCGACCTTGGTGCCGTTCATGTTGAAGTCCTTGTAGTCGCGCAGGACCAGCTCGCGGGCCGGGGTGCCTTCGACGGCGGACTTGACCTTGAACATTTCCATGCCCAGGGCGGCGAGGTCGGCGATGCCGGCGATCTTGCCCAGTTCGGCAGCGGCTTCCTTGTCAGCCGGGGTGCAGGTCGGGGACTTGAAGATGACGGTGTCGCTCAGGATGGCGCACAGCATGATGCCGGCGATGTTCTTGGGGATCTCGACGCCGAAGTACTTGTACATGGCGTTGATGACCGTAGCGGTGCAGCCCACGGGCCAGATCCAGCACTCGAGCGGGCTGGAGGTGGTCAGGTCGCCCAGCTTGTGGTGGTCGACGATACCCAGGACTTCAGCCTGCTTGATGTCTTCGGGCAGCTGGGCCAGGTCGGAGGTGTCGACCAGGAAAACTTTCTCGCCGGCGTATTCGGTCTTCACGGCCGGGGCGGCCACGCCGAACTTCTCGAGGATGAACTTGGTCTCGGGGGGCAGCTCGCCCTGGGCGGTGGCGGTGCTGGCCACGCCGAGCTTGCTCTTCAGGTCGGCCAGCGCGATAGCGCTGCAGACGGTGTCGGAATCAGGATTCTTGTGACCGAAAACATAAACGGACATGGTATTCCTCCTACAAGGGTTTATTGACGAACAATAAGTTTGTGCCAAATATCACAATTATTCACGGCTGCCAAGAGAGAACATTGTGAAGATATTGTCAAGGATCAGAGCGTGAGCAGAACGCCGAGCACGAGGCTCGCTCCGGCCAGGGCGTAGGCCCGCGGCAGGCGCAGCGCCAGAATGGCTCCGGCGCAGGCCCCGATCCAGAGCATGGACCACGTGGGCTGGGGCCCCCCGGACACCCATGGGGCGACCAGCCTGCCGCTTGCCAGCAGGGCCGAGGCGCAGAGCAGATAGAGGGCGAAACCCAGGGCGAACATCTCGCCCAGGGCCTGGAAGACCAGGCGGTCCGGCGTGTAGGGGTGGTTCACGCCGCGCCTGTTCCAGATGATGAGCCTGTTGTAGCTCAGGTTCTGGCGCTTGCGGTAGCGCTGTTCCACCCAGGAGCCCAGATAGGCCAGGGGGAGAGCGAGGATGATGATGAGGGCCGTAAGGCGCATGTCCGCCTCGGGCATGCAGGCCAGCGCGCCCAGGGTGGCGCTCAGGGCCAGCAGGCCGTGGGGCGGGATGAACGTGCCGGCCGGGAAGAGGTCGAGCCACAGGAGTTCGAAGAAGATTCCGGCGCTCAGGGCCGGCTGCAGCCTGAAGGTCAGGAGCGCCCAGAGCATGGCGCCGAAGAGGGGGCGGTGGACGAAGCCCAGGTCAAGGGCGAAGCGGGTCAGCCAGAGCAGGGCAAAAAAAAACCGCCTCCGGCCAGAATGGTGAAGTCGTGAGGAGTGATCATGACGGTTCCGGGTGGTTCATAGGTTGACCTTCGGCGTGACCGTGGGCACGCAACGGAAATCGATCTCCACTTCGTGGTCCGCGAAATACTTGAGACAACTGCGGTCGTCGGGCCCCAGGGCGATATGCTCGCAGACCTGCTCCTTGCCCGGACCGTAATGCAGATTGCCGATGTTGACCTGGGAAAAGGGCAGGCCGGCCATGTGCGCGGATCTGGCGTCGGCGCAGGTCGAGAACAGCACCAGGACGTGCTGCGATACATTCCCCTTGAAGACGCGGCGCAGCACGTCGGGCGTTTCGGCCACGGTGCAGCAGACGAAGGACACGTCGCTCGGGACGGCCAGGCTCATGATCTCCTGCCTGAGGGCGTCGGAGGCCAGATCGTCGTTGGCCACCACCAGGGTCTTGGCCCTGATGTGCGGCAGCCAGGCCTCGATGACCTGGCCGTGGACCAGCCGGTTGTCGATGCGGAACCAGATCACGCCTAGGCCTCGCCGATCTTTCGGGTCAGCACCTCGCCAGCGAGCACGATGCCCTGGATGCCGGCGTTTTTGGCATTCTGGGCCAGCTGGGTCAGCTCCTGGTCGCGCATGCCGAGGATGCGCAGCAGCATGGGCAGGTTGACCCCGGTCAGGACGTCGACCTTGCCCGGCTGGAGCAGGGACAGACTGATGTTGGACGGCGTGCCGCCGAACATGTCGGTCAGGATGATCACGCCTTCGCCCGTCTCCATCCGTTTGACGGCGTTTTTCAGGTCCGTCAGCAGGGTGGCCATGTCCACGGCGCCTTCCACCGCTATGTGGGCGCACTGTTCCTGCGGCCCCAGGATGGTCTGGGCAGCCTCCAGCAGATGCTGGCCGAACTGGCCATGGGTCACCAGAATCACTCCAACCATTCTACCTCCAAAACGCGTTATCCGAGACTGAAATGCCGATGCTCCACCGAAACGGTGTACCCGTGCGCCCTCAGGTGGGCAAGCACTGCCTCGGTCACGGCCACGGAGCGGTGTCTGCCGCCGGTGCAGCCGAAGGCCATGGTCAGGCGGTAGCGCCCTTCCCTGGCGTAGAGGGGCACGGTGAAGTCGAGAAACTCCAGGAGCCTCTTCAGGTACTCCCGGCCGGGTTCGCCGTCCAGGACGTAACGGGCGATGGCTTCATCCTGTCCGGACAGGGGGCGCAGGTCTTCGACGAAATAGGGGTTCGGCAGAAAACGCAGGTCCATGACCGTGTCGGCCTCGGCGGGTGCCCCGTACTTGAAGCCGAAGGATATGAGGTGCACGCGCATGCCCTGGCTCTGGCTGGCGATGCTCTCCCACTTGTCCTGGATGACGCGGCGCAGGTCGTGGACCGAGTAGTGGGACGTGTCGACGACCAGGTCGGCCTGGTTGCGGATGGGCTCCAGAATCTCCCGTTCCCGCTCCAGAGCCGCTTCCAGGCCCAGGTTGCCCGTGGCCAGGGGGTGGGGCCGGCGCGTGGTGGCGTACCGGCGCAGCAGGACCTGGTTCGAGGAGTCCGTGAAGAGGATGGTCGGGCGCACCGACAGCTTCTCCATGTCCTGCAGCACTTCCCGCCACTGGCCGGCGAAGTCGGGCTGGCGCAGGTCCATGCCCATGGCCAGGCCCGGGTAGTCTTTGGATGGGGACGAGAAGAACAGCTCGATCAGGGCCGGGGCCATGCGGGCAGGCAGGCCGTCCACGCAGAAGAAGCCCATGTCCTCGAAGACGCGCAGGGCCGTGCTCTTGCCGGAGCCCGACATGCCCGAGACGATGACGACGTTTTTCGGTGCGCTGCGCATTTCCATGGCGGGGGTTCCTTGCACAGGTTTCAGACGGACTGCAGCAGGCGCCACAGTCCGTCGCCGCCTTCCGCGTCGGCGAAGGCCTGGCGGAAGGCGTTGTCCTTGAGCAGGCGCGAGATGGTGGCCAGGATCTTCAGATGCAGGCCCACCACGCTGGAGGGGGCCAGGACCGTGAAGAAGATGGTGGCAGGCTTGTGGTCCAGGCTGGCGAAATCGACGCCCTCACGGCTGCGGCCCACGATGACCATGACCTGGTCGAGGGTGTCCAGCTTTCCGTGAGGGATGGCGATGCCGTCTCCGATGCCCGTGGTGCCCAGCATTTCCCTGTCCAGGAGCACCTGGGCCACCCGTTCGGGGTCAACGCCCGGGAATTTGCCCGGGAGCGGGGAAACGAGTTCGGCCAGGACCTCCTTCTTGGTCCTGGCCGAAAGGTCGGAGATGATCAGGTCTTTATCCAGGTATTCGGCAAGCTTCATGCCCTTATACCCCAGGGTCGATGAGGCCGAAGTCGCCGGTCTTGCGGCGGTAGATGACGTTGACGCGCTCGTTCTCGGCATTCAGGAAGACGAGGAACTCGTTCTCCGTCTTGCCGAGCTGCATGGCGGCCTCTTCGACGACCATGGGTTTGGGCTCGAAGTGGTCGGTCTGCTGGATGCTCTGCCTGCGCTTGCCCGAGGTGTCCTCGTCGAAGCTGATGACGTCCATGCGCACGGTCTCGCCGCCGGCCTTGCGCTTGCTCTTGTCCTTGTCGCGGACCTTGCGCATCTGGGCCTCGAGCTTGTCCCACACCATGTCGACGGTGGAGTACATGTCCTCGCTGTCCTCGCGGGCGGAGATGTGCACGTTCTTGCCGGTCAGGACGACGTCGGCGATATGGCGGAATTTCTCGACTTCGAGGTTGACCTGCAGTTCGGCGTCAGGGGTGCCGGCCATGAACTTGCCGAGTTTGCCGAAACGGTCCTTGGCGTACTTGCGCAGGTGGTCGGAAGGGTCGAAGTTTTTGAAGTTGAAGACAATCCTCATGGAATCCTCCTCGTCAGTTGAGGGTCAACCCCGCGTCTTCCCGGAAGGGCGGCGAGGGGTGGAATATCAAAACACCTGCTTGCGCTTGGATGACGACTCGATGCCCAGGACGGCGCGGTATTTGGCCACCGTGCGGCGGGCGATGTTCACATCCAGCGTTTCCTTCAGCACCGCAGCGATCTTCTCGTCGCTGTAGGGGTGCTTGGGGTCTTCCTCGCTGACCATCTTCTTGATGATGGCCTTGACGGATTCGGAGCCCACCTGGGTGCCGTCGTCCATCTCCAGCGCGGAATTGAAGAAAAATTTCAGTTCGAAGATGCCGTGCGGGGTGGCCACGTACTTGCTCGTGGTGATGCGGCTGACCGTGGACTCGTGCATCTCGATGTCGTCGGCCACATCCTTGAGAATCAGGGGCTTGAGCTTGGTCACGCCGTGCTCGAAGAAGCCCCGCTGAAACCGCACGATGCTCTCGACCACCTTATACAGGGTTCTCTGCCTTTGGTGCAAGCTCTTCATGAGCCACATGGCCGAACGCATCTTGTCGTGGAGGTACTCACGGTCCGGGCCCTTCACGGCCAGGCTCGTGTCGTCCATGTAGTAGGGGCTCAGCTGCAGCTTGGGCAGGCCGTCGTCGTTCATGACGATGACGAAATCGCCTTCGTACTCGTACACGAAGACGTCGGGGCTGACGAAGACGGTGTTGTCGCTGCCGTAGCTCGCGCCGGGCATGGGATCCAGGGTCTGGATGATGTCCAGGTAGGCCTTCAGGTCCTCCATCTGGATCTTGAACTTGCGCAGGAGCGGTTTGTAGCGGCGCTTCTCGATGTCCTCCAGATGCTCGTCCACCAGGGAGACGAGGATGGGGTCGTCCTGGCCCAGGACCTCCAGCTGGATGAGCAGGCATTCCTTGGGGGAACGGGCGGCCACGCCCACGGGGTCGAAGCGCTGCAGGCGGTACAGGACGGACTGGACCAGGGCCAGGGGCGAGAGGGTCTCGGAGGCGATCTCCTCGGCGCTGGTCGTCAGGTAGCCCAGGGAGTCCAGGTTGCCGATGATGGCCTCGCCGATGGCCTCCTCCTCTTCGGTGATGTTGGAGAGGCAGAGCTGCCACAGGAGGTGTCCTTCCAGGGAGGGCTTGCCCGAGAGCCTGGCCTCGTAGGACATCATCTCTTCGAGGGCCTCGGTCTCCTTGAACTGCACCTGCTTGGTCGTGCTCGAAAAGTCGCCGAGGTAGTTCTCCCAGTCGGCGTTGCGCATGAGCTCGGCGTCGTCGAAGGACACGTCGGCCCGCTGCTCCACGGGCGGTGCCTGGGCTTCGACCTCCTCGGAGAGTTCCCGCGGCGCTTCCTCAAGCATCGGATTTTCCAGCAGTTCCTGCTGGACGGCTTCGAGGAGCTCGAATCGGGAGAGCTGAAGCAGCTTGATGGCCTGCTGCAGCTGCGGGGTCATGACCAGCTGCTGCGTCAGCTTGAGGTTCTGTCGAAGTTCAAGGCCCATAGTGTCTCTGTCGTCCCAGCGTAAGATGCAGTGTTGTCGTCGGCGGATTCATCCAGCAAAGACTTTGCCACAGATGGCAGGTCGTGGCAATCCTTGGGAAATCGGCACCCCGCTAAAGGCTGAAACCCTCGCCGAGATAGACCTTGCGCGCTCCGGGGTCGGCGACGATCTCCTCGGGGCTGCCGCTGAGGATGATGCGGCCGTCATACACCAGGTAGGCGCGGTCGCAGATCTGCAGGGTCTCGCGCACGTTGTGGTCCGAGATGAGCACGCCGATGCCCTTGGCCTTGAGTCCTTCGATGATGGCCTGGATGTCGTCCACGGCCAGGGGGTCGATGCCGGCGAAGGGTTCGTCCAGGAGGATGAACTTCGGGTCGCGGATCAGGGCGCGGGCGATTTCGAGCCTGCGGCGCTCGCCGCCGGACAGGAAGGCCGCCAGCTGGTCCTGCAGGCGGGTGATGCCGAGTTCGTCCAGGAGCCTGTCGGCCGTGCGCTTCTGCTCCTCGGCCGAGAGGCCGGAGTATTCCAGGATGAGCTGCAGGTTCTGGCGCACGGTCAGCTTGCGGAAGATGGAGCTTTCCTGGGGCAGGTAGCTCATGCCCAGTCGGGCGCGCTTGTGCAGGGGCCAGCGGGTGATGTCCACGCCGTCCAGGGTGACCTCGCCGCGGGTGGGCGTGACGATGCCGGCGAGCATGTAGAAGGTCGTGGTCTTGCCGGCGCCGTTGGGGCCGAGCACGCCGACGACCTCGCCCTGGCGCACGTCGAGGTCGATGTCGTGGACAACGTCGCGGGTGCCGTAGCGTTTGGCCAGCTGGCGGCCGGACAGGGTCGTCACGGCTTGAGCTCCTTGGTGTCGGCCGGGGTGTTGAAGATGGCCTCGACCCGCTGCTTGCCGCCCAGGACCTCGCTGCGGTTCTCGCGCATGTAGAGCTTGATGACCTCGCCCTGGATTTTGTTGGCGCCTTCCATGAGCACCGGGTCGCCTTCGAGGGTCAGGATTTCCGTGGCCGTGTCGTAGGTGGCCTTGTCGCAGGTGCCGGAGCGGCCCTTGTCGGCCTTGAGTCGGACATTGCCCTTGGAGATGATTTTTTTGATGGAGCTCTGCTGGTCCATGGCGGTCTGGGTGGAGTTGCCTCCGCCCTGCTTCTTGTCGAGGAGCACGGTCAGGGTGTCGGACCACATCTCGACGTCCTGACGGATGACGTGCACCGACCCGGAAAAGACCACCTGGTCGCCTTTCTGGCTATAGGTCATGGTGTCGGACGTGATCTTGACCGGCACGGTCTGCTCCGCCGCCCACAGGGGGGCGGCCCATGCCAGGAGGAGAATCAGAATGAGTGAACGCATAGATGTCCCCGCTCGTCAGTTCAGGGTGACCCGGACGTTGCCGCGGGCCAGGATGTCGCCCGTGTCCAGGAAATATGTCAGGGCGTCGGAGCGGCCCTGCATGGAATCGCTTGAAATGTCGATGTTGCCGGACAGAACCAGGGTGCGGTTCCCGCCCGTGTAGTCGAGGGTGTCGGCGCGCATGCGGTAATCCCCGCGGGTGGCGTTGACGCCGTCCCACATCCTGGCGCGGTCCTCCTTCTGCCAGACCTGGCCCTTGGGCGCCATGACTTCGACCTGCTCCCCGCCTTCCTCGCCCCAGTAGGTGATGACGGGGTCCGTCAGAGTCAGCTCGTCGCCGGCCTCGGCGTAGTTCGCCCCGGCCGCGCTCAGGTTCCAGAGCTTCTTGCCGTCCTTGCCCTGGCTCAGGTTCACGCCCTTGAGGCTCAGGTCCACGTCCACGTTGCGGGCGATATCCGGGGTCAGGCGCTCGGGCCACAGCATGCGCCAGCCCAGGACGGCGATGCCGGCCAGGATCAGCAGGGCGAGGATGATCGCCAGCGCCCGCTTCATGCCGTCAGCCACTCCCGCCACATGGCGTCGAGCTTGCCCTGGGCGCGCAGGATGAAGTCCAGGGCCTCGCGCACGGCCCCGTGGCCGCCCATGGCCCGAGTGGTCCAGGCCGCGAGCTTGAGGATCTCGGGGCGGGCGTTGGGCACGGCGATGGGGAAGCCGACCATGGACATGGGCGCGGCGTCGACCCAGTCGTCGCCGACGTAGGCCATGTGCTCGAAGGGGATGCCGGTCTTCTCGGAAATCTCGCGCATGGCCGGCACCTTCCGGTGGTGCCCGAAGTAGTAGTGGCCGATGCCCAGTTCGGTCACGCGCCGCTTCACGGCCGGGGACTCAAGGCCGGTGATGACCGCGAATTCGATGCCGGCCTTGGGGCCGAGCTTGATGCCCAGGCCATCCTGGACGTTGAAGCGCTTCATGACGCAGCCTGACTCGTCGTAGTACAGGCCGCCGTCGGTCAGCACCCCGTCCACGTCCAGGATCATGAGGCGAACGTCACGGGCCAGGCGCTCAGCATTCACTGGGGACGCTCCAGATGGCCGCCAGCTCCGAGAGCAGGGTGCGCGCCTTGGCCAGGGGCCAGGAGTTGGGACCGTCGCACAGGGCCTTGTCCGGGTCCGGGTGGATTTCCATGAACAGGCCCTGGCAGCCGCTGGCCACGGCCGCCCGCGCCAGGGGCGGAACGAACTCGCGCTGGCCGCCCGAGGACGAGCCCTGCCCGCCGGGCAGCTGCACCGAGTGCGTGGCGTCGAAGATGACCGGGCAGCCGAACTGCTTCATGATGACCAGGGACCGGAAATCGACCACGAGGTTGTTGTAGCCGAACATGGAGCCGCGCTCCGTCAGCCAGATGCGCGTGAACCCTTCGGAGCGGATCTTCTCCACGGGCCCGCGCATGTCCCACGGGGCCATGAACTGCCCCTTCTTGATGTTCACGACGCGCTCGGTGCGGGCCGCTGCCAGCAGCAGGTCCGTCTGGCGGCAGAGGAAGGCCGGGATCTGCAGCACGTCGGCCACCTCGGCGGCCAGGGAGGCCTGGCGCGGCTCGTGGATGTCCGTGATGATGGGCAGCCCCGTGCGGCTCTTGATCTGGGCCAGCCAGTCGAGGCCCGTGTCCAGACCCGGCCCCCTGAAGCTCCCCCCGGCGGTGCGGTTGGCCTTGTCGTAGGAGCTCTTGAAGACCAGCGGCAGGCCCAGTTCCGTGCAGATGGCCTGCAGCTCCACGGCCACGGTCATGGCCAGGTCCAGGCTCTCCAGGACGCAGGGCCCGGCGATGAGGAAGGGGCGGTCGGCGACCAGCTCGGCGCAGTCGATCATGGTTCCTGCTCGGGTTTCTTGTTGGCCACGGCTGCGGCGATGAATTCGCGGAACAGAGGGTGGGGCAGCATGGGCCGGGAGGTGAACTCGGGGTGGAACTGACAGCCCAGGAACCACGGGTGGTCCTTGATCTCCACGATCTCCACCAGGCTCTTGTCGGGCGAGGTGCCGCTGATGGTCAGGCCGGCCTCTTCGAAGCGCTTTTGGTAGGCGCCGTTGAATTCGTAGCGGTGGCGGTGGCGTTCGGAGACTTCGACCTGGCTGTAGGCCTCGAAGGCGCGGGTGTCCTTCTCGATGACGCAGGGATAGGCGCCCAGGCGCATGGTGCCGCCCTTCTCGCTGGCCATGTCGCGGCGCTGCACGCACTTCTTGCGGAAGTCGAACCACTCCTTCATCAGATAGATGACCGGGTCCGGCGTGGTCAGGTCGAACTCCTCGGAGTTGGCCTTGGCCAGGCCCATGACGCTTCTGGCGTACTCGATGACCGCGCACTGCATGCCCAGGCAGATGCCGAAGAAGGGCACCTTGTTCTCGCGGGCGTAGGTGATGGCCGCGATCTTGCCCTCCACGCCGCGAATGCCGAAGCCGCCGGGCACGAGGATGCCGTCGGCGCCGGCCAGCCGCTCGGCCACGTTCTCGGGAGTGATCTCCTCGGAGTTGACGTACAGGAAGCGGATGGCCGCGTGGTTGGCCACGCCGCCGTGGGTCAGGGCCTCGTGCAGGCTCTTGTAGGCTTCCTTCAGGTCCACGTACTTGCCGACGATGGCGATGGTGACCTGGGTCCTGGGGTGGTGCAGGTCGTGGACGAGGTTCTTCCAGGCCTGCAGGTCCGGGTTCTTGGCGGCCAGGCGCAGCAGGATGGCGATTTTCTGGTCCACCCCTTCGTTGTAGAGGGTCAGGGGCAGTTCGTAGATGTGGTTGACGTCGATGGCCGTGAACACGGCGTCGCGGTCCACGTTGCAGAAGAGGGCGATCTTGCGCTTGATGTCGTCGCCGAGGTTCACTTCGGAGCGGCAGAGGATGATGTCGGGCTGGATGCCGAGGCTGCGCAGTTCCTTGACGGAGTGCTGCGTGGGCTTGGTCTTCAGCTCGCCGGCGGCCTTGATGTATGGCACCAGGGTCAGGTGGATGTAGAGAACGTTGTCCTTGCCCAGGTCGGCCCGCAGCTGGCGGATGGCCTCCAGGAAGGGCAGACCCTCGATGTCGCCGACGGTGCCGCCGATCTCGACCAGGGCCACGTCGAGGTCGTCGCTGGCCAAGCTCAGGATGGAGGATTTGATCTCGTCGGTGATGTGCGGGATGACCTGCACGGTGCCGCCGAGGTAGTCGCCGCGGCGTTCCTTGGTGATGACGGTGTTGTAGATGCGGCCCGAGGTGTAGTTGTTGCGCTGGTGCATGCTCGTGCCGAGGTAGCGCTCGTAGTGGCCCAGATCGAGGTCCGTCTCGGCGCCGTCGTCTGTGACGTAGACTTCGCCGTGCTGGAAGGGGTTCATGGTTCCCGGGTCGACGTTGATGTAGGGGTCGAGCTTCTGAATGGTAACCCTAAGGCCCCGCGCCTTGAGCAGGGCCGCGATGGAGGCGGCGGCCAGCCCTTTTCCCAGGGAGGAGAGCACCCCTCCGGTCACAAAAATGAATTTGGTGTTCATCACGTCCTCGTGCGCCTGAAAGTTCTTCTGCCATCGTCCGCGCGGGGATGCGCGGAATCCGTGGTTCACAAAACAAATGGGCCACCTGCCGGCAGCCCGAAATTCGACAACCAATATGTCCGCCGGGTCATTTGGCAGCGGACTTCCTGCTTGTCAAGCGGCCCTGGTGTCCTGCAAACACCTCGGGTCTGCATAGCAGAAACCGGGCGGAGTGCAAACAGCGGCAAGGGGGCATTTTCGGGCTTGCGCCGGTGTTGCTAGGCCTGTAATGGCCTTCCTTACGTGAAAACACAGCGCGGCTGCGGCCGCTTTTTCGGAGGGAAAATGGCTCAGGTCAGGACATTGGTGATCACCGGGTACGGGACGAATTGCGAGCGGGAATGCGCCTTTGCCGCGGACCAGGCCGGTTCGGACCAGACGACCATCGTCTACTTCTCGGACCTGACGGCGGACAAGGTGCGGCTCGCCGACTACAATTTCCTCATCCTGCCCGGCGGCTTCCTCGACGGCGACGATCTGGGCTCGGCCCAGGCCGCGGCCCTGCGCTGGCGGCACATGAAGACGGCCAGCGGCCGCTCCCTCATGGAGGAGCTCAAGGGCTTCCTCGACGCCGGCGGTCTGATCCTGGGCATCTGCAACGGCTTCCAGCTCCTCGTGAAGCTCGGCCTGCTGCCGGCCCTGGACGGGGCCTACTTCACCCGCCAGGTGTCACTCAGCCACAACGACTCGGCCAAGTACGAGGATCGCTGGGTGACGCTCAAGATCAACCAGGACTCGCCCTGCGTGTTCACCAAGGGCCTCGACTACCTTTATATTCCCGTGCGTCACGGCGAGGGCAAGCTCGTGCCCGGCGACGAGACGACCCTGGCGCGCCTGCAGGAGCAGAACCTCATCGCCCTGCAGTACGTGGACCCGTCGACCAAAGAGGTGACCCAGGAATACCCGGCCAACCCCAACGGCTCGCCCCTGGGCATCGCGGGCCTGACGGACCCGACGGGCCGGATTCTGGGCCTCATGCCGCACCCCGAGGCCTACAACCACCCGACCAACCACCCGCGCTGGACCCGTGGCGAGACGTCCACCCTGGGCACGGCTCTCCTGAAGGGCGGTGTGGACTACCTCAAGGCTCTGTAGCGGGAACGTGACCGGGAGCTGCAAAGAGCATTGACAGCGAACCCATGACTTTCTACTGTGCGCCTTCCCCGACGCCGGCCCCGGATGAAATCAGCCTCTGGGAGCCCTTCATGAACGAGGCCCTGCAGCTGGCCTTCGCAGCCGAGGAGCGGGGAGACGTGCCGGTGGGCGCGGTGGTGGTGGACGGCAGCGGTCGCATCCTGGGCCGCGGCGAGAACGGGACGATCAGGGACAATGATCCCACGGCCCACGCCGAAATCCTGGCCCTGCGCGAAGCCGCCCGGCAGGTCGGCAACCACCGCCTGACCGAAGCGGTCCTGGTGGTGACCCTGGAGCCCTGCATCATGTGCCTGGGCGCCGTCATCCAGGCCCGGCTGGCCGGAGTGGTCTACGCCGCCGCCGACCCCAAGGCGGGATGCCTGGTCAGCCGCATGAGCGGCACGGACCTGCCCTGGAGCAACCACCACTTCTGGGCCCTGGGCGGTGTCCTCGAAGCGGAGTGCAGCTCCGTCCTGAGCGGCTTCTTCCGAAAGCGCCGCCAGGAAAAGAAAATTTCCAAAAACCTCGCGGAGAGGTAGCGAAGTCCGGCCGTAACGCGCTCGACTCGAAATCGAGTTACCGGCTAATCACCGGTACGTGGGTTCGAATCCCACCCTCTCCGCCAATTTTTTCCAACTATCACGAATAGTTGCGATATAAAAACGGCAGGAATCTCCAAGTCCGCACGGATACACAAGGCGGATACATAATCGGAGAAACCTGCCGTGAGTCGTTTTGAAGCCCAGCCTTCACCCGCTATCGATCCCACTTCCCCCGGCGTCCTGAACAGGAAGCCATCTCGCAACCCCCGTTCCCGCCTATCGTCCTCCGCTCCCGGCCATTTGGTCCGGCATCGGAACGTCCTCTATTTCCGTGTCCGCGTTCCCGACGAGTTACGTCCTTGCCTCGGCCAGACAGAGATCCGCCGGAGCCTGGGTACGGCCAGCTTGAAAGAAGCTCGTTCAAAAGCTATCCGCCTTGCCTCGGCGGTCCAGCGCGTTTTCAGCCTCGCCCGTGACTGCCAGAGACTTCGACTGCAAAAACTGACAAAGACAAGGACTGGCAAGGATATGAATGACAAGCATCATCCATTCCTGAAGGACCTTTCCGAACTCAGCGACGAGCAGATCAGGCAGATTGCTCGGAAGTGGCTGGAGGAGGCCCTGAAGGATGAATACGAGTTTCTCCTGTCCAATGGAGGCAAAGGCGGACAGGAAGCCTGGGAGAAGAAGCAGGACCTTTACGAGTCCCAATACGTAGACCTCATGGACGCAGGGGCCATGAAGGACTTCCCGTCCCACATCATCCAACTCGCACGGGGCCTGCTGGAAAAAGCTGGCTACAGCGTGAAGACGGGAGGGCAGGCCAAGGAGTGGCCCTCCGATCTGTCCGTTGAGCAGGCCAAGCTCTGTGATGCCCTGCTGTTGGCGCAGGCCGCCCTCATGGAGTCCGCATCGTCGCCGATGTTTAGCGGCAGTCTGACTCCGAGGAAGGACTTCAGAATTTCGGCGGCGCAAGCCGTCGCGGATCAATGGTTCACTCCGTCCGTTGCTGCGGCTGCGGAATACCCGCATATGGTCCCGCCAGTGTCCCCCATCTCTCCCGTGACCGCTTCACCGTCATCTACTGGGGTTACCGTCTCCCAGGCCGTCGAGGCTTACATCAAAGCCAAAGATCCGGAGTTTGCCGAGTCGAGCAAGCGAAACATCTATACGAACGTCAGGCAGTTCGCTGAAATCGTGAAGGCTTTGTATCGTGGCCGGGACATCCCGCTGGGGGCGCTGGATCGTCAGATCATGCGTGACTACTCGGCGGTTATGAGCGCCCAGCCAGCGCGGCCCTACCTCAAGGAGTTCAAAGGCAAGGGACCGCTCGAGCTTCAGGCCATGAACATCCCGCGTGAACAACGACTGACGGACAAGACGCTCGATACCAAGTTCACCATGGTGAAGATGCTCCTCAATTGGTGCGAACTGGAATACGGCATTCAGCCCAAGCCTCTGAATTCGGCGCTCATCATTCCCAAGGTTCAACGCACTTCCGAAGCCGACCGTAGAGCGTTCACGACAGAGGAACTGCGAAAAATCTTCAATCCCCGATCTTACTTGAAGAACACGGCCAGAACTCCGTCGAAGTACTGGGCGCCTCTGATCGCGCTGTTCACGGGTATGCGGCTTGAGGAGATCGTCCAGCTTCATGTCGCCGACATCCGCCAGGATGACGGGATCTGGTGCTTCGACATCAACGACAGGGGAGACGGGAAGCACGTCAAGACGGATGCGGGGAAGCGTCTCGTTCCGATTCATCCGTTCCTGTCCAATGACCTTGGCCTGTTTCAGTACGTCGAAAGCGTGAAGGCGGAAGGGCATGTCAGGCTCTTCCCTGAACTGAAGCGAGAGAAGAAGGGGAACATGGGCGGTCCGGTCACATCGTGGTTCAGCCGCTATCGGCGCAAGCTGGGCATCGGCGGCGAAGAGGGACAGATCAGCGCCACCGTCTTCCACAGCTTCCGGCATACGGTGATCAATTACCTGATTTCCCAGGCCATGGTCACGCCCAGATGGATTCAGAAGGTCGTCGGGCACGATCTCAAGGGGGCTGCCGATATCGGCGTGACGGCCAACTACGAGGGCAAGTTTCCCACGGCCAAGCTGCTGGAGGAGGTCATCCTGAAGCTGCGGTGGGCGGATGAGGACGAACTGCTCAAGAACGTGCTGAGGGATTTGAGCTTAATGAGCAAGACGCAATGGAGCTAGGCGGTGCAAACGCTCACTTGCCGGGAGTCGTTGTAAATCCAGAATTGCCGCAATTTGATTGACGGAAAACGAAGGGACGATGGAACGGTGGACGGAGTGGATATTCGATCCACCGTGTCCACTCGCGTCCCGGATCGAGTCCCCCCTATTGGGTCTGGGGCCAGTGCTTGGGAGGGTTTGTTTGCCGGATTTGCGCGGGCTTTTGGGGTTCAAGAATATTCAATTATTTTGATATGTTGAATAATAAAATGGGAATTGCCCCTCACTAGAGGAAGTTGAGGCGACCGATCAATCGCATGGAACCCCACTGCGTTCAGGGTTGTCTCCCTCGCCAGGGGGTAATGGGCAAGCGTCCAAGTGCCGGGAAACCAAGGGCTGGCAAGGGTTTTCAATTATCCGCCACTTTTAGAGACACGGGCCGGAGAATTACCACCCACTATCGATAACGCACGACTGCTCGTGAGCGACAGTGAACTGTCTCGGCAGGAGTAACTCGCGAATAACTCTTGATATGAGCAGCCGCGATGACCTGCCGCCCGGAAACCCACGGCTGGCAAAGGTTTTCAATTAACCATGGCTTTAGAAACAGGAAGGCAAGGGAATTACCCCTCATTATCGGATAAGAGGCGGCGACTTGCCGAGCCGCAGCGACAACCAAGACAACAACGAGGGCGTGGCCTCGATCAACAACAACCATGACCACACACGCACAAATCAGGGCAGGCCATCAAGTGGAACTCGCGCACGCTGGCTTGTCTACGTCCTGGGTTCAGGGAGCCTACCATCCCTGAAGATCACCGCATGGCCACCTACTGCCAAGGCAGGTTCCTCCTGCCGTCGGAACTATGGCCAAGCCCTAGGACGCCCCGTCAGGAGCAACGACCATACAGAATAGGGGGCTGTATGGATCGCCTGACGTGCTGTCATAAAATGCCACAGAGGCCCTTTGACAGCTTTGGGGGGTAGGGGGGGCCAAAGTCAAAATTATAGTTTAAACTAATAGATAACCATAGATAATCTTAATGCTTTGACTATAAGTGATCTTGTTTAATTGTCTTTCTCAATAAGCCATAAGAACAATAAGTGAATCTACAGGTGAAATAAAGATGTACCATATGTTTCCAAATTGGCCATCTTCTGGTTGAATCATATGGAGAGCCTTTATCTACTCCTGTAGATGAACACACATGGACGACATACTCTGTGATGATCTATGATTGATGAACACCTGAACATGGAAGATGATATTCATCATCACAAGATATTATTGAAAAAGAAGCACATGAGCTACGAGCTTCAAGCTCGCTACTTCTTGTCTCATCTTCATAGGCTCCTTTGGTGAAGCCTTTTGTTTCACCTATAGGGCCGACTTCATCCATGATGGTCTATGATCAAGGCAGTAACAACAATCTCCATCACAAAGAATAGAAAACAAACATGATGTCTGTCCATATCAAGCCCCATGAGGTCATGGTTTTCTTGCTGTGACGTGCAGAAAACTGGACCTCATGTCTGTAATATAGGCCCTCCCTCACACCCATCAAGGCGGAGGCCGATTTTCTCTCTCTGCCTGTATTCCTCCACGATACACAACAAAAAAGCACAAATGCAACACAGGTCATTGCCATGAGCAATTCACGGCAGCCTGTGGCGTGTGCTTTTCGGATAGATGCCATGCCATAACGATGTAGCTGCTCCCTACTCGTGCTGGTTGAACCCCTTCCTTCGTTTCGTCGTTCGTCTCGGCTTTAGCGGATTGCCGGACAACGAGCGGAACGATGGGAGGGGTTCTTTTCGTTTAACCCCAAGGAGCAAACAAACCCAGCCCAACAGGAGCATATCGTTATGAACAACATCATTTCCATCCGCACCGAAGAGAACAGTGTCGTGTCCCCGTCCATCGTTCGTCAGGAAGAAGTCAACGTCTGTGGCTCCAACATCCTGGCTACCGTCACCCAGGACAACAAGTGCTACTTCTCGCCCAACCATGTGTGTCAGGCATTGGGTATCGCTTGGCCCCGTCAGCGAGTGAAGATCATGGAGGACGCTGTACTCTCCAAAGGTGTGACCGAAATGGTCATGCCTTCCGCTGGTGGCGCACAGAAGACCACCATGCTTCCCATCGAGTTCCTTTCCGGGTGGCTCTTCACGATCAAGAAGGTCCGTCCTGAACTCCAGGCCAAGCTGAACCTCTTCCGTACTGAGGCCTTTCTCGCACTGGACGCATGGTTCCGTCAGGGTCTGCGGTCCAATCCCGTGGTTCAGGAGCAGTTCGAGATCCCGCAGTCGCTGTCTGAAGCGTTGGAATTCGCTGCCCAGCAGGTCAGGGAGAACATGAGGCTCAAGAAGCAAAATGCCCTCATGGCTCCCAAGGTCGCTCTCTTCGACGCCTACATGAACACCGATGGCACTCTGACGCTGACCGAGGCCGGGAAGATCCTGGGAATATCAGCCAAAGTCCTCGGCAGGGAAATGCGTCGGCATGGCTGGCTGTTCAAGCGGAAGAAGGGCGTTATCCCGACACAGCATGCCATGAAGCGGGGATGGATGATCGCCGTACCGATAGATGGCTCTATCGACGGCATGCCGAACTGTTACGGGCGCATCACCAAGCGCGGCCTGGAGATACTGATGGAAACGTACATGATAGATGAGGAATAATCATGAGCGCAAACCGTCATGATCCACAGGTCAGAAAAAACTCTGGCGTTGAAAAAACACCAGATAACTCATGCGAAAAAGCGCAGGTGAAAGCCGCTGAAGCCGTTCGAAAGAACTCTGCCCTGCTTGCCATCCGGGCCAAGTGTCTTGACTGCTCTAGCGGCAGTGACGGCGAGATCAGAAAATGCCCTGTGACTAATTGCGCTCTGTACCCATTCAGGATGGGCCGTCGCCCTGGTACTAAGTCCAGATCGACGAGGACGGCAGCCTAGCATCTGCCGTCGTCCCTAATCCTCCAAGGCCGCTACAAGTTTATGACTCCCGAGTGCTCCATGTTGTTGTACACGGTGACGTCCTTGTAGCGGCCTTTTTTTTTGAAATCCGACTAACATGGTCCACAAATTCAGCGCATGAGTTCTGCCTGCCGTAGCAGCGCAGGATTTTGAAAGCCTGGCTGTCAGCGTGAGCTGTAGGTCGGAA
>JANJWV010000019.1 GCA_024709365.1 Desulfomicrobium sp. | reverse complement strand
CCCCCCCCCCCCCGCGGCTTTGCGCGCGCAACTCTGAACGGGGCTGGACCGCACGCGCGGCGCCGACCGGGAGCGGCGGTTTCCATCATCTCAAGCAACACGTTTTCCGGAGGAAGAATGCTCACTCATCCCACCCGGCTGCCAGGCATCTGCGTCGCGGTGCTCCTTTTCTGCGCGGTCCAGGCCTTTGCCTACGACTACCCGTTCCCGAACCCCCTCGTGGCCACGATCGTCAACACGCCGGCGGAATACGCGGCGCAGCTGCCCGCGGACCTGCCGGTCAAGACCGCGACCCTGCAGATGTTCCCGGACCGCGAGGTGCCCGGCATCCTCTGGAATCTTGACGAACTCGGGTATTCGTACATCCGCCAGAAAGGGGCCGCGCCACTCGTTTTCCTCGTCGCCGGGACGGGAGCGAGCCACCAGAGCCCGAAGATGCAGATCATGCAGAAGGCCTTCTACCAGGCCGGCTTCCACGTCGTGTCCATATCCTCCCCGACCCATCCGAATTTCATCGTCGCCGCTTCGACCAGCGGCGTGCCGGGCAACCTGGAAGAGGACGCGGCCGACCTCTACGCGGTCATGCAGGCCATCTGGCAGTCCCTGCGGGACAAGATGGAGGCGACCTCCTTCAATCTGGCCGGGTACAGCCTTGGCGCCGCCCAGTCGGCCTTCGTGGCCAGGCTCGACGAGGAGAGGAAGGCGTTCAACTTCAACAAGGTGCTGCTGATCAACCCGCCGCTCAACCTCTACAACTCCGTCAAGCTCCTCGACGCCATGCTCGAGGAGAACATCCCAGGCGGCCCCGACAAATTCGCCGACGCCTACGACAGGATCATCGCCCATTTCGCCGAGGCCTACGCCCACGGAGAACGGGTCGAGTTCAACAATCAGTTCCTCTACAGTACATACAAGTACAAAAGGCCCGAGAACGATCAGGGTCTGAACGTGCTCGTCGGGCTCGACTTCCGCATTTCCTCCCAGAACATGGCCTTCGCCAGCGACGTCATGACCAAGGCCGGCTACGTCGTGCCCGCCGACCTGGAACTCGGGCGCCACGACCGCGTCACGCAGTACGCGAAGGTCCTGTCCCGGCTGTCCTTCGAGGACTATTTCGAGGGCATCTTCATGCCCCATTTCAAGGCCAAGAACCCGGCCCTGACGGAAGCGGACATGATCGAGAGGATGAGCCTGCGCACGCTGGAGGACTATCTGCGCACCTCGCCCAAGTTTGGCCTGATCCACAACTCGGACGACATCATCATGCTCCCCGGCGAGGTCGACTACCTGCGTCAGGTGTTCGGCGACAGGGCGCGGATCTTCCCGCACGGCGGCCATTGCGGCAACATGTCCTACCCGGACAACGTCGCGGCCATGACCAGCTTTTTCCAGAAGAACTAGGGAGGGACCGAGCATGACCACATCCACGAAATCCACGCTACGCCTGTTCGTGCTGGCCCTCGCCTGCCTCCTCTTCGCCTCGGGCTGTGCCTCGACCCCCAGGCAGGCCGACCTCAACCTCGGTTATTCCCTGCCCAAACACCAGGCCAAGGACGTCCTCAAGGAGGGCGTGCGCTACCCCATCGACGTCTACGACCCCATCGAGGGATTCAACCGCCGGGCCTACACCTTCAACTACTATTTCGACAAATTCCTCTACCTGCCGGTGGTCAACACCTACGAGTTCATCACCCCGGACTACGTCGAGGACCGCATTTCGAACTTCGTGGACAACGTCTTCGAGTTCAACAACTTCGTGAACAACCTGCTGCAGTTCAAGCTGAAACAGACCGGCGTCACCTTGGCCCGCTTCCTGGTCAACACCACCGTCGGCGTGGCCGGCCTGTGGGACCCGGCCACGGGGTGGGGCATGCCGCGTCAGACCGAGGACTTCGGCCAGACCCTGGGGCACTGGGGCGTGGCCAACGGGCCGTACATCGTGCTGCCCATCTTCGGCCCCTCGAACCTGCGCGACACCACGGGCCTGGTCGTCGACTCCGTGGCTTTCAGCACCGTCGGCCCGCCCGCCTGGGTGGACAGCGACGAAGCGGAACTGGTCTTCATGGGCGTGTCGGCCGTGGACAAGCGGCACCGCCAGTCATTCCGCTACTACCAGACGGGTTCGCCTTTCGAGTACGAGATGATCCGCATGCTCTACACCTCGAAGCGCGAGATCGAGATCGCCAAATAGGCATCGCGATTGGGCGGTCGTGGGTGGGTGACGATTCGGAAACGGGTTTGATTTCCAACTAAGGAGAAGCATATGGCCAGAATCGGAGGACTTTTCGACACGAAACACCTTTCCCGGACCATCGGGCGCGTCGCCGTCATGGGCGCGGCCGCTGGACTCCTGTCGCTCCTCGTAGCCGTGGGGGGATGCCAGCAGAAAGAGCAGGCCGGGCCTCCTCCGGTTCCGGTGGTGGAAGTGGTCAAGGTCGTGCAGCAGGACGTGCCCATCTACAGCGAATGGATCGGCGTCCTGGACGGCTCCGTCAACGCGGTCATTCGCCCGCAGGTCACGGGGTACCTGGTCAAGCAGAACTACGTCGAGGGCGATATCGTCAAGAAAGGGCAGGTGCTCTTCGAGATCGACCCGCGCACCTTCCAGGCCGAGGTCAAGCAGGCCCAGGCCGCCCTGGAACAGGCCAAGGGCGAACTGGCCGCGCAGGAGGCCCAGGCCGCCACGGCCCGGGCCGATCTGGCCAGGATTAAGCCGCTGGCCGCCAAGAACGCCGTGTCCCAGAAGGATCTCGACTACGCCATCGGGCGCGACCTGGTGACCAAGGCCGCGGTCGTGTCCGCCAAGGCCGGCATCGCCGTGGCCCAGGCCAACCTGGAAAAGGCCCAGCTGGAGCTGGGTTTCACCAAAATTACCTCGCCCGTGGACGGCGTGGCTGGCATCGCCAAGGCCCAGCTGGGCAACCTGGTCAGCCCCAGCATGCAGGAGGAGCTGACCTCGGTTTCCGCCCTGGACCCCATTAAGGCCTACATCAACGTCAGCGAACAGGAATACCTGAACGCCAAAGGCTCCGAGAGCAGAGCGGCTGACGCCCCCCTGCAGCTGGTGCTGGCCGACGGCAGCGTCTATCCGCACCAGGGCAAGATGGCCCTGGCGGACCGCCAGATCGACCCGGCCACGGGCACCCTGAAGATCGGCACACTCTTCCCCAACACCGGCAACCTCCTGCGGCCCGGCATGTACGGCAAGGTCAGGGCCATCCTGCAGACCAAGGCCGGGGCCTTGATCGTGCCGCAGCGCGCGGTGACGGAAATGCAGGGCAAATACCTCGTGGCCGTGGTCGCCGCGGACAACACGATCGACATCCGTCCGGTGGCGGTCGGCGAGCGGATCGAGTCGGGCTGGATCATCGACAAGGGGCTCAATGCCGGGGAGTCGGTGGTCGCCGAGGGCACCCAGAAAGTCCGGCCGGGCATGACCGTGACCCCCAAGCCCTTCGAACCCGCGGCCCCGGCGCCCGCCAGCAAGGGGTAGGGCCATGGCCAGATTCTTCATCAACCGGCCCATCGTGGCCATGGTCATCTCCATCCTGATGCTCATCGTCGGCATCGTGGCCATGCTCGGACTGCCCACGGCGCAGTTCCCGGACATCGTCCCGCCGGAAATCAAGGTCTCGGCGACCTACACCGGCGCCGACGCCCTGACCCTGGAGCAGGCGGTGGCCACGCCCATCGAGCAGGAGATGTCGGGCGTGGACAACATGAACTACATGTACTCCACCAACGCCAACAACGGCGAAACGAAGCTGACCGTCAACTTCGACGTCAAGACCGACCCCAACACGGACCAGCTCCTGGCCCAGATGCGCAAAGGCCAGGCCGAGGCCAAGCTGCCGTCGGAAGTGCGCGATTACGGCGTGAAGGTCGAGAAATCGACCTCGTCGCCGCTGATCATGTTCGGCCTCTTTTCGCCGAACGGCACCTACGACAACATCTTCCTGGCCAACTACTGCTACATCAACATCAACGACCAGATGACCCGCATCAAGGGCATCGCCAGCGTCACCGTCTTCGGCGCCGGCCAGTACGCCATGCGGCTGTGGGTCAAGCCCGACCAGCTGGCCAAGCTCAACATCACCATCCCCGAGATCATGAACGCCATCAAGGCACAGAACACGGTCAACCCCGCCGGTCAGGTGGGGTCCGAGCCGGTTCCGGCGGGACAGGAGTTCACTTACACCGTGCGCGCCCAGGGACGCCTGCAGTCCGAGGAGGAGTTCGGGGCCATCATCCTGCGCGCCAACCCCGACGGGTCCGTGGTCCGCGTCAGGGACGTGGCGCGCATCGAGCTGGGCGCCCAGACCTACAGCCTGGAAGGCCGCCTGAACGGGAAGCCCTCCGCGCTGATCGCCCTCTACCAGATGCCCGGCACCAACGCCGTCGAGGCGGCCAACGGGGCCAAGGCCCTCATGGCCAAGCTCAAGGAACGCTTCCCGGCGGACCTCGACTACGTCGTCTCCCTGGACACCACCCTGGCCGTGACCGAGGGCATCAAGGAGATCCAGCACACCCTGTTCGAAGCCCTGGTCCTGGTCATCATCGTGGTCTTCATCTTCCTGCAGGGCTGGCGGGCGACGCTCATCCCGCTCCTGGCCGTGCCCGTGTCCCTGGTGGGCACCTTCATGCTCTTCCCGCTGCTGGGGTTCTCCATCAACACCCTCTCGCTCTTCGGCCTGGTTCTGGCCATCGGCCTGGTCGTCGACGACGCCATCGTCGTGGTCGAGGCGGTGGAGCACCACATCGAGCACGGCCTCTCCCCCAAGGAGGCCACCTTCAAGGCCATGGAGGAGGTTTCCGGGCCGGTCATCGCCATCGCCATCATCCTGGCCGCGGTCTTCATCCCCACGGCCTTCATCCCCGGCATCACCGGCCGGCTCTACCAGCAGTTCGCCCTGACCATCGCCATCTCGGTCATCATCTCGGCCTTCAACGCCCTGACCCTGAGCCCGGCGCTGAGCGCCCTGCTTCTGAAGCCCAAGAAGAAGGGATCGGGTCCGCTGCAGAAGTTCTACGACTGGTTCAACCGCATGTTCGGACGGGCCACGGACGGCTATGTCGGCATCTGCCGGGCGGCCGTGCACAAGAGCCTCGTCAGCATGCTCCTTCTCGTGGGCATCGTGGTCCTGACGGGCTTCTTCGGCGGGCGGGTGGCCACCGGCTTCCTCCCGGAGGAAGACCAGGGCTACATGTACGGCGCGGTGCAGCTGCCCGACGCCTCGTCCCTGCAGCGCACACGCGACATCACGGCCCAGGCCGAAAAGCTGATCATGGACACCCCCGGCGTGAAATACTGCACCTCCGTCGTGGGCTACAACCTGCTGAGCGGCGTGACCAACACCTACAGCACCTTCTTCTTCATCACCCTCGAGGAATGGGCCGCGCGCAAGACGCCGGAACTGCAGTACGAGACCATCAAGAGGGGCATCAACCAGAAGCTGGCCGGGATCAGCGGGGCCATCGGCTTCGCCTTCTCGCCGCCGGCCATCCCCGGCATCGGCACCTCGGGCGGCGCGACCTTCATGCTCGAGGACCGGGCGGGCAAGGATATCGAGTTCCTGGCCGCCAACGTGAACACCTTCGTCGAGGCGGCCAAAAAGCGCCCCGAGCTTGGCAGCGTGTCCACGACCTTCCGGCCCACGGTCCCGCAGCTCTTCGTCGACGTCGACCGCGACAAGGTGCTCAAACAGGGGGTCAAGATCGATGACGTCTACAAGACGCTGCAGAGCTTCATGGGCAGCGGCTTCATCAACTACTTCAACAAGTTCGGGCGCCAGTGGCAGGTCTACATCCAGGCCGAGGGCGACTACCGGACGAACATCGAGAACGTCGGGCAGTTCTACGTGCGCAACAGCGAAGGGGCGACGGTGCCCCTGTCGGCCCTGACCTCGGTCAGGAACATCTCCGGGCCCGAGTTCACCATGCGCTACAATCTCTACCGCTGCGCCCAGATCAACGCCAACGCCGCGCCGGGCTACAGTTCCGCCCAGGCCATGAAGGCGCTGGAGGAGGTCTTCGCCGAGACCATGCCCCCGGAGATGGGCTACGACTACATGGGCATGTCCTTCCAGGAGTGGCAGGCCCAGAAGGGCGTTTCTCCCATGGTCATCTTCGGCTTCTCGCTCCTGTGCGTCTTCCTCATCCTGGCGGCGCAGTACGAGAGCTGGTCCCTGCCGTTCTCGGTCCTCCTGGGCACGCCCATCGCCGTGGCCGGGGCCTTCGGGGCCCTCATGCTGCGCGGGCAGGAGAACAACGTCTACGCCCAGATCGGCCTGGTCATGCTCATCGGCCTGTCGGCCAAGAACGCCATCCTCATCGTCGAGTTCGCCAAGATGGAGTACGACAAGGGCAGGCCGCTCCTGGAGGCCACGCTGGAAGGGGCGAAGCTCAGGCTGCGGCCCATCCTCATGACCTCCTTCGCCTTCATCCTCGGCTGCGTGCCCCTGGCCATCGCCTCCGGGGCGGGCGCCATATCCCGCCAGGTCATGGGCAGCGCGGTCATCGGCGGCATGCTCGCGGCCACGGTCATCGGCGTCTTCCTCATCCCCGTGTTCTACTACGTGGTGGAGAAGATCGGAGGGAAGAAACCCGCGGCGCCGGCCCAAGGGCCCAAGGAGGTGCACCATGCGTAACCTCGTTTTCGCCTTCATGCTGGCCCTCATGGGGGCCGGCTGCACCCTCGGGCCCGACTACGTGCGCCCGGACCTGGACATGCCGTCCTCCTGGCGCGTGGAGGACGGCGAGGCCCGAAACCTGGCCGACACGGCCTGGTGGGGGCAGTTCGGCGACCCGGTCCTGGACGGCCTCATCGATACGGCCCTGAAGGAGAACAAGGACCTGCTCATCGCCGCCAAGCGCGTGGAGGAGTTCGAGGCCCGTTACGGCATCGTCCGCGCCGACCTGTTCCCCCAGGTGGGGGCGGGGGCGTCCTACACGCGCGAACAGGTCACCCGGGAAGGTGAGAACAAGCCCGGGCCGGGGGTCGCGACCCTGACCGAGACCTATTCGACAAGCCTGAACGCCGCCTGGGAAATAGACCTCTGGGGCCGCATCCGCCGCAGCACCGAGGCGGCCAGGGCCCAGCTCATGGCCACGGAGGAGGCGCGTCGCGGCGTCATCCTGACGCTGGTCAGCGACGTGGCCTCGGCCTACGTCAACCTGCGCGGCCTGGACCGGCAGCTCGAGATCGCCAGGGACACGGCCAAGAGCAGGGAAGAGTCATTCAGGATCTTCCAGGAACGTTACGACGGGGGCATCATCTCCCTGCTGGAACTGACCCAGAACAAGTCCCAGTACGAGGAGGCCCTGTCGCGTATTCCCCCCATCGAGAGGGCCATCGCCCTGCAGGAGAACGGCCTGGCCGTCCTGCTGGGGCAAAACCCGGCCCCCATCCCCCGCGGGCTGACCATCGACGAGCTGACGGCGCCCGCCATCACGGCCGGTTTGCCGTCGGATCTGCTGGAGCGGCGCCCCGACGTGCGGCAGGCCGAACAGACCCTGGTCGCCGCCAACGCCCAGATCGGCGTGGCCAAGGCCGCCTATTTCCCGGCCATATCCCTGACGGGCCTCTTCGGCTTCGCCAGCGACGATCTCACGGACCTTTTCCGCAGTTCCGCCCAGGTCTGGAACTACAGCGCCCCGCTGACCGTTCCCATCTTCACGGCAGGCAAAATCTCGGGCGGCGTCAAGGCGGCCGAGGCCGTGCAGCAGCAGGCCGTCATCGCGTACATGCAGTCCGTGCAGAACGCCTTCCGCGAGGTCAACGACGCCCTGGCGGACCAGCGGCAGACGGGCCTGCAGCTCGAAGCCCTCGGCCGGCAGGTCGGGTCGCTGCGGCAGTACGACGAGATCGCCAGGCTTCGCTACGACGAAGGCTACACGGACTTCCTGACCGTCCTCGACGCCGAGCGGAGCCTCTTCAACGCCGAACTGTCCCACACCCAGACCCGGGTTCAGTTCCATCAGGCCAGAATCGGGCTGTACAAGGCCGTGGGCGGCGGATGGTCGGCCGCGGTCGCGGCTGACGGGGCCGGGACGCAGGCCGAATAGTGGGATCCAGGCGCCTTCGAAGCGCCGGAGGCGAAGAACCTTTAACCGAATGGAGCATGCAATGAACTTGGGCAAATATGTGAACCGGAAGATGGGCCGCGTCGTGCTCTGCCTCGCAGCCTTCCTGGCGTGGGCCCCCCTGCAGGCGGCGGCCGGAACGGCTACGGTTTATGTCGAAGGGGTGCCCGGCGGCGTCATCGTCAACACCGTCGAGATCAACGCCAAGGTCATCGATATCGATCACGCCAAGCGCGTCGCAACCCTGGAGGACGAGAAGGGAGAAACCTTCACCGCCAAGGCCGGTCCCAAGGCCGTCAACTTCGATCAGGTCAACGTGGGCGATACGGTCATGGTCAGCCTGACGGAAGAGCTTGTCGTCTTCGTCGACGAGGACGGCGTGGAGCCTTCCACGTCCATGAGCGCGGCCGCAAAGACCGCGGAAAAGGGCGAGAAACCCGGCGGGGTCATGGCCCAGACCCGGCAGGTCACGGGTACCGTGACGGAGATCGACCAGAAGAACCGCAAGGTCACGCTCGACTTCGGCGACGGCCGGACGAGAACCTTTCCCGTTCGCGAGGATATCGACCTCGCCAAACAGAAGGTCGGCGACAAGGTGGTCTTCTCCTACACCGAGACAATCGCGGTCAGCGTCGAGAAGCCCTGAGGGATTCAGACGCGTGTCTGTTCCGGCGCGTTCAGGGGGCACGTCCCGTGCACGCGCCGGGACATCCTGCCGACCTTTTGCGGTTGGGCGAACAGAGACATGGACGGCGTATCACGGCTGCAGCGACTCATATGCGGGATTTCCGCAAAGCGCCGACGATGAACGTACCGGGCGTCGTCGTGCCGACTGCGGTTGACGCCGGCCATGCCAGGGCAAGGCACATGGACATAGCGGGACACAAGGGCGACGAAGCAGCCAAACCGCTTCTCCGGTTTGTCGGGGGGCGGTTCACTCTCCTGCTCGCCTCGATCGTCACGGCACTCGCGGTGTCGCCTTTCCTGGCGGGTTTCGTGCATCTGAAGCTTCTCATGGACATCTGCCTGACGGCCATTCTCGTTTCGGCCATCCAGGCGGTCAGCGACAGGATGCGCACGTTCGTCATCGCCGTGCTCCTGGCCATCCCCTATTTGTTCCTGAAATGGTCGGGTGTTTTCGCGGATGCCTCGGAACGTCTGAAACTGGCGGAACTCTTCGCAGGGATATTCCTGTGCTACGTTCTCGCCCTCATCCTGCGCTACATCTCGACCCGACGGCAGGTCGACACGGACGTCATCATGGCCGCCGTCTGCGGGTATCTTCTGCTCGGGTTCATGTGGGCCTACGCGTTCTTCTTCCTGGAGGCCGCCCAGCCCGGGTCCTTCCAGTTCGCCCGCGAAGGCGCGCCGGCGACCCACGACTTCATCTACTTCAGCTTCGTGACCATGACCACCGTCGGCTACGGCGACTGCCTGCCCGTCTCCAACGCAGGGCGCTCCCTGGCCGTTCTCGAGGCGGTGATGGGCCAGCTCTACCTGGCCGTGACCATAGCCCGCCTGGTCGGCATGCAGGCGTCCGGGCCGAGGGAGTAGCGACGTGCAAACCTCACGCGTACAGGCCTGCCACCATTGCGACCTGCTGGTCCGACCCTCCGACGAGCCCGGATCCACCTCGCTGTGCCCGCGCTGCGGCTCGGTGTTGCAGAGGTCCAGGAGAAACGGCATCGACCGCCCTCTGGCCTTCGCCTTGTGCGGGTTGGTGCTTTTCGCCATCGCGCTGACCAATCCATTCCTGGCCATGAAAAGCGGAGGGTTCGTGCAGGAGACCACACTGTTGACGGGCATCATCGAGCTCTGGAAGCAGCGCCTCTACGGCCTGGGCGCGTTGGTGCTCCTGACCTGCGCCCTGATTCCCCTGGCCCAGCTCGCGGGGCTTCTCTACATCCTCGTCCCCCTGCGCCTGGACACCGCGGCGCCGGGGAGCATCCCCGTTTTTCGGGCCATCCTGCACGTCAACTCGTGGGCCATGATGGAGGTCTTCGTCGTCGGCATCCTGGTGGCCCTGGTCAAGCTGGCCAAGATGGCGACCATCGTCCCGGGGGTGGCGGTCATGGCCCTGGGCCTGCTGACCGTGGTCACGACCGCCGCCATGACGACCCTCGACCCGCCGCTGATCTGGTCGCGGCTGGACCGCCGCCCATGAGCGCCGAACCGCTGACCGCCAGGCGGGCCGGTCTGATCGGCTGCCACGACTGCGAATTGCTGGTGCGCACGGACGCCGCCGGTGAGGGACATCATGGGCGCTGCCCGCGCTGCGGCGCGGCCCTGCACGCCCGCAAGCCCAACAGCATCGCCCGGGCCTGGGCCTTCCTGCTGGCCGCGGCCGTCATGTACGTGCCGGCCAACGTCCTGCCCATGACCGTCACCACGGCCCTCGGCGCGGCCCAGTCCGACACGATCATGAGCGGCGTCATCTATTTCATCCACAGCGGCTCGTGGGAGATCGCGGCCGTCATATTCATCGCCAGCATCTTCGTGCCCATGGCCAAGCTGGCCATCCTGGTCTTCCTGCTCGTCAGCGTCCAGTTGCGCTGCCGCTGGCGACCCAGGGACCGCACGGTGCTGTACCGCATGACCGAACTGGTGGGCCGGTGGTCCATGGTCGACGTGTACGTGGTCACCATCCTGGTGGCCCTGGTCAAGCTCGGCGCCGTGGCCAACATCGAGGCCGGCCCGGCGGCCGTGTTTTTCGCCGTCGTGGTGGTGCTCACCATGCTGGCCGCGGAGAGTTTCGACCCCCGAATCATCTGGGATGTCATCGAGGAGGATTCATGACCGACATTTCCCTGTCCAATGACCAGGCCGCCCCGGCCGCAGTGAGAAAGAGGGGCGGCATCTCCCTCGTCTGGATCGTCCCGCTGGTGGCCCTCGTCGTCGGCGGGTGGCTGGCCTACAAGGCCGTCAGCGAGAAGGGGCCGGTCATCACCATCACGTTTTCCTCGGCCGAAGGGCTTGAGGCCGGCAAGACCAAGATCAAATACAAGGACGTCGTCATCGGCCAGGTCGAGGGCATCCACCTGGGCGACGACCTCAAGCACGTCGTCGTCACGGCCGAACTGGAAAAGGACTACGGCCGCTACCTGAACGACCAGACCCGTTTCTGGGTGGCGCGGGCGCAGATCCGCGGCGGCACGGCCTCGGGCCTGTCGACCCTGCTCTCGGGCGCGTACATCGGCGTCGACCCCGCCCCGGGCGGGCAGCCGACCACCGCATTCAGGGGGCTCGAAGTGCCGCCCGTCGTCACCTCGGGGCTGCCCGGCAAGCACTTCTGGCTGAAGGCCAGGCGTCTGGGCTCCATCAACGTCGGGGTGCCGGTCTACTACCGGCAGATCCAGGTCGGCCAGGTCGTCAGCTACGGCTTTGCTCCCGACGGCCAGTCCGTCGATGTCCAGATCTTCGTAGAGTCCCCGCACGACGCCAAGATCAGGGAGAACACGCGCTTCTGGAACGCAAGCGGCCTGAACGTCTCCCTTTCGGCCCAGGGGCTCAAGGTAGCCACGGAGTCGCTGATCACCCTGATCTCCGGCGGCCTGGCGTTCGACGTGCCGGACGGCGCCGAGCCGGGCAAGGAGATGGGCGAGAATACCGTCTTCCAGCTCTACCCCAGCCAGGAGAGCATCCAGGAGAAGACCTACACCCTGCGCAGGACCTGGATGGTCTTTTTTGACCAGTCGGTGCGCGGCCTGAGCATCGGCGCGCCGGTGGAGATCTACGGCATCAAGATCGGCGAGGTGTCGGGCATCGACCTCATCTACGACGCGAAGCGCAAGGACCTGCGGGTACCGGTTCTCCTGTCCATCGAACCGGAGCGGATCCAGAACATGCTCAAGGCCGTGCCCGAACCGAAGGCCGATGACCCCGAACCGCTGCTGCGGTGGTTCGTGGAGGAGCGCAACATGCGGGCCCAGCTGAAGACGGGCAACCTCCTCACGGGTCAGCTCCTGGTGGATCTCGGTTTCTATCCCGACGAGCCCAAAGCCGGGCTGGCCCATGAGAACGACATGCCGGTCATTCCCAGCATGGGCGGCTCCATCGAGCAGATTCAGGAGAGCATCGCCAGGATCACCCGCAATCTGGAGAAGGTGCCCTTCGAAAAGATCGGCAAGAATCTTGATCAGCTGTTGAAGGAGAGTACGACGACCGTCAGGGACGCCGGAGCGTTCGCGCGGCGTCTGAACGGCGAGACGGCCCCGGCCCTCCAGGCGAGCCTGGCCGCCCTGCAGAAGACCCTTGAGGATGTGCAGACGACCATCGGCAAGGATTCGCCCCTCAACTACAACCTGAAGAAAAACCTTGAGGAACTGGCCCTGACCCTGCGCTCCCTGCGCGAACTGACCACCGCCATCGAGACACAGCCGCAGTCGCTCCTGTTCGGCAAAGGAGAGAAGGAAGATGAAAAGTAGAATCACCCGCGCGGCGCTCCTGGGCCTGGCCTGCGCCATGCTGCTGGCCGGCTGCGCCGGAAAGGCCCCGACCACGTCCTACTACAGCCTGCACGTCCCGCAGGCTTCCGCCTCGGCCCAGGCCGGGGATGCGGTGTCCGTCAGCGTCGGCCCCGTGACCCTGCCCGACGTCCTCAAGCAGTCGCGCATCGCCACGGGCGGGGAGGACGGGCGGTACCGCCTGGCCGAATACCACCGCTGGACCGGCGAGGTGGACCGGGACATGGCGCGGGCTTTGGCCGAGCGGCTCTCTCGGCTTCTCGGGACCGAGAACGTGTCCCTCTTCCCCTGGGACCAGCAGGTTCGGCCCCGGTTCCGCGTCCTCATTGACGTGGTGGCCATGGGCGGCAGCCTCGGCCGCGAGGCGACGCTCTCCGTCCGCTGGACCCTGCAGGACGCGGACGGGCAGGGCGGGCCCCTGGTGCGGCGAACGGACGCGGCCCAGCCCCTGCCGGACGCCGATCACGCCACCTGGATCGCGGCCCAGCAGCGCAACGTCGAGAGGCTGGCCGACGACATCGCCGCGGCCATCGCGACCGCAAAAAACTGAAGGCGGAGGGGCGGGCAATGGACGATGTGGTCAGGAGGGCGCGCCGGTACGCCACCGAGGCGCACTCGCGCATCAATCACAGACGCAAGTACTCTCTGGAGCCCTATGACGTGCATCTCAAGGATGTGGCCGAAATCGTGGCCTCGGCCGGTGGTGACCCCGAGATGATCGCCGCCGCGTGGCTGCACGACGTGGTCGAGGACACGCCGGCCGGCTTTCTCGACATCGAGCGGGAATTCGGGCCGGAGCTGGCCGAGCTGGTCATGGAGCTGACCGACGCGAGCCGCCCGTCGGACGGCAACCGCGCCACGCGCAAGGCCATCGACCGGGCGCGCCTGGCGGGCGTCTCCAGCCGGGCCAAGACCGTCAAGCTGGCCGACCTCATCGACAACTGCCGCGACGTCTGCAAGCACGACCCGGAGTTCGCGCGGGTCTATCTGACGGAGATGGCCTCGCTCCTGGAAGTGCTCGCCGAGGGCGACCAGGCCCTGTACCGGCGCGCCGTGGCCATGCTCGAAAAGAACGCCGCCAGGCTCGGCCTGTCGCTGACGGTCGTCGGCGGGCTGGCCGAGCCCGGGAGGGCGTTGCCGGGCGGCCTCGAATCCCTGGGGCGTGTGGCGCATCTCTTCCGCGACACCTTCGCCGCCAGGGACATCGCGCGCGCCCTGCCTTCTGTGGACGCGCCGCTGACCTCGGCCGCGGGCGAGCTCATGGAGCGCGAGGGCATCCCCGTGCTCGGGGTGCGCCATGGCGGCAGGGTCCGAGGCTTTGCCCTGAGGGAGGACCCGATGCGGGAGCGGGAGTTCCGGACGGGCCAGATCGTGGCCGACGGGGCGAGCTTCTCCGAGGTCATCCTAGCGCTGAGCACGCACAGCCTCTGTTTCGTGCGCGTCTTCGACACCGTGTCCGGCATCGTCACCCGCAGCGACGTCGAGCACCCCTACATGCGCATGTGGCTGTTCGGCATCGTGACCATGTACGAGATGCAGCTCGTGTCCATCATCGAGAGGATCTGGCCGGGGGATTCGTGGCGTGAACTCGTTTCGGCCGGCAGGCTGGCCAAGGCCGAGGCGCTGATGGAGGAGCGACTGCGTCGCGGCCAGCAGTGCACGCTGCTGTCGTGCCTGCAGTTTTCCGACAAGACGCAGATCATGGTCGAAGACCAGGCCATGCGCGACGTGCTGGGTTTCCCCTCCAGGAACGCGGCCCTCAAGGTCTGCAAGGAATTCGAGTCGCTGCGCAACAACCTGGCCCATGCCCAGGACATCGCCACGCACGATTTCGCCCAGATCGCGCGCCTCGCCGGGCGCATCGAGTCCATCAGGGATCTGGCGGAGGGGTTCGGTCGAAGCTGACCCCTCCCGAGGCATCGCCGGTACCGCCGTTCCGGACAGAACATAAGGCGACATTTCGACCTCGAACCCTCATTTCGTCTCCGCTCCCGTTCTTCCGGCCTGGTTTCTGCCGGTTGATCTCGCGTATTCGCTGCAAATTCCGGGTGCTATCTGTCGGTATCGTCACGGGCCAAGTTGGTGCGTTTCTTGATTGACATGATGTTGTTCATTTCTGCGCGGCACGAGCGGGGTGCCTGCGTGTCTGGCCGTCTTCGGCCCGTGTGCGGAGGCGATGTGGCCTGCCTGCAGCCAAGGAGGAAACGTGAAGCCTATCGGAAAATATCTGCTGTTTCTGCCACTGTGGATCCTGTCGTTTGCGCCGGGCATGGCTTTCGACGTCCATGCCGTCCTCGCGGCCGACAACGCGACGACGGAGGAATCGACCGCCG
>JANJWV010000227.1 GCA_024709365.1 Desulfomicrobium sp. | reverse complement strand
AACTCGACGCCGACGTAGAAAAGACCCATCAGGGACACCGTGTCGAGCTGACCCCAGCGCACCGTGCCGTGCACCTCGTCGAGGCCCCCGAAGCGGTCCGCTTCCGATTCCGCACCGGTGGCGATGATGACTCTGGCGCCGGTGGGGAAATCATAGTCGGCTTCGATGAGCACCCCGCCTCGCCCGATGTTGATGATGCGGGCCGAGATGAACATGTCGGCTTCCTTCTCGGGGATGACGCGGCATGGGAGCAGGCATCCGTACCGTTCCCATTTTCTGTTCCGGGGCGTCTCGTCTGGCATTGCTGTGTTCCTGGGATTGTGAATGCACGGGTGATGAAAAGTCAGTAGCTCCCTGTATCCATAGAAGACCAGGGGATACAAGACAAGTAGAATACGGCGGGGTTATTGCTCCGTAAGCAAAATTCTTGTCGGCAGTTCCGCCTCCAGGGCGATACCCACATGGTATAGAGCGCGACCTGCTTTCGCGGCGGCCTGGCTCCAGCGTACGGTGCCGCGCATCGTCTCGGCGAACTCGAACAGGAGGGAGTCGTTGCCGTCCTCCAGAGTTATGGAGACACGCTCGTTGGCGATGAAGCTCTGCTCGGCGGAGAGCATGAGCCCTCCTGGGCTCAGGTTGACGATGCTGGCCCTGGACGGGTTCGGGATGCCGTCGGCGTAGCTGATGGTGCAGGGCACCTCGACGGGCTGTCGCTCCCAGCGGCGGTTGTTGCCGGTCATGGGGTTCCTCTTGGCTTTGTTGGTTTCTCAATCGGCTCAGGACCTGCGGACCAGGCCTACAGCGACGTTTCGGCCCGGGTACGGGCTCCTGAACACGCGCGTCGCGACATCGTCAGCACTCAATATGTACGTGTTTGAGCCGTTATTCAAGCCAATCTTCGCCCGCCATGGACCAGCCGGTTCCTTCGCAGGGGACCGGACTTCCGGCGAATGCGAAAAGCCTCGACGGCATGAAGGGGGTCGCCCGATTTCTGCGGTGCGCGCAAGGGCGGTGGGGCTGCGTGTCCAGCCCGTGTGACGGACCGCCAGAAGGGAAGGTCGATGAATGCGACGAAAATGACGTCGTTCCGGGCGCACGGTCCGCACCTTGAGCGTGTCCCTGAAGGGAGCGAGGCCGGAACCGAGGTGGCATTGTCCGTGAAAACTGTCTGAACCGGCTGCCGGGAAGGATGTCCGGAACAGGGCCGGGACTGGACAAGCGCCTGTTCCGGGGACTATGGCATTGAATCTGCTTAAAAGATATCCCAAGTCCCGAAAACTGGGGAGTTATGGGGAAACTGTGTATCACTTTGGGTCATCCGCCCGTGTCGGCGGTGTGTCAAAAAGGTGCATCCGGTACACGGCCTTCCCGGGACGGGTTTCCTCTCAACCGGACGGCTCGCCGTTCCTTACCGCAAAGTTGGGTATGCCTATGCAAATCTTTAATCTCGCTGATGCCGACCAGGGCTTCATTGACGAGGTCGAAGCCCGCAGTCACCAGAACGTCAAGAACTGCTACCAGTGCGGAAACTGTACGGCCGGATGCCCGTACACCTTCGTTTACGACTATTCGGTCAGCCAGATCATGCGTCTGGTCCAGACCGGGCAGAAGGACGCCATTCTGAAATGCCGGTCCATTTGGCTGTGCGGCTCGTGCCAGTCCTGCACCACGCGCTGTCCGAACAAGATCGACGTGGCGCGGGTCATGGACGTCTGTCGGCACATGGCGCGCGAGGAGGGCTACGCCACTGAGCGCTCCGTGAAGATCTTCGCCGACTCCTTCCTCGAATCCGTGGAACGCCATGGGCGTGCCTACGAACTGGGCCTCATGGCCTCGTACATGACCCGATCGGGCCGCGTCTTCACCGACGTCGATCTCGCCCCGCAGGTGCTCATGCGCGGCAAGCTGCCGTTCAAGCCGCACCCGATCCAGGGCCGCGAGCAGGTGGCGCGCATTTTCGAGCGGTTCCGCAAAGGAGGCAAAAATGCTTAAAGTCGCGTATTATCCGGGGTGCTCCGGGCAGGGAACGTCCCTGGAATACGACACGTCCACCCGCGCGGTCTGCAAGGCCCTGGACGTGGAGCTGATGGACATCCCGGACTGGAGCTGCTGCGGTTCCTCGCCGGCGCACACCGTCAACCACGTCCTCTCCGCGGCCCTGTCGGCCCGCAACCTGGCCCAGGTCGAGGCCATGGGCATGACCAAGGCCGCAACCCCCTGTCCCAGCTGCCTGACCAACCTGCGCACCGCGTCCCACAAGATGGACGACCCGGAGTTCAAGGACAAGGTCAACGCCCTGCTGGACGTGCCGTGCAAGAATTCCGTGGATACCCAGTCCGTGCTGCAGGTCCTGGCCGAGAACGTCGACCCGGAACTCATCAAGGGCAAGGTCGTCAAACCCCTCACGGGCATCAAGATCGCCTGCTACTACGGCTGCATCATGAACCGTCCGCCCGAGGTCATGCGCTTCGACCACCACGAGAACCCCATGGCCATGGACAACCTCATGGCGCTCCTGGGAGCCGAGGTGGTGCCGTTCCCCCTGAAGGTCGAGTGCTGCGGGGCCTCCTACGGCATTCCCCGCGGGGACATCGTGGCCACGCTGTCGGGCAAGCTTCTGGACGCCTCCCGTGACGTCGGCGCCGACGCCATCGTGACCGCCTGCCCGCTGTGCCAGATGAACCTGGACCTGCGTCAGGGGCAGATCAACGACGCCCTGCGCGAGAATTTCCGGATTCCGGTTTTCTACTACACCCAGCTCCTCGGCTACGCCCTGGGGATCGACCGCGCCGAGCTCGGCTTCGAGAAGCTCTGCGTGGATCCGAGGCTCGCCCTGGGCAGGATCAAACAACCGCAGCAGGCCATGTAGGGAGGGCGCGATGCGAATTGGTGTTTTCATCTGCCATTGCGGCAGCAACATAGCCGGCACCGTGGACTGTCCCTCCGTGGCGGCCACTGCCCTGACGTACCCCGACGTGGTCTTCTCCACGGACACGATGTACGCCTGCTCCGAACCGGGCCAGGACGCCATCATCCAGGCGGTCAAGGACAAGAACCTCGACGGCGTGGTGGTGGCCTCCTGCACCCCGCGCATGCACGAGCAGACCTTCCGCCGCGCCGTGGAGCGCGCTGGCCTGAACCGCTACATGTTCGAGATGGCCAACATCCGCGAGCACGTCTCCTGGATCGGCAAGACCAAGGACCTGAACACCGGCAAGGCCGCCGAACTGGTGCGCATGGCCGTGGAAAAGCTGCGCCGCAACCGGCCCCTCATGGCCAAGCGCTTCGAGACGACCAAACGCGTGCTCGTCATCGGCGGCGGCGTGGCCGGCATCCAGGCGGCCCTGGACTGCGCCGACGGCGGCCAGGAAGTCGTCCTGGTCGAGCGCGAGCAGAGCATCGGCGGCAAGATGGCCAAGCTGGACAAGACCTTCCCCACGGTGGACTGCTCGTCCTGCGTGCTCGGGCCAAAGATGGTCGACATCGCCCAGCACCCCAACATCACCCTCTATACCTGCGCCGAAGTCGAGAGCGTTGGCGGCTACGTCGGCAACTTCCAGGTCACCGTCCGCCGCAAGGCCACCCACGTCGACTGGACCAAGTGCACCGGCTGCGGCCTGTGCGTCGAGAAGTGCCCCAGCCGCAAGCACCCGGACCCCTTCAACGAGAATCTCTGCAACGCCCCGTCCATCAACATCCCGTTCCCCCAGGCCATCCCCAAGAAGGCGGCCATCAACGCGTCCTCCTGCCTCATGCTGACCAAGGGCAAGTGCGGGCTGTGCGCCAAGGTCTGCCCGGTCAAGTGTATCGACTTCGAGCAGAAGGACGAACTGGTCAACGTCGACGTGGGCGCCATCGTCGTGGCCACGGGCTACGACCTCTTCGACTGGCACAAGTACCCGCAGTACGGCGAGGGCCGCTACAAGGACGTCATCACGTCCCTGCAGTACGAGCGTCTGCTTTCGGCCTCGGGTCCCACGGGCGGGCACATCAAGCGCCCCTCGGACGGCAAGGAGCCCAAGAACGTGGTCTTCATCCAGTGCGTGGGTTCGCGCGACAAGTCCGTGAACCGTCCGTACTGCTCGGGCTTCTGCTGCATGTACACGGCCAAGCAGGCCATCCTGACCAAGGATCACATCCCGGACTCCCAGTCCTACGTCTTCTACATGGACATCCGCTCTCCCGGTAAGCTGTACGACGAGTTCGTGCGCCGGGCCATGGAGGAGTACGGGGCGCAGTACGTGCGCGGCCGCGTGGCCATGATCTATCCCAAGGGCGACAAGCTCGTCGTGCGCGGCGCCGACACCCTGGCCGGCACGCAGGTCGAGGTCCCGGCCGACCTGGTGGTCCTGGCCGTGGGCGCCGAGTCCGCCAAGGGCGCGGTGCAGCTGGGCGAAAAGCTGCGCGTGGCCCCGGACCAGTACGGCTTCTTCGTCGAGAGCCATCCCAAGCTGAAGCCCGTCGAGACCAACACGGCCGGCGTGTTCCTGGCCGGCGCCTGCCAGGGCCCCAAGGACATCCCGGCTTCGGTCGGACAGGGCAGCGCAGCCGCGTCCAAGGTTCTGGGCCTGCTGTCCAAGGCCATGCTGGAGTCCGACCCGGCGGTCTCGCGCGTCAACCCGGCCCGCTGCGTGGGCTGCGGCAAGTGCATCCAGACCTGCCCCTTCGGCGCCATCAAGGAAATCCAGGACCGCTTCGGCAACCCCAAGGCCGAGGTCATCGACACGGTCTGCCAGGGCTGCGGCATCTGCACCGTGACCTGCCCGCAGGGCGCCATCCAGCTTGAACACTTCACAGACAACCAGATCCTCGCGGAGGTGAATGCCTTATGCCCGCCCAAGATGTTCGCGAACTTCGAATAGTAGGCTTCCTGTGTAACTGGTGCTCCTACGGCGGCGCGGACACGGCGGGAGTGGGGCGGTTCACGCAGCCCACGGACCTGCGCATCATCCGCGTCCCCTGTTCGGGCCGCATCGACCCGCTCTTCATCGTCCGCGCCCTCATGAACGGGGCCGACGGCGTGCTGGTCTCGGGCTGCCATCCCCGCGACTGCCATTACGCCGAGGGCAACTTCTACGCCCGGCGCAGGCTGGAGATGCTCAAGCGCTTCCTGCCCATCACGGGCATCGACGAGCGCCGCTTCGAGTACACCTGGGTCTCGGCTTCGGAAGGGCAGCGCTGGCAGCACGTGGTCACGGAGTTCACCCGCCGCATCCACGAACTCGGCCCCGCGCCGAGCTTCAACCCGAAAAGCGACGTGGACTGGAACGCTCTGGCCGTGCAGGCCAGCCAGGGGCAGGGATGCCCCTGTCACGGTTCGATTCAAGCATAGGAGGACACATGTCCCAATTGGATGATCTCAAGACAGCCATCAAGAGCCGGCTCGGCGATCTCGAGTGCGTCATCGGCTGGGAGCAGGGCTACGACCCGCTTCACGCCACGCCACTCTTCATCCGCTCCGAGGCCGATCTGGACAGGCTCATCATAGGCCCCCTGGCCGTGCACAATCTGGCCACCTACCTGACGGGCTGGAAGGGCAAGAAGGTCGGCGTCGTCGTCAAGGGATGCGACAGCAAGAGCGTGATCGAGCTCCTGAACGAAAAGCTCATCAACCGCGACGACGTCGTCATCTTCGGCCTGTGCTGCGACGGCGTGGTCAGTCAGCGCAAGATCCGCGCGGCCCTGCCTGCGGACCCGGGCTTCGTCGAGTCCGTGGAGATCGGCGCCGACTCCCTCAAGGTCACCGTGGCCGGCCAGGCCGCGACGCTCAGGCTGGACGACGTGCGGGCCGACAAGTGTCGCGTCTGCGACACTCCCGACGCCCTTGTCTCGGACTTCCTCATCGGCAAGGCGCACACCCCGGCCCCGGCCCCGAGCCTGAAGTGCCAGGACGAGTTCGAGGCCAAGTCCGACGCCGAGAAGTTCGCCTTCTGGCAGGAGACCATGGGCCGCTGCATCCGCTGCTACGCCTGCCGCAACGCCTGCCCCATGTGCGTCTGCCGCGACTACTGCATCGCGACCAGCCGCGACCCCCTGTGGGTCAGCCAGGAGAACCTGCCGTCCGAGAACATGATGTTCCAGATGATCCACGTGTCCCATCTGGCCGGACGCTGCACCGAGTGCGGCGAGTGCGAACGGGCCTGTCCCGTGGACATCCCGCTCATGCTCCTGCGGCGCTACATGAACAAGCAGGTCAGGGACGTGTTCCAGCACGAGGCCGGCAAGGCCCTTGATCAGACACCGCCGCTCCTGACCTTCAAGGTCGAGGAAGAGCGCATCAACGAGCGAGGCTGGTAATGGAAAAATTCATCACCAAGGAAAACCTGAACCGCCTGGCCGCGGAACTGGCCGCCACCTGCCGCGTGCTGGCGCCCGTGGCGGACTGCGGCACCGTGACCTTCCGCCGCTTCCAGCCGGGCATGGTCATGGACCTGCACTCCCGCATGGCCGCCGTGTCCCCCAAGGCCGCGACGTTCCCGCAGACCGAGACCCTGCTGGTGGTCAAGCGCGAAATCCCCGAAAAGAAGCCGGAGATCATCGAGACCCTGCCCGAGGGCAAGAACGTGGTCATCGGCTGCCGGCCCTGCGGGGCGCGCGGCAAGCTGATCTTCGACCCGGTCTACGAGACCGACAAGATCAAGGACCCGTACTACCTGCAGCGCCGCAAAAACACGGTCTTCATCTCCCTGGCCTGCGACCGCCCCGAGACGACCTGCTTCTGCCACAGCGTGGGCAGCGGTCCGGCCGACCCGAGCGGCTCCGACGTGCTCCTGACCCTGGTGGGCGAGGGCTACGTGGCCCGCTCCGTCACGCCCGAGGGCGAGGAGATCATGAAGATGGCCCTGTTCGCCGACGCCGGCGACAAGGGCAAGGAGGCCGACGCCAAGAACGCCAAGGCACGCGAGATGATGGGCGAGGCCCACGACTACGCGTCGGCCCCGGCCAAGCTCCTGGCGCGCTTCGACGACATGGACTTCTGGCTGGCCCAGTCGGCCAAGTGCATCTCCTGCGGAGCCTGCACCTACATGTGCCCGACCTGCTACTGCTTCAACATCACGGACGACGATCTGGGCCTCTCCAGCCAGCGCATCCGCACCTGGGACAACTGCATGTCCCACACCTTCACCCTGGAAGGCAGCGGCCACAACCCGCGCTCGACCAAGGCCCATCGTCTGAAGAACCGTGTCGGGCACAAGTTCAGCTACTACCCGGATCTGCACAAGGGCGTCATCGCCTGCTGCGGGTGCGGCCGGTGCATCAAGCAGTGCCCCGCCGGAGTCGATATCCGGCAGATCGTCAACGCCGCACAGGAGTACGCCGAATGAACGCCAATCCCTATCTCCCGGACATGGCCACCATCGTCGAGGTGATCCAGGAGACGCACAACATCAAGACCTTCCGCATCGTGCTCAACAACGAGCAGCGCATGAAGGACTTCACCTTCCGGCCCGGCCAGGTGGGGCAGCTCTCGGTCTTCGGCGTGGGCGAGTCGACCTTCGTCATCAACTCTTCCCCGACCCGCAAGGACTACCTGCAGTTCAGCGTCATGCGCGTCGGCGAGGTGACCACCCGCCTGCACCAGCTGCAGCCCGGCGACCAGATCGGCGTGCGCGCACCCCTGGGCAACTCCTTCCCCCTCGAAGACCTCAAGGGCAAGAACATCGTCTTCGTCGGCGGCGGCATCGGCATGGCCCCCCTGCGGACCCTGTTCACCTACATGCTCGACAACCGTAAGGATTACAAGGATATAACGCTTCTCTACGGCGCGCGCAGCCCGGCCGACCTGACCTACAAGGCCGAGTTGCCCGAGTGGACGAGTCGCAAGGACGTCAACACCGTCCTGACCATCGACAACCCGTCCGAAGGCTGGGAGCACAAGGTGGGCCTCATCCCCAACGTGCTGCTGGAGATCAACCCCAAGCCCAAGAACACCGTGGCCATCACCTGCGGACCGCCCATCATGATCAAGTTCACCCTGCAGGCCCTGAAGAAACTGGGCTTCGAGGACCAGAACATCATCACCACGCTTGAGAAGCGCATGAAGTGCGGCGTGGGCATCTGCGGCCGCTGCAACATCGGCACGAAGTACGTCTGCATCGACGGCCCCGTCTTCACCTATGCCCAGCTCAAAGAGCTGCCCTCGGAACTTTAGGAGGCTATATGGCTGGAATATTCAAGGCTACCGACATCCTCCTGGCCGCCCAGGAAGTCGAGACCAGGGGCGAGGTCTTCTACAATCGCCTGGTCGAGACCACGACGGAACCCAAGCTCAAGGAACTGTTCAGCTTCCTGGCTGGGGAAGAGACCAAGCACCGCGAGATCTTCGCCAAGCTCTA
>JANJWV010000207.1 GCA_024709365.1 Desulfomicrobium sp. | reverse complement strand
GAGCGTCAGGGGCAGGCTCAGCAGGAACAGGCAATAGATGGACGCCAGCAGCAGCGACGAGAACATCATGGACACGGCGTGCAGGCGTTTCATCAGCGGCATCTCCGTGCGCAGCATCCGGCCGCCGTGGCGGAAGGCGCTGTGGATGAGCCCGCGGCCCCAGCGTTCGCGCTGCACCCTGAAGGCACTGACCGTCTCCGGCAGGACGGACATGGACACCACGTCCTTCAGGTAGGCGTACTTCCAGTTCCCGAGCTGGGCCTTGTAGCCGATGTCCACGTCCTCGGTGGCCGTGGCCGCCTTCCAGCCGCCCATGGCCTCCATGCAGGCCCGGCGCCAGACGCAGGAACTGCCGCTCAAGGAAGCCATGTTGCCCTCCTCGCTCAGGCCCACGGTGACGAACTGCTGGTGTCCCATCTCCATGGCCTGGAACTGCGTCAGGAAGGAGGCGTTCCTGTTCTCGTAGCCGATGCCGGTCTGCAGGAAGCCCAGGCGCGGGTCCCGGAAACAGGGGATGGTCTTCAGCAGGAAGTCCCGCGGCGGCACGAAGTCCGCGTCGAAAATGGCCAGAAACTCGGCGTCGATCTGGCCCACGCCGTAGCTCAGGTTCCCGGCCTTGGAGCAGCGGCGGGACCGGCGCCTGAGGTAGCGGATGTTCGCGCCCCTGGCGGCATGCTCCTCCACGAGCGACCTGGCCAGGTCGCTCGTGACGTCCGTCGAGTCGTCGAGGACAGCTATTTCCAGCTGTTCCCGAGGATATTCCAATGCGCACACGGCAGCGATAAGGCGCCCGATGACCCCGGACTCGTTGCAGACCGGCAGGAGCACGGCCACCCGCGGATACGGACCCTGCTCCCCATCGGGCCGCAGCGGGATCTCCGACAGCCTGCGCCCCTCGGCCTTGCCGGACACCCTGACCATGCGCAATTCCAGCAGCACGTAGACCGCAAAACAGGCGATCACGGCATAGAAGGCCCACTCCATCGCCGCGGCGAAAAGCTGCATCATGCCCTCAGACCCCGGCCACGTGGCAGATATCCCTGAGCCGGTGGGCCCAGGTGTGGGCGGACCGCACGTAACGCGCCCCTTCGGCCGCGCGCTCCAGATCCCTGCTGTCCGGTCCGTGGCGCAGTCGCGCGAAGGCCTCCCCGGCCTCCTCCGCAGTGGCGACCACGTGGCAGTACGGAGCGAAATGCTTTGTCACGCACGCGCTGGGGTTGGTCATGGCGATGCCGCCGCAGGCCAGGATTTCGAGCAGGCGGCGGGAGCACATGGTTGCGGAGTCCGTGACGGAGTTGACGTTGATGGACAGGGCGTGGGCCTTGTACAGGCGGGCCGTTTCCCAGTGCGGCACCCGGGGATGGACCCGGAGCGCATCGGTTTCGGGGAAACGGAACTCGAAGCGTTTGGAAAACCGGTCGTGGTTGCGGTCGAAAACGTCGATCCTGGCCCCCGCCCCCTTCGCCGCCCGGAAAAGCATGTCCAGATAGAGGCGCCGTGCATTGAGGATCTTGCGATAGTAGCTTCCCGTGAAGCAGGCGCTTTTGGTCGAGAAGTCGAAACCGTCGAAGGAGTGGAACGCCGGCTGGTAGGGAATCATCAGGGTGTTGACGGTGGTGCCTGCAGGGACGACGGCCCGATAGCACGGGACGCAGTTCTCGTCCGTGGTGAAGACATGGTCGAAAGCCTTGGCGATATCGATGAAGTGGTCGAAGAACGCCCCGTCGTCCTTGTTCCAGAACACCGTGGGGATGCCCATGGCGCGGGCGCACTCCAGGACGCGAAAAATGGCCGTGGGCCTGGTGCAACGCATCCAGAAGGGCTGCTTGGCCAGTTCGTAGCGCCAGCGGCCGCACCAGCCGTGAAAGGCCGACTCCACGAGAAGGATGTCGGGCCGCCAGGAATGGAGTACCTCGCGGAAGTTCTTGGGCGTGACGTTTTTGACCCGGCACTCGAAGGTCAGGCAGGCTTCGGTCAGGTGATCCGCGATGAGCGCCACCTTCAGCCCGGCGAATTCCCCCTTTCGCCCGGTCACGACCGGGGCCTGGGGATACCTGTAGAAGGTCGTGCTGAACTTGCGGACAATGAGGCCTATCATGCGTGCTCCCCGCCCTGGCCGTGGGGCTGCGCCACGTCCCGCACGAACCTGTCCCATGTTCTGTGCGCCAGCATATACTCGCGCGCCTTGACCCCCAGCGCGGCCAGCCGGGCGGGCTCCCGCAGGGCCTCTTCGATCACCCGGGCCAGATCCGCAGCGTCGCCGGCCCGGAAAAACCAGCCCGCAGGGTCGGCCCCGAGTTCATCGCGGAACACGGGCAGGTCCGGCACGACGACGGGCTTGGCCATGGCCAGGGCCTCCGCCAGCTTGATGGGCGGCACGATCTCGCAGACCTGGAAAGGTTTGCGGGGGATGCAGACCAAGGAGCAGCTTTCCAAGGCTGCAATGGCTTGCGCGGGATTCACTCGCCCCAAAAACTCGATCCGGCCCGTCTGCCCCGATCGCCGTGAAAGTTCCTCCAGCCCGCCTTTGGCCTCGCCGTCGCCGACGATCCTAACCCGGACCTCCACACCCCGCTCCGCCAACATCGCCACGGCTTCGATCAGGGTATCCAGGCCCTCATAGGGCATGATGGACCCGGCGTACCCAATGGTGTTCGGCTCGGCCTTGTCAGGGTCGGCCGGCAGAATCGCCTGCGGGTCGACGCAGTTGGGCAGCAGCGCCATGCGCTCGGGCCGCACACCCCAGTTTTCCTGCGCATACCGGCCAAGCTCGCGGGAAATCACGAATAGCCTGTCCGCGTGTTTCGCCACCAGCCCTTCGAGTTCCAGCCCCAGCTTGTAGCGCGCGCTGTTCTCGAACCACGCCATGCGCGAGGCGCGCGTCAGCTCCCACAGGCCGCGCATCTCGTAGTGGAACGGGATGCCCAGCGTCCGGGCCGCCAGCAGGGCCGGCAAGGCGTTGGTGTGGTTGGAGGCGGCGTGGATGGCGGCAACGCGATGTTTCCTGGCCGCATCGGCGATGACTTTCGATGCCTGGACGGCAAACTGCAACACGTGACGGTTGTTGGCGGGCCTCTGCGCATGGGCGTAGGCAATCCCGTCGACAATGGTCTGATCCCCCTCCGCCTGCGCAACCCTGTCCGACCTGTCCCAGGGATAGCCCGGACGAGTCAGCACATGCACAGACGCGCCAGTATCGCGCAGTGCACGGATGACGGCGTGCGTGCGGGTGGTGTAGCCGCTGATGTGGTATGGCAGGCAGCTTGCCGGAACGTTCAGCAGGCTGCTCGGAACTGGATCGTACGCAGTGTTTTCGGATCGTGAAAAATGCCCGAGCAGTTTCTTCACGCCCCACACTGTCACAAACCTGTCCAGCTCAAAAATCAATTCATTAATCGCGCTAATCATCATATTTTAAAAAAATTATACATTATTCAAAGCACAATTATCACTTTAACGAATTTGCATTGGCAATATCTACAGTATGCGTTGTCTTGATCTTGCCGTCTTGAAGCAGCTCCAAAAAATCAGTGGTCGTGATAATGTCATAATCCTTCGACAAACTGCGCATCAGCTTTCGGAAATCCTCGCATCGTCTGTCATCTCGATATGATCCACAACTATTCTCATCCCAGTACAAGAGAGACCAGGAGTGCAGCAAAACAACCAGCACCTGAAGGGATCTGCCCAAGGTATATGGCCACAGGACTCGCCAGGGCGGGTCCGCGTAACGTTGCGACGAGGGGAAGGCCAGTCGCCCCCACCAGACGTCGCGACCAAAGGTCGGAAATTTTCTCTCCGTGATGGGGACTTCGACAACACCATTGGACCAGAGAAACGGATGCGAGGCGGGCTCGGCATACGGGCAGACTCCATCGACGTAGGCTCGCATGGAATTGTTGAAGGAAAGGGGAATGCCCAGTTCAGCTTGCGCCTTGAGCGTCCCGCTGCTCCAGCGAAACGAGCCGGCCCGAAATGCCCTGATCGACTTCCCGGTTATCCCGGCAAGATAGTCACTGAAATACCGGATCGTGAAATATGCTCTTTTTTCATCGTATTGGTTCAGCAGCCGAGGCCGCGGGTTGAACCCGTTGTCGATCCAGAAGGAATCAGGCAGGAACTCGGAGTGCGTGTGCAACTGCACGTCATGTCCCATGCTGTCGAGCCAGCGTGTTGCCTCCG
>JANJWV010000127.1 GCA_024709365.1 Desulfomicrobium sp. | reverse complement strand
GCCCGAGCGGCTGATGGACGCGATGGTCACGGTGCCCAACGCGCAGCATGACCTGAAGAAGACCGAGGGGATGCGGAACTCGACCCAAGGCTCGGTCTATGTGGTGAAGCCCAAGATGCACGGGCCCGAGGAAGTGGCCTTCGCCTGCGAACTCTTCGACCGCGTGGAGGACGCCCTGAACCTCGGCCGCCACACCATGAAGATCGGCATCATGGACGAGGAGCGCCGCACCTCGGTCAACCTGAAGGAGTGCATCCGCGCGGCCAGGGAGCGGGTCATCTTCATCAACACCGGATTCCTGGACCGCACGGGCGACGAGATCCACACCAGCATGGAAGCCGGCCCCATGGTGCCCAAGGCGGCCATGAAGAACCAGCGCTGGATCCTGGCCTACGAGGACTGGAACGTGGACACGGGCCTGGCCTGCGGCTTCTCGGGCAAGGCCCAGATCGGCAAGGGCATGTGGGCCATGCCCGACCGCATGCGCCAGATGGTCGAGACCAAGCAGGCCCACCCCCTGGCAGGAGCCAACTGCGCCTGGGTGCCGTCGCCCACGGCCGCGACCCTGCACGCCATGCACTACCACGAGGTGGACGTCTTCGCCCGCCAGGCCGAACTCGCCGGCAAGGCCAGAGCCAGTCTGGACGACCTGCTGACCCTGCCGCTGCTGGAAGGGAAGCTCGCGCCCGAAGAGATTCAGCGCGAACTGGACAACAACTGCCAGGGCATCCTGGGCTACGTGGTGCGCTGGGTCGACCAGGGCATCGGCTGCTCCAAGGTGCCGGACATCACGGACACGGGCCTCATGGAGGACCGCGCCACCCTGCGCATCTCCAGCCAGTACCTGGCCAACTGGCTGCACCACGGCCTGTGCACGCCGGAGCAGGTCATCGAGACCCTCAAACGCATGGCGGCCGTGGTCGACCGCCAGAACCACGGCGACCCTGCCTACCGCCCCATGGCCGCGGACTTCGAGGCCAGCGAGGCCTTCCGGGCCGCCAAGGACCTCATCTTCAAGGGCATCCAGCAGCCGAGCGGCTACACCGAGCCCATCCTGCACGCCAGGAGACGGACGCGCAAAGCCAGAGACCTCAAATAAGACTCCACAACGCGGAAGGGGCGGAATTTCCGCCCCTTCGCCGTTACAGCACCCGCCGCGCCTCCTGCCACAGGATCGAGCACCCGACCCCGCCGAAGATGAGGCCCACGCCTCCGTCGATCCATCGGGCCAGGCCCGCGTACATGGAGCGCATGCGGCCCGTGGACAGGAAGAGGGCCAGGAGCGTGAACCAGGCCGTGACGATGACGATGACCTCGGCGCCGTAGATCCAGCGCACCGCGCCGGGCGTGTCGGGGGTCATGAACTGGGAGAAGATGCTGAGGAAAAAGAGGGCCGCCTTGGGATTGAGCAGATTGCACCAGAACCCTTCGCGCCAGCCGCGAAAGGGGGAATCCTTGGACCCGGCCGGCACCTCCTCGACGCAGACTTCAGGCAGTTCGGACTTGCGCGCCAGGAGGCAGCGCGCCGCGATGTAGAGCAGATAGAGCGCCCCGCAGACCCTGATCAGCCCGAACACGGCCGGGCTCGACGCGATGACCAGGGCCAGCCCCAGCACGGAATAGACCACGTGCACGACCAGCGCAGACCCGATGCCCAATGCCGTCATGACCCCGGCCATGCGCCCCCGCGAGAGGCTGTTGCGCAGAACCATGAAAAAATCCGGCCCCGGCGCCACCGCCACGGCCACCCCCACCGCAAACACCTGCAAAAACCCGCTGTCCACCGCATATCCTCCTGAAATTCAAAAATTTCCTGATTGTCGTTCCGTAGGGGCGGCCCTGCGTGGCCGCCCAACCGCCCGGCCGCACACCGGGATTGGGCAGGCACACAGGCCTGCCCCTACGGTTACACCGGCATTCTGTTTTATGCAGACCGCACCAGCCGCACATGAAACCTGCACGTCCTGTCCTGGGCCAGCACCGCCGCGCCCCCCACGTCCACGAACCAGGCCGACGTAAAGCTTCTGCGGTCCGCCGTCCACAGCCAGAGATACCGGTCGCCGAACGGGCGATGGCAGAACTCGCCCAGTTCCTGCCCGGGCCGCAAGAGCGACACGGCCTCGTCCACCGTGGGCATGCGCCAGCCCTTCGCCGCCGCGGCCTCCCGCCGCGCCAGGGCCAGCCCCTCGTCCCAGGTCATGGGCCAGGACGAGACAGGCCCCCAGACCAGGCCCGTGCAGCGGTCAAGCCACCCGTCCGGGATCTCCTCCAGCTCCGCTTCGTGGAACTTCCCCGGCCTGCACAGCTCGTCCAGAAAGCCGAAGGGACAAGACTCGGACACTCCGGTCCGCACGGGCTCCTTCCGCAACGCGCCCATGGCTTCGCACCCGGTCTCGCGGAGCACGCAGTCCGCCCCGGAGCGCCTGTCCAGGTCAGCCTCCAGGGCACCCAGGGCCGCCCGCATGGCCTGCGCGTCGGAGAAGCGCGCTTCCCGGTCCTCGGCCAGGGAGCGTGCGAAAAAATCCATCCAGACATCGGAAAAAAGCTCCGTCCGCGCGATGCCTCCTTCGGGCAGCAGGCCCGTCAGCAGCCGGTGCAGGATCACGCCCACGGAATAGAGGTCTGACCTGGCGTCGGCCGTTTCGGGCCGGGCCTCCTGCTCGGGCGCCGCGTAATAGGGCGACCCGACCTTGAGCCCCCGCGGCCTGGCCCAGGGCTCCCCGCGCAGCCGCGAGAGCCCCATGTCGATGAGCCGGACCGTGCCGTCGGCGCCAAGCATCAGGTTGGCCGGCTTGACGTCCAGATGCACGATGCCCCGGTCGTGCAGGTACCCGAGGCCGTCGAGGGTCTGGCGCGCGAAGTCCAGGGCCGTCCGCGGCGGCAGGCTCCTCGTCGGCGCCTCCACGATCCGGCCCTCGCCGATGAGGGAGCCGACGTTCATGCACAGGTATTCGAGGACCATGAAGGGCCGCCCCCGGTCCTCGTCGAGGTCCCAGACCGGGGCGATGTTGCGGTGGTCGCACCCGGCCAGGATGCGCGCCTCGCGCAGGAAGGCCTCGCGCACGGCTTCCGCGCCCATGAGATCCACGAGAATCTCCGGCGGTTCCAGGAGCTTCAGGGCCATGACGCGCCCGAGCTCCCGGTGCCGGACCTTTAAGACCCGGGCCATGCCGCCGCGCCCCAGAGGGCCGAGGACCGTGTAGCGCCCGATGTCCATCACCACAGCCTCGACCCGTAGAACTCGGGAAAGCCGCGCTCGCGGATCTTCGCCACGGTGGCGGCGATGTCGTAGGGCACGAAGCGTACGTCCACCGTGTCCCCGTCCGTGTCCCAGATCAGATATTTCGCGTTGTTGTTGCCGTCGCGGGGCTGGCCCACGCTGCCGGCGTTGACGATGCAGGGCCTGTCCGCGAGGCCGATGCGGCCCGACCCGAGTTCGCGGCGTTCAATCCCGGCGCCGTCCCGGAGCAGCAGCATGAGCTCGTGGGTGTGACCCACGAATGTCAGGGGCTCGCCCCGATCGAACCAGGACGCCACACGGTCGTCCGCGGCCTGGAACAGATAGGTCGTCACGCTGTCTGGCGGGAACCCGTGCACGAAGCGCGCGCCCGCAAGCAGGATGAAACGCGGCAGGCCGGCCATGAAGGCCAGGCTGTCCGGGGAAAGAAGGCTTGCGGTCAGGGCCAGGCCCTTTTGGGCCGTGGGGTTGAACCAGGACCGCTCGGAACGGCTGACGATACCGAGCTCGTGGTTGCCGAGGCAGCAGCGCGCCCCCCGGTCGCGCACGGACCGCAGCACCTCGTCGGGGTTGGGCCCGTAGCCGACCATGTCGCCCAGGCACACGACCTCGTCCACGGCAAAAGCCGCCATATCCGCCCAGACCGAGGTCAGGGCTTCGAGGTTGCCGTGAATGTCCGAAAGAATCGCAACGAGCATGCATTCTCCATGCGCCGGAGGCCGGGTCGCCTCTTTTCATTTGTCCCGGAGGGTGTTAAGCGGACGCTCAACGCAATCGGGACAATATCGAAACACTGCCATCATTCCAATAAATTAGACGCTCAAGGAACGACCATGATCCGCAAATACATCCTCGTGTGCCTCTTCGTCCTCTGCCTGTCCTCGCCCGCCTCGGGCGCGACCCTCGGCGACGTCACCCTGCCCGACACGGTCACCGAAAGCGGGGCGGAACTGAAGCTCAACGGCATGGGCATGCGCACCTTCACCTTCTTCGACGTCTATGCGGCCGGCCTGTACCTCGCCTCGCCCTCGGTCGACGCGGCGGCGATCCTGGCGGCCGACGGGCCGCGGGTCATGACCATGCATTTCCTGCGCGAGGTCGGGGCCGAGAAGATCGCATCGGCCTGGCTGGACGGTCTGGCCGCCAACACCCCGGCGGCCGACGCGTCCCTGAAGGAGCGCTTCGCCAGGCTCGGCGCCATGATGGAAACCCTGGACAAGGGCCAGACCCTGGAATGCGTCTACATACCCGGCAAGGGCACGGCCATCCGGGTGCGCGGCCAGGCCAAGGGCATCATCGAAGGGAAGGATTTCAGCGACGCCCTGCTGGCCTGCTGGATCGGCCCCAAGCCCGGACCGGGCGAAAAATTCAAGGCCGGCATCCTCGGCCGACGCTGACACGGGGCGCCCACAAGGCGCCTTTTTCATTTCCGGTTCCAGGGAAAATAGCGGCTCACGGCCTCCCAGACGTAGCGCACGCCGCGCACGACGAACAGGCCGAGCACCGTCAGCAGGGCGACGTTGGTCCTGGCCGCCTGCACCGCGGACTCCTGAAAATAGGACTTGGCCTGCCTGTACTCCTCCTCGACGGGGGTGACCACGGGCTCAGCGGAGTCGGACTCATCCTTCTCCACCGGCACAAGGGCCCCCTTCTTCTCGTCCATCACATCTTTCTCCCTATGAATTCGCCCACCAGGCGATTGAAGGCATCCATATCCCCGCGCACACCGTAGCGCAGGGCCACATACGCGTCCGCGATCTCACGCGCCGCCGGCCCGAGCTCCGGACGCTCCAGGCCGATGCGCCCGGCGTAGTCCACCGGTCCTTCCGAAGGCCGTCTGGGCAGCCCTGCCCGCTCCATGGCGCGGCAGAACCGGGCGTACTGGACGGCTACCGGATCCGTGTGGGCCCGCCGCGAACGCAGCATGTACCAGAAGACCGTCCCCAGAACGACCGCCAGCCCCAGGGCCAGCAGGCCCGCCAGTTTGCCGGCCCCGGCGCGGGTCGACGGGTCGAGGCCCAGACGCTGCCACAGGCTGCGTTGCCTGTCGTGGCTGAAACCCAGCACCCATTGGTTCCAGGAGTTGTTGGCCGCGTCCCAGCCCAGCTGGAAAAAGCGGCCCACACGGCGCAGGGCCCGCAGCCCTTCGTGCACGGCCTCGCCCTGCCCCTGCGGGGAGAACACGGCCTCGGCGCCCACGGACAGCCGCTGCGGGGCGACAACCGAGGTCGGGTCCACCCGCAGCCAGCGCCCGTCCTCCCAGACCTCGACCCAGGCGTGAGCATCGGACTGGCGGACGATGAGGTACTGGCCCATGGGGTTGAACTCCCCGCCCTGGTACCCGACCACCACCCTCGCCGGCACGCCGGCGCTCCGCAGCAGGAAGGTCATGGCCGAGGCGTAATGTTCGCAGTATCCCTGACGGGAGGCAAACAAAAACTGATCGATGATGTCCCCTTCCATGGCTCCGGGCTGCAGGCTGTACACGAAGCCGCCCTCGCGGAAAAGGTCCAGGGCGGCCGCAATCAGACCGCGCGTTCCGCGGCCCTCGCCCCGCCACTTCAGGGCCAGTTCCCGTGCCCGGGGGTTGCCGTCCTCGGGCAGGGCCGTCCAGCGCGACCCCGCAGCCTCGACGGCGGGCGCCGCAGGGGCGGAGACGAGGTCGTAGCGCATGCGGGAACGGACCAGGCGCAGGCTGACCAGGGTCCGGTCCGAACGCAGCACGGTCCCGCGCGGGGCGATGACCGGCAGGTCCAAGGCGAAGAGCCATTCCTTGCCGTGGGGTTCCACGGTCAGGGCGTACTCGGTCCGGTCCGTCGGAAGGTCGGCGATCTTCTCGGCCGCTTCGAAAGGCAGGTTCCGGAACCATTTGCTCCCGTCGAAGGTGTCGAGCACGAGCCCGCGCCAATACAGGCTGTCGCGGTCCGGGGCCGGACCGAAGAAATCGACGCGGAAGGCGACCTCGCCGGACAGGGACAGGCTGGACACGGAACCCGGCTCCAGGGTGTCGCTGAAGCCCGTCACGCCCTCGTCGCGGTCGTCCTGCACGCCCCACAGGGCGCCCGGCAGGCGCGGGAAAAAGACGAAGAGCAGCAGGGCCAGGGGCAGGGACTGGGCCAACAACACCGCGCCACCGCGCAGATCCGGGGCCAGGGTGGGCCGGGCCGAGTGCAGATGGATCAGGGCCGCGGTCACGGCCAGGACCGAGAGGACCATGTACGCGCTCATGAGCAGGCCCTGGGAATAGAGCACGTTGGTCACGACCACGAAGTACGCCAGGAAGAGAAGGGCCAGCATGTCCCGCACGGACTTGCTCTCCACGGCCTTGAGCCCGAGCATGAGGGACAGCAGGGCCACGCCCTCGTCGCGGCCGAAGGAACGGCCGTAGTGGGCGAAGACCAGACCCAGGCAGCCCAGGGCCAGGATGACGCGCAGCCAGCGCGGCGGCACGGCCCAGCCGCGGTACTGCATGCCCAGAGCGTAACCCCAGGCCGAGCAGACGAAGGCGGCGACGAACGCCGGGACGCGCATGAGATGCGGGGCGAAGGCCACGGCCAGGGCGGCCAGGACCACGCTGAAGCGCCGCTTGTCGTGGATCATGCGGCCTCCGGCAGGAGGGCCAGGGCCTCCAGGCAGCGGTGGGCGTGGGCTGCCCCGCTGCCCGGCTCGATGAAAAGGGTGGGCAGCCGGAGTCCGTAACCGAGGCCCCGGCGCTCGGCCTCGCGCACCAGCCCGGCCAGGAGGCTGATGCGCTCCTCGTATTCCGAGGCCCGGACCTCGTTCCAGTCGAAGACCAGGGTCCGCGCCACGCCCGAACGGTATTCCTTGGCGAAGAGCCCCTGGCCGCGGGCCGAGGCTTTCCAGGAGATGCGCGACGGCCCGTCCGCCGGCCGGTAGGGACGGATGCCGCCGAACTCGCCCGACTGGGCCACGGCGCCGAGCCCCCCGTCCTCGCCCGAGCCCTGCACGAGGTGCCAGTCCAGGGCCTCCACGGGCAGAAGGCGCGGGTAGACCAGGCCCGTCACGGGCAGGATGAGGGGCGACCAGGCCCGGAAAAGGCCCAGGGGATAGCGGGTGCTGACCACCACCTTGTCCAGGGGCAGTCGGCCGCGCCGGGTCGTGGGCACGCCAAGGTCCAGCTCGCGCCCCTCGCCCGCGCCCAGGGACACTTCGGCCGCAGACTGGCCGACCCGCACCTTCAGACGCCTGCGCTCGCGCCCCGCGGCGCGGAACATGAGCTGCAACCGGGCCTCCTCGCCGCAGTAGGCCGGCAGAAGCCGCCCGTGCTCCAGCTCCAGCCCGGCCAGGTTGGCGTAGGCGTGGATGGCCGAGACCACGGCCACGCTGCCGAGGATGAAGGTCAGCAGGAAGGCGAGGTTGTTGGTGTAGTTGATGGCCGCCAGGAGCATGGCCAGGAGGAAGGCGCCGAAGACCATGCCCGCCCTGGTGGGCAGGATGAAGATCCGTTTGCGGCCCAGGCGCGCGGGCAGATCGGCCCGCAACCGGGCCAGCACGAGGTTGCGGATGAAACGTGGCAGGGCCATGCGCCGCTCCCGGCCCCGTCAGGGGATGGGCACCGCGTCGAGGACGGCGCCCATGTCCACGGGCGTGCCGCCGGCCGGTCGCAGGCGGTGCACGGCCAGGCTCGGGAAGACGGCCTGCACGTCCTCGGGCAGGACGTAGTCGCGGCCGTCCAGGAAGGCCCAGGCCCGGGAGGCCCGCACCAGGGCCTGCCCGGCCCGGGGCGAGAGCCCGTTGACGAAGCGCCCGCCGGCCCGCGTCCACTCCAGCAGGTCGCGCACGTAGCGCAGCAGCGGCGTGCTGGTGCGCACGTGGTCCGCGCGCTCCTGCAGGTCCAGGATCTCGTCGGCGCCGGTCACGGCCTCGGGCAGCACGGGACGTCCGGCGTTCTGGCTGCGGCCCAGGAGCTCGAGCTCCGAGTCCAGGTCCGGGTAGCCCAGGCTGATGCGGAAGAGGAAGCGGTCCAGCTGGGACTCGGGCAGCGGGTAGGTCCCGGCCTGGTCCAGGGCGTTCTGGGTGGCCAGGACGAAGAAGGGCCGGGGCAGCAGGCGCGTGCTGTTGTCCAGGCTGACCTGCTGCTCCTCCATGACCTCAAGCAATGCGCTCTGGGTCCGCGGCGTGCCGCGGTTGATCTCGTCGGCCAGGAGCACGTTGGTGAAGACCGGGCCGGGGTGGAAGACGAAGGAGGCCTCGGCCGCGTCGAAGACCGAGACCCCCAGCACGTCGGCCGGCAGGAGGTCGTTGGTGAACTGCACCCGCTTGAAGTCCAGGCCCAGGACCGTGGCCAGGGCCTTGGCCAGGGTCGTCTTGCCGATGCCCGGAATGTCCTCGATGAGCAGGTGCCCCCGGGCCAGGAGGCAGGCCACGGACAGGCGCAGCTGCATCTCCTTGCCCAGGACCACGCCGCCCAGCAGCTCCAGGGCCTTCTTCAGGGTGCCGTTCACTAGGCCCCCAGAAGCTGGCCCATGGAGTAGAGCCGGCCGGGTTTCTGGCCCGAGAGCCAGGACGCCGCGCGCAGGGCGCCGCGGGCGAAGTTCTCGCGGGAGTGGGCGCGGTGGGTGACCTCGATGCGCTCGCCGGGGCCGAAGAAGTAGACCGTGTGGTCGCCGACCACGTCGCCTCCGCGCAGGGCGTGCACGCCGAGTTCCTCGTGGGGCCGGGCTCCGATAATGCCCTGGCGGCCGTAGTTGCCGACGTCCTCCATCTTCCAGCCCCGCGACTCGGCCAGGACCTGGGCCAGCTTCACGGCCGTGCCGCTGGGCGCGTCCTTCTTGTGGTGGTGATGGATCTCGGTGATCTCCATGTCGTAGGCCTCGCCCAGGATGCGTTCGAGCATGGGCAGGACGCGGACCAGGGCGTTGACGCCGATGGACATGTTCGGGGACCAGAAGATCGGAATATCCCTGGCCAGGGTCTCCAGCTCCGCCAGTTGCCCGGCCGAGAGGCCGGTGGTGCCGATGACCACGGGGTTGCCGGTCTTGGAGGCCTTGCGGGCCGTGGACAGGCTCACTTCCGGAGCCGTGAAGTCGATGACCGTGGCGCCCGGACTGGACGGCAGCAGGTCTTGCAGGTCGTGGGCCACGGGGCAGCCCAGGATCTCCAGCCCGGCGCTGAACTCGGCCCGCTCCACAACCCCTCGCACGCTGAAATCGTCGGATTCCGTGGCCAGGCGGACCAGGGTGGAGCCCATCCTGCCCTTGGCGCCCATGATGATGACTGGAATGCTCATGTGTCTGACTCCTGTGGTGTTAGTGCCCGACTGCGCCGATGAGACGCAGGTACTCGTCTTCCTGCAGGACAGTGGTCCCGAACTGCCGGGCCTTGGCCGTCTTGGCCGCCCCGACGTTCTCGCCGCAGACCAGAAAGTCGGTCTTGGCGTTGACGGCGCTCTGCACCAGGGCGCCGAGGGCCCTGGCCTGCTCCTGCATGTCCTCGCGGGAGCCGCGCATCTTGCCCGTGAAAACCACGTGCTTGCCGGCCAGGGGGCTGGCGGCGGCGGTTTCCGTGGCCTGGGCCGCACCCGTGGGCCGGATGTTGAAGCCCAGGTCCAGCAGGTGCCGCAGGGTCGGGGCCAGCCGCGCCAGGCCGGTCGAGACGGACCGGGCCGTGACGGCGCCGAAGCCTCGGACGGCCTCGATACGCTCCTGGCCGACGTCCGGCAACTCCTGCAGGCGGAAATTCTGGAGCAGCTTGCGGCTGTCGCCCTTGCCCAGGTCCTCGATGCCCAGGGCGGCCAGGAAGCGCCAGTCCTCGACCTCGCGGGTGCGGCTCAGGTACACGGCCTCGGCCAGGTTGGCCGACTGCACGGGGCCGAAGCCCATGGCCCGGAAATCCTCCTCGCCCAGTTCGTACACCCGTTCGAGGCTGTCATACCCCGAACGGACCATTTTTTCCACGGTTTTGCGGCCGAACCAGTCGGCGTTTCCCAGGGTCTTGAACCAGTGCTCGATGGTCTGCACGACCTGGTCCGGGCAGTGTTCGTTGCGGCAGAGCAGAAAATCGTTCTCGCGCGAAAGCTCCGTGCCGCAGGACGGGCAGGTCTCGGGCAGATGCGCCGGAGCGGGAACGAGAACCTCCTCGACCTTGGGGATGACCTCGCCGCTGCGGATGATCTCGATCTCGGCCCCGGTCCCCAGACCCTTCTTCTCCAGGAAGCCGGCGTTGTGGGCCGTGACGCGGCGGATGGTGGCGCCCGAGACGTTCACGGGGCTGACCATGAGCACGGGCGTGACCTTGCCAGTACGCCCCACCTGCCAGACCACGTCCTCGACCTCGGTCACGGCCGTCTCGCCCTTGCGCTTGACGGCGATCTGCCAGCGGTAATGGTGGCTGGTGGCGCCCATGGTACGGCGCACGTCCTCGTCCGTGACCTCGACCACCAGGCCGTCCTGGGGGTAGTCGACCTGTGCCGAAAGCTCGGACCATATCCCGTCCAGGCGGGCCAGCAGCTCCGCCCCGTCCACCACCTCGCTCGGCAGTTCGCTGTATGGCACGAAATGCACGGCCTCGTCGGCCAGGGCCCTGGCGGCCAGCTCGTTGACCGTGTCCGAGGACACGATGCCGACCACGAGATTGCGCGGGTGCTCGAAGGCATCGGACAGGTGCTCGTCGAAATAGCTCTGCAGGATGACCATCTCGCCCACGCCCCGGCCGCGGCCGCCCAGGGGGATCATGCCCTTGGCGAAGGCCGAGCTGACCTCGTAGCCCGATTCGCCGTTGCCGCGCGTGACGAAGAAGGTCCCGTCGTCGCGGCCGGCCAGGCCGTCGAGCTTGGGCGTGACGCGGTAGCGGATATCGGTGATGCCGATCTCCCCGGCCTCCTTCTCCACGCGGGCCACGAAGCGGGCCAGCTCCTCGGCCGTGTAGGCTTTGTCCGTGGACAGCATGGGCATGGGGTGGCGGATCTCGCGCTTGCCGGCGAAGGTCTCGGGCTCCACGCGGTGCAGGAAGGGGTGCTCGGGGGCGAGCTCCCGCAGCCGCTCGATGAGCTGGTCGTACTGGGCGTCGCTGACCACGGGCGCGCCGCGGCGGTAGGCCTCGTTGTACTCGGCCAGACGCTCGGCCAGGCGGTCGGCCTCGGACGGCAGGTTCAGGGGCAGGCTCATGCCTCGCCTCCGGC
>JANJWV010000176.1 GCA_024709365.1 Desulfomicrobium sp. | reverse complement strand
CTTCTTGCGGTGGGCGCCCTGGAGCATCGCGGCCCCCTTTTCGTTCAGCATGTCGACGACCTGCACGAAACCTTCGGCCGAGGCATGAATGTCCACGTCCCAGACGTTCAGGGACGTGAGCTCGGCATGCGCGTACCCGAGACTCCGGCAGGCCTCGTTGTTGGCGTCGAGGATGCGGCCGGACCGGTCGGCCAGGAAGATGGCGTCCAGGGCGTTATCCACCAGGCGCCGATACCGGGCTTCGCTGTCGTGCAGGGCCTTTTCGGCGCGCAGGCGGCCGTCGTTCATGGCGTTGGCCGTGGCGGCCAGTTCCTCCAGTTCGATGTAGGGCTGAGACTCGGGTACGAGGGCCGCTCCGGACCGTCCGGCCCGGCTGAAAAAGTCCATGAAGACGGCCAGGCCGTCCCTGAGTCTCGCCGTGGCGCGTCGGGCTGCGATGTATTGGCCGAGGAAGACGATGCCGAGCAGGCCGAGCAGCATGGCGGTGTGCTTGAGGCTGTTGGTCATGATGTCCTGCCGATTGCGCGCGATGTCCGCCTCGACGGCGTCGAGGTTGACGCCCGCGCCCACGATCCAGCCCCAATCCTTCACCAGGGTCACGTAGCTCAATTTGCGGTGCGGGGTGATGCCCTCGATGGGCGGCATGACGTATTCGACGAAGCCGCCGCCATCCTTGGCCGTGGCGATGAGTTCCTGGACGATCTTCAGTTCGTTGGCGTCGGTCGCCGCGAGCATGTTCTTGCCCTTGGCCGGCCCGGCAAGCGCGACGCCGTCCAGGGTGCCGGCAAAGAGGTACCCCCCGTCGCCGAAACGCTCCTGCTCCAGTTGCGTCAGTATTTCGGCCTTGAGGTCGTTCTCGACATTCTCGAGATACTCCCCGGTGCCGATGAGCCAGTCGAGGGCGGGAAAGTGGCGGATGTAGGCGAGCTTGCGGTGGTCGCGCCCCGGGCTGCCGGGTTTGGTCCAGAAATATTCGTAATACCCCGCGCCCCGGTCCCGGGCGATGCCGATCATGTCCCGGATGACGGGCTTTCCCGACGAGTCCGCCATGTCCAGAAGTTTCTGCGCCTCGAACTCAGGCTGGTCGGCTAAGAGCTGCTCCTTCCCGTCGAGGCCCGTGGCGAAGAAGTAGCCGCGGCCGTTGTTGTAGCGGATGGGGCGCAGAGCCTCGCGGATCATTCCGGCCAGTTCCTCCCGTCCCATGCGCCCCGCATTGTGCCGGTAGAGGTTGTCGGCCACGGCCCAGGCTTCATCGACCCGGTCCCGGATGTCCCTCCGCAGGGAGTCTTCGAGGTTGTCGCGCCTCTTTGCGACCGCGGCCAGGAAGAGATCCACCTCGTGCCTGACTTCGCCCTTGCGCATCTCGAGGAATTCGTGCCGGTACTCTGCGCTGTCCACCTCGAAATGGTAGGCATCGTCGCCGACCCACAAGGCGCCCAACAGCAGCAGGCTGGCGGTCGAGATGAGCGACGTGAAGCGTAGGAACGCGCTTGGGATGCTGGTCTTCTGCTTCCGGGACATGAAGCCTCGCTGACGTCGACGGGGGGCACGAGGGCGTCATCGCCCTGGATATTTCTTACGCGAGTCGGAAGACAAAACGCAAGGGCGCAAGGCGTTTCGTGCCTCGCGTTTCGGATGCGCGGACATGGCCCGGAGCGGGAAGCGTCCCGCGAATGAGACGCTTCCCGTCAATGATGACCGGGGAATTGCGGATGACGGTGCGGAGTCAAAGAGTCCGCTGCGTCACGGGGACCCGGTTCAAAAGCTTGCCCTGCCTTAACGAGGTGCAGGCCACGTCGTCACTTCCAGTCCAGCAAGCGCTGCTGCCCCTGCAGGGCACGGATGGCGGTGACGTCCTGGCTGACTTCGAGGCAGCCCAGATAGCGGCCCTCGCGTCTGACCGCGAAATAGCGGATGTGGATGAAGCGTCCGCCCAGCTCGATCCAGAATTCGGCCGTGTCGCGCTCCCCGCTCTTGAACCGCGCCAGGATCTCCTCGACCATGTGCACGCTCTTGGGCGGGTGGCATTTGGACACCTCGCGGCCGATGATGCCTTCGCTGCGGGGGAAGATCCGCTCCTCGGTCTGCGAGAAGTACTGCACGCGGTCGTCGGGGCCGACGAAGGTCATGTCCACGGGCAGGTGCTTGAGCAGGGCGTTGATCACCTCGGGTTCCATGCGTCCGCAGTCGAGCGGTATCAGGCCTGCGGCTCCTCCGCCGGCGGTCGTTCCTGCGGCCGGAAGCCAGGCGTCCCCCGGGTCCACCCAGGCGAAGCCGATCTCCGCCTCGCCCCTCCTGACCTTGCGCCAGTCCTCCTCGGAAAAGGCCTCGAAGACCATGGGGAAGAGGATGCGCTCCTCCTTGAAGACCATGTCGCGCACGGCCAGGACCAGCTCGGACACGGCCTCCACGACCGGGGCGTGCTGCGCGGACTCAAGGCAGGCCTGGGCCTTCTTGAACATGGCCCGGATGTCGTCATGGATCTCCCACATGACCTGCGGCGGGGCAGTCAGGCCGTGGGCCTCCATGATGGGGAAGAGCTGGTTTTCCTTGCGCTCGTAGTGGCGGATGATGGCGGCCAGGTCCGCGACCCCGTTCTTCAGGGCATTGCGCGCCCCCGAATACCCGAGCTCGTCCCGGACGCCGCCCAGGATCGTGGACAGATTCGCCGCCTTTTCCTCGGCCAGGGCGTTCTCGGCCTGGAAGGTGCGGATGGGGTGCCCGTCGGGCAGGAGCGGCAGCTCGGGCTTGTCGGCGTCGGCGGTGAAGAGTTCGACGTGCAGGTTGCACAGCTTCTTGATCTCCGACTCCGGGATGCCCTCGGCCACGAGGCGCTGCTCCATGGCGCCGACCTCGGCCGGGGAGACGTCCTTCAGCAGCGCGTGAAATTCCTGCCGCAGGCTGTCGAGGGATTCGCCCCCGTGCAGGCGCATGACGATGCCCTTGAAGGCCTCGATCCGCTCCTCGCGCGACACGCCCCGCGCCAGCTCCTTCCGCCCGCCGCTGTTGACCAGGGTGACGGAGTCGTTGGATTTCCTGAATATCTCCACCGCGATGCCGGCAAGAAAATCGTCAGGGTCGAGCCCGCCCAGGGCCGCGGCCTTGGAAACCGAGGCAAAGGCGGCCACGGTCTTGCGCAGGAAGGGGTTTTCCAGCTTGGAGAACTTCGGCGACTGCTTGACCAGATATTCGAGCAGAAAAGGGTACGCGTCGAGCAGGTCGCCGATTTTCGTTTTCGTCGAGAGTTCCATGAAGCCTCCGGGGTTGAGGTTCCGCCCGTCCGATGCAGGGGGGGCAATCGATCGGATGGGCGGGTCAGGCATGGACCATAGCTGAAGAATCGCGGGGAGCGCAACACGCTTGAGTCATCGGGGAGGTTTGGCGGGATTCAGAGAGGTAGCATGCTGTAATGATGAAGTTTCAAGGACAGATGTTGCAAACGTAGCAGCAGACAGTCTTCTAATAATCCCACTCTTCATGTCGCACCGGAAGCAGGTTCAACTGATCCCTATACTGCTTCCATAACGGCATGAACTGATCCATGAGTGCGATATAATTTGCGTTATGCGTCGGTTCAATCAGGTGCACCATTTCGTGCACAATGATGTACTCAAGGCACTCCGCAGGCTTCTTGGCAAGGTCCGTATTCAGCCTGATGGTCCGTGCACTCGGATTGCAGCTGCCCCATTTGGTCTTCATGTGCTGTACGAAGAGACGTTTCACCGTCACGCCAAGCACGGGCTCCCATTTGGAGACTATGGCCGGGGCTTCGTGCTTGATCAGTTCACGGTAGAAATCGTCCAGGACGGCCTGGCGCGTTTTCTCGTCCGCTCCCGGTCGAACCTGGAGAATGAGTTTGCCGGGCCTGCGTCGGACCACTGGTGCGGCTTCTGCCTCTTGGATAGTCAGGAGGTGGCGCCGCCCCCATACGTAATGACTCTCCCGCTCCAGGTATTCGCGCGGCGTCTCTCGCTCCTGTTCGCGGATCTTCATCTGCTGCTTCCTGATCCAGCTTATCTTCGAAATGGCGAAGACGCGAACGGCGTCGAGGCTCATGCGTTCGGGCGCGGAGATGCGGACCTCCCCATCGGGCGGATTCACGCTCAGGTGGATATTCTTGATATCCTTGCGGGTGACGTTGACCGTAATGTCGCCCAACTCAATGCGCTCGGTCATCAATATTCCTTTTGGCTGTAGACGACCTTGAAGATGCGTTCCACTTCCTCTTTATCGTGCAGAACGCCGTAGAGCCCGCTTTTGACGGTTTGCTCTCGGGGCATCACCCCGCGCCAGTCGTCAGGACATGTTTCCCGCAGGGTGGAGTGGACACGCAGGGCAAGTTCTTCGTCTTCGCTCAGGTTGTCGTAAAGCGCGCGTTTGCCGGGGGTGTCGAGTGTCTTCGGAGCAGCGCCGCCATGCCCGGTGACGGCTTGTCGGACCAGTTCGGCGATCTGCCGTAGATACTCCTCGTATTCCACGGCTCTGGCCTTCCGGGCCGCAATGATCTCTTCCAGCAGGGCCGACATCCTGTCGTAGAAGGCGGGATTGTTCAGGTACTCCTGCATGATCTTGCGGCGGACGTTGTTTTCGATGGATTCGGCGATGGCGTTCTTGTTCCCCTTCAAGCCTTCAAGGCGTTGGGCGATGGCATCGGCGATGCCGGTTTTCACGATCAGATCCAGCAGGGGCATGTTTTCGAAAGGCGAAATGACCCGAGAAGCGTCCGCCTCGATGTACGTGTCGATGAGGTGGCGCATGTCCGCCTCGTAAGGCTTCAGGTCCAGGGTTTCGCCGCTGGCATTGCGGATGATCTCGCGCAGGTCGGTGTAAGTCTTCACGTCCGCCTTGATGCGCTCGACCTCCTTGGAGGAGTAGCCAGCCGCCTCCAGTTCGTCGGCTATGCCGGCATAGGCCCGGATCAGGGCCACCGTGGCCTTGTACAGGGCGACCCGTTGCGGCTCGCGCTGCTGGAGGTCGTCGGGGTTTTCGGAATTGCCGCAGAAATAGCGGATGTGTTCAAGCTCGCCCTTGGGCGGCTCGACCGGTTCGCACAGGAGCCGAATGTCCTCCAGCGTCCGATCCAACCGTTCTCGCCCTGTATTGAGGCGGTCCCGCAACAGGATCTGCGGGTCGGCCTCGCCGGGGGCGCTGTGCAGCTCCGACGTGTACACGGCAATGGCGTTCTCGACCTTTTTGAAGAGATCCTTGTAATCGACGATATAGCCGAAATCCTTGTCATCCCCGTCCAGACGGTTGGTGCGGCAGATGGCCTGGAACAGGCCGTGGTCCTGCATGGATTTGTCGATGTACAGGTAGGTGCACGGCGGGGCGTCGAAGCCGGTCAGCAGCTTGTCCACGACGATGAGGAGCCTCATGTTGACCGGTTCGCCGATGAAGAGACGCTTGGCCTCGTCTTCGTAGGTCTCGGTCCTGGTCTTGCCCGGCGTGGGCTGTACATCCCGCAGCAGGTCCGTGTAGGTGGCGTAGATGAATTCCTTGTCCGTCTCGGAATTCTCGCCGATGTCCTCCTTGCTGATGTCGCCAGCCTGCGGGTTGTAGGAGGTCACCACCGCGCACTTGCCCTTGAGCGGGGTCTTCTGGAACAGGCTGAAGTACTTGCAGGCTTCGTAGATGCTCGATGCCACGAGGATGGCGTTGCCGCGCTCGCTGGACAGTCGCGGCTTGACGCTGAAGTCGAACAGGATGTCCGCCACGACCTTGTCCATGCGGGATCTGGAACTGAGCACCTTCTGCATGGTCCCCCAGTGCCGTTTCAATTCGTCCTTCTGCCACTCGTTCAGGCCCTTGGTCTTGGCCTCGAACCAGGCATCGACCTTGTCCTGCGAGCCGAGCCGCTGATCGATGTCCCGCGCCTCGTAGACCAGGTCGAGGACCACCCCGTCTTCCACGGCCTCGCCGAACTTGTAGGTGTGGATATACCCGCCGAACACTTCCAGGCTGGTCTGGCGGTCCTGTTTCAGAAGCGGGGTGCCTGTGAAGCCGATGAAGACGGCGCTGGGCAGCATGGCTTTCATGACCCGGTGCAGCTTGCCGCTCTGGGTGCGGTGGCACTCGTCCACGAAGACGAAGATTTCGCCCACTGTCTGGCTTGGGCTTGCTTCCAGGTCGGCGATGAAGCGTTCCAAATCGTCCACGTCCCGGCGTCCGAACTTGTGCACCAGCGAGCAGAGCAGACGCGGCCGGGGCTGTCCGAGCTGCATCATCAGGTCCCGTCCGCTGGAGGCTCTTTTGATCGGCTCTCCGCTGTCCGTGAAGACCCGCTCGATCTGTTTGTCCAACTCGTCGCGGTCCGTGATGATGGCTACGCGCGCGTGCGGATTGTACTCCAGAATCCAGCGCGCCAGCAGGACCATGACGATGCTCTTGCCGCTGCCCTGGGTGTGCCAGATGATGCCGCCCTTGTAGGTCCGCACGTGCTCCTGCGCCGCCTTGATGCCGAAATACTGATGCACGCGGGGGAGCTTTTTCACGCCGCCGTCAAAGAGGACGAAATCGTGCATGAGCTCGATGAGGCGGTCCTTGCGGCAGATCTTGAGCAGGTATTTGTCGAGCAGGAAGCGGCCCTGGTATTCGTCGTCCTCTTTCCAACGGAGGAAAAATTTTTCGGGCGTGCCTATGGCGCCGTAGCGCAGCCCTTCGGTGTTGTTGCCCGCGAAAACGATCTGGACCGTTGAGAAGAACCAGGCGTTGAATTCGGGCTTCTGGTTTGACAGAAGCTGCCGGATGCCGTCGCCGACGGACACGCGGCTGTTCTTGAGTTCGATGACGCCCACGGCGATGCCGTTGACATACAGGACAAGATCGGGACGGCGTTCGTGTCTGCCCTTGAGGGTCACTTCTTCGGCCAGAGCGAAGTCGTTGTTCTCCGGGACGTCCCAGTCGATGAGATGGACCGTATCCGTGACCTTCCCGGCGTCGGTTTTGACCTGCACGCCGTAGCGCAGCAGCCCGTACACGATCCTGTTGTTCTCGTAGAGGCTGCGATTGGGGTTGGAAGCTTCGGTACGCAGGATGTGGAGAGCCCGGCTGATTCGGGCTTGATTGTGGCCGGATTTTACCAGCCAGTCGAAAAGAAGATGTTCTTCGATGTTGCTGTTGTGGCGATCGGTCCAGTCACCCAGAAATCGGTAGCCCAGTTCCTGGCGCAATAAGGCGATGACCCGGTTCTGGGTGTGCCGTTCCGGCTGGCCGATGGCGCTCATTGCCCGTCACCCGATGCCGGGAGTTGTCTTGCCGGGTTGGTGGATTGCGTCAATTTGGCCTCCAAATTGCCCAGAGGATCAGACCGTGAGCAGTAAATCGGGCATCGCCAGCGCCACTTGGCCCACTGGTGGGGTGACTGGTGAGGTAACTGGTGGGGCCTGCTCCGAGGAGATCGTTTGGGTGTTCCCACAATGGGGCAGATATGGTTTCCGAAAAATTTTTCACAGCAGACGTATCCTCCCGGTCAAAAGTTCCTGCATCATGCCCTGCTTGAGCAGGCGGGTCTTGTCCCACCGCTGTTCCAGGGCGGCAAGTTCGGCGTCCATGTCCGAGAGGACTTCGGCGATGGCGGTTTGTTCGGCTTTAGAGGGGGGAAATGCTACTTGGTGTGAATGAACATCGTTACGGTTAAGTGTTGGTACCCCTGAGCCTGTTGCAAAACGTTCAAGTCTTATTTTAGAGTACAGATAGAATATAAATTTTGGATCATTGTCGCAAAATGATGTAACCCATAGTGACGTGTTGTGGGGCCAGTACTTTCCGTCAACGTATGTTACTTTCCCAATGGTTCCAGATCTTCCAGTTACGACTCCTGGTCCATTAACTTGAAAGGAGACGTGATAATCGAGTATACCATTTGAATATACAACTGGGTATGGACCATTGCGGAGTGTTGAAGTTGGCAGGTCAAAGCCACGTTGAAGTGGTGCGATATCTCCCAGCTGTTTCACCTCCCACTCCCCACTAAACCCCGGCAGGCGGGTTTGGCCGGTGAGGAGTTGCTGCATGGCGGCCTGTTTGATGTCGCGCTTCTTGGCAATGAGTCGGTCCAGCGCGCCCAGCAGTTCGTCCACATCCGAGAGCGCCTCCGCGATGGCGCGTTGTTCGCGTTCGGTTGGCCATGCGAGGCGCAATTTTTCGAATCGTGAGCCGCCAAGGTGCGCGACGGACGTAGTCTGAAGCGCGATTCGTGCAAATACGCCATTTTGCTGGCAGCGTCGAAAAAGATAAGAGGCAAATTTTCCGGAAACGCCTGTATGTGCTCTAAAACGCAATAGGGCATTCTGGATGGCGCATGGGTCAGGGTATTCGCCCTGGTACATGGCACACCGCCCAACGAGCTCGATGCTTTGTCCTTCGTTGAGAAGTACATCACCTTTTCGGATTAGGAATTTTGCGAACTGGTCGTCGGTCATTGGCATCGTGAGCACGTCATCAATATCAATTCGGCCGTCAAAGACGTTCTTTGTTCGGAGATAAGGGCGTTGCGCTCCAGGAGCATTTACAGCCAATGCCTTGCCCGTGATGACATCTCCCTTTTGCCGGACCGGGCAGACCTCCCAATTCTCCGGAATAACCCCTACTTCAGTCTGCTTATACCCTTGCGGGCATTCATTGCCGGTTTTCATGGTTGTGCGCCTTCTTCCAGATCGTGAGTAATTTGTTCGAGGCGCGCTTTCAGCTCCTCTTTGGACGGCAGGTAGAGCTGGTATTTGGAGGCGAAGATGTTGGCGTCTTGGGGCAGGGTCAGTTCCACCAGGGCGTCGTTTTTGCGGTGGCAGAGCACGATGCCGACGGTGGGCAGCTCTTCGGGCAGCTTCACGTGGCGGTCGAAGTAGTTCACATACATCTGCATCTGCCCGAGATCCTGGTGGGTGAGCTTGTCGCGCTTGAGATCAATGAGGACATAGCACCGTAGCAGACGGTTGTAGAAGACGAGGTCCACGCGGAAATGGTCGTTGTCAAAGGTGAAGCGCTTTTGTCGGGCTTCAAAGAGAAAGCCTTTGCCCAGTTCCAGCAGAAAAGTTTCCAGCTGGTCGATGATGGCGGATTCCAGGTCCTCTTCGGAGTAGTGCGGATGGTCTTTGAGGTCGAGAAATTCCAGCACCAGGGGGTTCTTGATGAGGTCGGCGGCTTTTTCCACCACCTGCCCCTCGGCGGCCAGGCGACGGATTTCGTCCTTGTCCCGGCTGAGGGCTAGGCGCTGGTAGAGACTGCTGGCGATCTGCCGCTGGAGTTCGCGCACCGTCCACTGGTTTGCGGCGGCCTCGATCTCGTAAAAGCGGCGCTCGGCAGTATCGTCCAGGGTGAGCAGTTCTACATAGTGTGACCAGCCAAGGGTGAAACGACGGGAAAGAGTCCGCATGACTGTGGACAGATCCACAAGACTGGCTCCCATCGGGATCAATTTGTCTACCTGTGCCGTCTGGTTGGAGGTAAGCTCGGAGGGCGGCAATAGGTCAGTCAGCGTCTGACCTATTGCCTCAACGTCAGATTGGTCAGACGGCGTCTGACCAATTTGACGAAAGACCATATAGAACTGCCGGGAAAGTTTGAGGTTTGTCGATGCGATTCCTTTGATTTCCAAACCCTTCAGGCGATCGGCCAGAGCTTGCAGAAGACCTTGGCCATAGGCTGCACGGTCTTCCCCGTTCTGCTCAAACTCGACGAGGTAATAACCAAAGAGCCAGTTCCGCATGACTAGCGAAGTGTTCACGGCCCGAACGGCTCGTCTCTGGATTTCCTCATGCGTCTGCTGGCAAAGACTGACAAGTTGCTCAAAGTTCATCGGCGAATTCATAGTGTCATCCCCATTCGTCGAAGGTGCGCATCGACGCGGGCCGTCAGCGCTTCTACCTCATCCACCAGTTGCGGCAGCGGTTTGGCGTAGCGTTCGGCCAGCATCCGCACACGCCGGGTCAGGGCCTGGCTGATGCGGTCCATTTCGCCGTGGATGGCAGCCTCCAAACTGGCCAGCCATTTGTCTTCCACCACCAGGGTCTTGATCTCGGCTTCGGTCAGTTTGGGGTAGTGCCGGTAGGCCGCCGTATCGAGGTCGGCTTCAGCCTCCTTGACCTTCTTTTTGAGGTCCGCTTCCTGCTGGCAGAGTTTGAGCCATGTGTTCAGGATGGCGGCTTCCTCCTTGGCCGTGGCGTCGAAGCGGATCTCCTTGAGCCGGGCGCTGACGCCCGCCTTGTTGATCTTGTCCAGCTCGGCGAATGCGCCCTCGTCTCCGCCGTGTTCCTCTTCCAGTTCGGCCATGCGGCTGGACACGGTTTCCAGATCCGCCGTCAGGGCGTCCAGCGCGGCCTGTTCTCTGGCAAAGTAGCGGGCCACGATCAGGGGCTTGGGCACGAGGTCGCAGGTCCAGCCCTTGTCCTTGGTCTTGCCCTTTTTGTCCGTCTCGATGATGCGGTAGGTCCTGGCACTCCAGCCATCGGCCGCTATGAGATAGCAGTCGTCCTGCATGGTCGCGGCCCAGTAGTCCATGAAGTGCTGGTACACGTTGTAATGCTTGATGAGCGCGCGGTCCGTATAATGGGCCAGCAGTTCCTCGGACAGGCGCACGGCCAGATCCTTGGGCGCGAAGCCGGGCACGAGGATCTTGAGAGTGGCGCAGGCCGGGTCTCGCCATCGCGTGAAGTGGGCCTGCATGTCGGCGATGAACGCCGCGAATTCGGGATGCTCGTAGATGGTCGCCTTGATGCCGGCTTTGTCCACCGTGAGATTCAGGTATCCCGGCCGATTGGGCGCGAACAGCGCGGACTTGAGGCCGGGGCAGACATCCCAGTACCGGGCCAGGGCGTCCACATCGGCCTGGGGGATGCCCCCGCGCAGATGGCCTTCGATATCCTGACGGTCCTCTGGCTCCTGGCTGTCGATGTAGCGCGGCAGGTTCAGGTTGAAGTCGTTCTTCTCGATCTCCTCCAGGCTGACCATGCGCGAGTATTTGGGAAATTCCAGCCCCTTGGTGAACACATCCACGATCTTGTGGATGTCCTGGGCGCGCAGGCGGTTCTTGGGACCGTCCTTCATGAAGCCGGAACTGGCGTCGATCATGAAGATGCCCTTGCGGCTTGCGGCCTCGGCCTTGTCGATGACGATGATGCAGGCCGGGATGCCCGTGCCGTAGAAGAGGTTGGCGGGCAGGCCGATGATGCCCTTGATGTAGCCTTTGCGCACCAGATTGCGGCGGATGTCGGCCTCGGCGTTGCCCCGGAAGAGCACGCCATGGGGCAGGATGCACGCACCCTTGCCGGTGCTTTTCAGCGACCGCACGATGTGCAGCAGATAGGCGTAATCCCCCTGCTTGGCCGGGGGCACGCCGAAGGACTGGAAGCGGCCGTGCGCGTCGTTTTCCGGATCGAGCCCGCTGGTCCAGCGCTTGTCGGAAAAGGGCGGGTTGGCGACCACGTAGTCGAAGGTCTTGAGGGCGCCGTTGTCCGTGAACTTCGGATCGGCCAGGGTGTTGCCCTGCACGATGAGGGCGGTGGGGTTGTCGTGCAGGATCATGTTCATGCGCGCCAGACTGCTGGTGGCGGCGTCTTTCTCCTGCCCGTAGAGGGTCACGGGTGTAGGAGCTTCGTGGGCGACCTTGAGCAGAAGGGAGCCCGAACCGCAGGTCGGGTCATAGACTGAAGTGTTGGCGGACGTCTGGGCGCCGCGGATGCCCAGAATCTGGGCGATGACCAGGCTGACCTCGGCGGGTGTGTAGAACTGCCCCTTGCTCTTGCCGCTCTCGGTGGCGAAGTGGCGCATGAGGTATTCGTAGGCGTCGCCCAGGATGTCGTCGCCGTCGGCCCGGTTCCTGGAGAAATCCAGGGCCGGGTTCTCGAAGATGGCGATGAGGTTGGTCAGGCGGTCGACCATCTCCTTGCCGGTGCCGAGTTTGGTGGCATCGTTGAAGTCCGGGAAGTCCGAGAGCTTGTTGGCTGCGGCCAGGGGCGCGAGAACCTTTTTGTTGATCTGGTCACCGATGTCGGATTTGCCCTTCATGGCCGCCATATCGGCAAAGCTCGCACCCTGCGGGATGGTTATGGGCGCGTATGGCTGGCCCGCGTATTTATCGCTGATGTATTTGATGAACAGCAAAACGAGGACGTAGTCCTTGTACTGGCTGGCATCCATGCCGCCACGCAACTCGTCGCAGGACTGCCAGAGGGAGGAGTAGAGTTCGGATTTTTTGAGTGCCATGATCGTGTCTTGGGTTACAGAGGCAGGAGGCTTCCGGTTCGAGGAAGCTCTATGTGTTGCAGCCTGGTACCTAAGCCCGATCAACTCGGAAGTGTCAAGAATTAGAGGCGATAGAAAGGATTGGTGCCGATGGCCTGGGTACAGGAAATGAGAAAAGGGCCCGGATTGTTACATCCAAGCCCTGACTTTTCCTTTGGTGGAGATGAGGAGGATCGAACTCCTGGCCTCTGCATTGCGAACGCAGCGCTCTCCCAGCTGAGCTACATCCCCACGTGTGGGAAGCCTGATATGGGGTCCGGGCCCGGTTGTCAACAGCCGGACGCCTGAAAAGCGTTCCGGCAAGGCGCGAACCGATTTTGGAGGGCGAAGTGTAGCCGTCTACATGAGCCCTTCAAAATCGGTGAGCAACGCAGTCCAGAACGTTTTTCAGGCGTTCGGCGCATTTCAGATCAGGTAGCTTTGCAGGGTCATGCCCGCGGGTACCGGGGCCTTGTCCTGGTAGATGTCCCAGTAGGTCTGCCGCGCCTTGCCCAGGGCGTGGTACATGGGGTGGTCCGTCTGGGCGCGCAGCTCGCCGCAGGGCGCGTTGTTCTCGTCGACCATGATCAGGCGCTGGGCCCGGTTCAGGATGCCCGCCGTGCCGATGGAGGCGATGGCCGCGATCTCCCCGGCCTCGGCCCGGGCCATGAACTCGCCGTAGGTCATGTCCCGCTCCTCCACGGGCACGCCGTCCTCGCGCAGGATGGCGCAGATGCCCTGGATGGTCACCGATGGCAGGATGAGCGGGCTCTCGGGAATCTTCACCACGGTGCCGTCCGCCATGGCGATGAGGCAGCAGGACGAATCCCATTCCGTGATGCGGCGGTCGCGCAGGGGCAGGTCCAGGCGGTCGTCCAGGAACAGGGCGGAACTGGCCTCGGGCAGGATGCTCTTGGCCTCGTCCACGGCCTTGACGCTCAGGAGGTAGTTCACGCCGAGCTTGAGGTTGCCCGTGCCGTTGGCGGCCACGGCCCGCACCAGGTTGGGCACGACCACGCCGCTGAAGGGCTCGCCCAGGTAGCGGTCGTAGGTGCAGGTGACCATGCGGATGGACGGGCGCTCGGGGAAGGTCACGCCGATGGACTGGGACTCGTCCACGGTGAAGGGGCGCAGGTAGCCCTGGCCGCCGCTCTCGCCCATTTCCCTGATGAAGTCCGCCAGCTCGGGGCTGCGCAGGTAGTGCAGGATCAGGCCTTCGAGCTCCTCTTCGGTCGGCACCAGCGCCTGCTGCGCCGTACCGAGGTTGAAGGAGATGGAGCGGCGGAAGCGCTGCAGGTTCTTGTGCAGGTTCAGGAACTGGATGTGCAGGCTGCCATCCTCGGCCGGGCCGATGAAGTAGCGGATGCCCTCGAAGGCCAGACAGATCCCGTAGTGGATGGAGCGGGATACCGCCGGGACCTTGTCGGCCGTGGGCACCATGGCGAAGGCCTTGTCGTGGAGCGTGTAGCGTGCCTGGGAACCGGCCCATTTGATGCCTTCGAAACCGGCCATGGGTCCTCCTGATGCGTGTCGGGTTGATGGTTGCGGGTGGTGCGTCCGTTGTTCTGAAAATCGAGGTTCTTACGGCGCGGCGCGGTGCGCCTCTTTGGGTCCGGGTCCGCCGGCGACGTAGGTGTGCAGGGGCAGCGCGTCTTCCGCGCAGTCGCAGCGGTCGAGGACCGGGGTCAGAAAGCCCCAGCACAGCTCCACGGCGTCCTGGCGCCAGAAGAGGGTCTGGTCGCCGGTGATGCAGTCCAGCAGCACCTTGGCGTAGTCGTCCAGGCGTCCGAGGCCCGAGGCCGCGCCGTAGGAGAACTCCATGGACTGTCCCTGCAGGCACAGCCGCGAGCCCTGGCCCTTGGTCTGGACCTCCAGGCGGACCACCTCGTGGGGGTGGATGCCGATGACCAGCCTGTTGGGCGGGATGGCGCCGCCGTGGGTCTTGCGGAACATGGACACGGGCACGCTCTTGAACTGCACCGTGATTTCGGTGTGCTTGGCCGCCAGGCGCTTGCCCGAGCAGAGGTGGAAGGGCACGCCCTGCCAGCGCCAGTTGTCCAGATAGACCTTCATCCAGGCGAACGTCGGCGTGGTCGAGTCCGGCCGCACGCCGGGCTCCTGCAGGTAGCCGGGCACGGGTTTGCCGTCGACCATGCCCGGCCCGTACTGGCCCAGGATCAGCTGCTCGTCCAGGCGCTCCAGGTCCAGGGGGCGCAGGGCGCGGAAGACCTTGGAGCGTTCGTCGCGGACCAGTTCGGCGTCGAACAGGGACGGCGGCTCCATGGCGCACAGGGCCAGGAGCATCATCATGTGGTTCTGGAACATGTCCCGCAGGACCCCGGCCTGGTCGTAGAACCCGGCGCGGTGGCCGATGCCGAGGTCCTCGGCCGCGGTGATGCGGATGTGGTCGATGTAGCGGCGGTTCCAGACGGGCTCGAAGAGGGCGTTGGCGAAGCGCAGCAGCAGGACGTTCTGCACCGTTTCCTTGGCCATGTAGTGGTCGATGCGGAAGATCTGGCTCTCCCGGAAATAGCGGTGCAGGACCTCGTCGAGCTCGCGGGCCGTGGGCAGGTCGCGGCCGAAGGGCTTTTCCACGACGATGCGCACGTGCCGGTCCTCGTCCTGCCGGGCCAGGCCGGCCTCGCCGATGGCCGTGGCCAGGGGGATGTAGGCCGACGGCGGCACGGCTAGGTAGAACAGGCGGTCCTTCGCGCCGCCGTCCAGCTCGTTCAGGGCCAGGGCGAGGAAGCGGGCCGAGGCGGGGTCCTCGGGGTCCATGCTCAGGTAGCTGACCCTGGGGGCGAGATCCGCCAGGCACGAGGCGGGGACGACTCCGGCCAGCCTCTCGCCGAGCTTCTGTCTGTACTGCTCGGTGTCCATCTCCGTGCGGCCCACGGCCAGGATGCGCGTGTCGTGGCTCAGGAGCTGGTTGCGGCACAGGGAGGCCAAGGCGGGGTAGATCTTGCGCATGGCCAGATCCCCGGTGGCGCCGAAGACGACCAGGCTGACGGGGTCGGCCTGAGTCTGCACGGGACAGGAAA
>JANJWV010000163.1 GCA_024709365.1 Desulfomicrobium sp. | reverse complement strand
CATGTCCGCGGCGGCGTCCCCCTCGACATCGATGAGGGTGCAGCGGAGCGCGGGCAGTTCGTTCATGACCACGCGTCCGAAACCCCACAGCGCTGCCTGGACCGGGTTGCGCTCCCGTCCGGGGGGCAGGCCCGACGCCAGCGCCCCGCCGCTGGTCACGATCCAGAGCCTCGGGGCGCTGTCGGCCCGGCCGGCCAGTTCCTGGACGCAACGCAGCGCTTCGGACAGCAGGTTCTCGGACTCCTCGACCGGCAGCCTCCACCCCAGGAGCAGAACCGCGTGGTCCGCTTCGGGCAATGGGCCGAGTCGTGAGGGGTGCGCCACGATGACCTGCCCCCCTCGGGCTTCCAGGTCCGCCCGCACCATGTCCGCGGCGTCCGCCGAGGCGTCGTCGGCCAGGAGCAGCCACACGTCGGAAACGCCCCCGGACGGCTCCGGCGCGGCCAGGGACGGGCGGCGGCCCATGACGAGGTACGCGCCCTCGGCAAGCCGGCCGGCAGCCGGTTCCGTGAAGCAGGCCACGTCCTCGAAACCCTCCCCGCGCAGCGCCTCCAGCCAGCCCGCCGGCTCTCGAAGCGGCGACAGGGGCTCCGTGCGGCCGGTTTCGTCAGGCAGGCTTTCGAACCATCTCCCCGCGTCGAGCCCGGCCAGAAAATCGGCGCTCCAGTCGGGGTGCCGCTCGGCCGCCAGCAGCAGCCCTCCGGGCGCGAGCCAGCCCCGGACCCGGGCCAGGGCCCCGCGGGGGGCGGTCGCCCTGTGCAGGGCTTGGCCGAGGATGACCACGTCGAACCCTTGCTGCCGAATGCTCGCGTCGGCAAACGTCCACTGCGCGCAATCCATGCTCGTCAGGGTGACCGAGGGCATGTCCCGGAACTCGGCCATCCGCCGTTCGAGCACCCTGTCATCGGCAAAGGCCAGGACGTAGTCCAGCCTGTCCTCCGGCAGGATGCGGCAGCGCTCACGCGTCAGGGCGTCCGCCTCGGGGGCGACTTCCAGCACGCGCAACCGCCGCCCCGTAGGCAAGCCCGCCGCGATCCCGTTCAGGGCGCCCACGAGGGCGGTGCCGACGCCAAGATAGGCCGGATCGGAATAATACGCTTCCGCAATCGGCGCAGCCTGCAGGGACGCCAGAAAATCACGGTGCAGCACGGGTTCGGCCAGAAGGTCGGGAAGGTGCAGGCCCACGCGCCCCAAGAGGGCCAGCTGCGGCAGGCATGCGGGGAAGTCGCGCAGCAGGGTCCGCCAGATTTCACCGGCCGCGGGCAGATCAGGCGCTTCCGTCAGCAGCCAGCGGCCGTCATGGAAGCGGAGCATCCCCTCGCGCTGCAACAGCCCCCGGAGCCAGCGGCCGTACGGGGAGGAAATCTCCGCCGGCGAAGGGGCCGCGGAAGGCGCATCTGCGGCCAGGCGTTCGAACCCCTCGCGGGCCATGGCCAGGACCAGGGCTTCGAGCAGCGGCAAGGCCTCTTCGAACCAGGCCCGGCGCTGCGGCTCCAATCTTTCGAGGGAGGCGCGGCACCATGTCATGATATCGTCCACGGGCGGCATCGGACTCGCCGACTCGTCGCCAGGATGCGGGCTCAAACGCGGGACCACCCTCCAGGAGGCATTGCGGGAAGCGTCGCGCCTGGCCAGCGGGGCGGCGCGGAAACGGCAGTCCCGCATGACGGCCATGACCTCTCCCGAGGCATCCAGCAGATCGAAATCCGCCAGCACGGAACGGGCGCCGCGACGGCGCAGCCGGGAACGAAACGCCGCAGCGCGGCCCCGCCGCAACAGCAGAAGGCGGCCCGTCCTGACCGGAAGCAGGGTCACCCTATCCCCGGCGACGATCGCATCCCGGGAGAAGTCCAGCAGCGACTGGGCGCACACGTCCATCTGCGCCGGGTGGATCAGGTACCCGTCCCCAAGCTCCGGCATGTCCGCCCGCAGGACGCCCGCGAGCGTGTCCCCGTCCACCAGGGCGTGGTCGAGCCCCTGAAAGGCCGGGCCGTAGTCCAGCCCCAGACCGGCCGCCATGCGGTAGTGGTCCGCGCCGGCAATGCAGTCGGCCGGCGACGAGACGTCGGGCAGCATGGGCACGGAAATTCCGGATTCGACGCCGATGACCCGGCCCGTGGCGTGGAGCGTCCAGGGGTCGTCGCTCAGACGTCGGCGGCTGCGGATCCGGAAGCCGCCATCCCCGGGGTCCAGGGCCAGCTGAAAGGTGCGTGCATGCTCGCCGTCGAAAACCATGGGGGACAGGATATCCAGTTCCTCCAGGGCGAGCACCCCATCCCCGAGCCATTGACGCGCGGCGGCCAGACCCATCTCGGCATAGGCCGTCCCGGGGTACACCACTGCCCCGCCGACCTTGTGGTCGCCGAGCCACGGCAGAACGACGGGGTCGAGCACGTTTTCCCAGACGCTGTCCTGCCCGGGCAGGGGCCAGCCCAACAGGGGGTGCACCCGGCGGCGATCGATGGCTCCGAGGCTCTCGCGGGAAACCGGATGCCAGAAGCGCTCGTGCTGCCACGGGTAGCTCGGCAGACGCACGTCCCGCCCTGCATGCGGGAAAAAGACGTCCCAGGGAAGCGAATCGGCGAGGAGATGAACGCGCAGGGCCGCTTCGACAATGCGTTCCAGGCCGTCGGCATTTTTCCGCAGCGTGGGCAGCACCCTCCCCTTCACGTCCAGGGAGGCCAGGGTGTCGCGCATGTAGCGTTGCAGGATGGCGTGCGGACCGATTTCGACAAAGATGCGGCAACCGGTCGTGGCGAGGGCGGCGACGGCGGCTTCGAAATTGACGGTTTCGCGCACATTGCGCCACCAGTAACCGGCATCGAGGGACGGCCCGTCAAGAACATCCCCGCTGACGGCCGAGACGAAAACCGCCTTGCCGCACGGAGAAGGCACAAGGTCGCCCAGATTGCGGATGAGGCTGTCCCGGACCGAGTCCATGTGCCGGCTGTGGAAGGCGTAGTCGAGATCCAGCAGCTTGAAGTGCACGTTTTCGGATTTGAAGCGCTCGCCGAGGACGGTCATGTCGTCGACGCTGCCGGCGAAGGTGACCATATGCGGGCTGTTCACGGCGGCGATGGTCACGTCCAGGGCGTCGCCGAAGCCGGACAGCACGTCCTGGGCGGCATCCCTGGAAATGGACGCGGCGGCCATCTTTCCCAGGCCATGCGTGGCGCCCTGGGCCGCGCTGCGGAAAACGATGACCCGCACGGCCTGCTCCAGCGTCAGCGCACCCGAGGCCCATGCCGCGGCGACCTCGCCCACGCTGTGCCCCGCGACACCATGCGGCTTGACCCCAAGGTCCTCAAACAGCGTGGTGACGCCGACCTGGATGGCGAACAGCAGCGGCTGCGCCACGACGGTATCGTGGATCCGGGCGTCGGCCTCATCGGCCAGAAGTTCCTTGATGATCGAAAATCCCGCGAGCCTCTGCACCTGCGCATCGATATCCGCCAGTATCCCGGCAAAACGCGGGGACTCCGCCAAAAGAGCGCGCGCCATGCCCAGCCACTGCGCCCCGTTGCCCGAATAGACGAAGGCCACGCCTCCGGCATCGTGCAGGGCGTCCTCGACGTAGACCGTCGCCGGAGAACCGCCTTCGGCGTATCCGGCAAGATCATGCACGGCCTCCTGCGGCGAACCCGCGGCAAGGGCGAGCCGTTTTTCCAGGCGGTCGCGCCCGGAAGACGCGGCACGGGCCACGTCATAGAAGTGTCCGGCGGACACCGGTTCCAGACATGCGGCGTACCTTCCGGCCATGGCGCGCAGGGCGGCCTCGGTGCGCGCGGACAGAAAGAGCGGGGGGCAGGACGGTTCCGCCCCGTCGTCCTGGGCCGGATCCTCGCGGCGGAATTCCTGGAGCAGGACGTGGGCGTTGGTCCCGCCGAAACCGAAGGAGTTCACGCCCGCCACCAGCGGCTTGCCGCCATCGGCGCCAAGGGGCATGCGCCGGGTGGCCACTTCAATGTTCAAGCCGGCGAAATCGATGGCCGGATTGGGCGTGGAGAGGTGCAGGCTCGGCGGCAGCTCATGGTTGCGCAGGCACAGAAGCGCCTTGACCAGACCAGCCATTCCCGACGCCGACTCAAGGTGTCCGAGATTGGTCTTGACCGACCCGATGGGCAACGGGGAGCGTCGCCCCCGCCCATACACCCGGCCGATGGCCGCAGCTTCGACGGGATCCCCCACCGCGGTGCCTGTGCCGTGGGCCTCGATGAAATCGATGTCGCCGGGTTCGAGCCCGCTCTGGGCCAGGACGTCGTTCAGGAGCTCAACCTGCCCCTCGACGCTCGGAATGGTCAGACCCGACGTGCGCGCCCCGTCGGAATTGACGCCGCTGCCGAGGATGACCGCCTTGATGGAATTCCCGTCGGCCAGCGCCTGGTCCAGGGGCTTGAGCAGCAGCACCGCCCCGCCCTCGGCGCGCACATAGCCGTCCCCGGCAGCGTCGAAGGCCTTGCAGCGCCCGTCGGCAGAGAGCATCGAGGCCTTGGTGAAGCCCACAAAAGGCGACGGGTGCAGCAGCATGTTCACGCCGCCGACGAGGGCGGCGGAAGCCTCGCCCGCACGCAGGCACGAGCAGGCGTGATGCAGGGCCACCAGGGAAGACGAGCAGGCGGTATCTACGGACAGGGAGGGACCGCGAAGATCGAAGGCGTACGAAAGGCGATTGGATGCGATGCTGGGGGCGTTGCCGGTCATGGAGTGGGATGTCATCACCGCCATATCATCCATACAGCGTGTCCCGTAGTCCATCCCAGAAATACCGACATAAACTGCGCAATCAGATCCAGCTAAAGAGGACGGCAATATGTAGCCGTTTTCCATCGCCTCCCAAGCCAACTCCAACAACAACCGCTGCTGCGGATCGAGCATCCTCGCTTCGCGAGGCGAAATGCCGAAAAATTGCGCATCGAACTCATCGGCACGAGAAAGTACTCCGGCCGAAAACGTGACGCTGCGCCCGGGTTCGGATCGCTTGGCATGCCGCAATTCATCTACGGCCCAGCGGTCAGACGAGACATGAGAGACTAAGTACTCACTACTTACCAGTGCATCCCAAAAAATACCTTCATCGCTCAAATCTCCAGGAAATCGAAACGAAAAACCGACAATTGCAATCCCCGTGATGCAAGGAAACCTCTCGGATACGCAAATAAATGAAAAAACTTAAAGAATAATAAAAGGAATATTAGCTGGAATTATATTGATATCGCACAGCATATCATCGTAGCAATATCCTCATACATAGGAAGAATATAAATTAGAGCAAAAAATAACGCACATAAGTTATTATAAATTATTTAATAAAATTATTTCCCAATAAGTCAAGAAAATATTATTAACCACGCGTATTGTCTTACGATTCCATATTCATACACCTACCGCCCACTGCTGCTATCCTGCCGTGGGCGCAACAACACGCATCACTCGGAGCTATTGGCTGACAATTTTCGTCAAAAATAATACGCCAAAAACATCTGAATGTCACACAAGAAATTCCAAGACCCACTTGACCAGCATTAAGCCGTCAGCCAGCTCACAGGACAAGGAAAGACTCGATCAAGCCCGGGCCGGGCCTCCCGCCTCACCGGCAGGCCATAAGAGGTTCAAAACACGCCCCGTTCAGTACCGACATTTTTATCCAATATAGAGACTACATACATATATTTGTTCCCTCCACCGCCATCACAAATTCGAGATTCCGGCTTTCCGGGCCTTGTCTGGCACTGCGGCCTTGCACGGGGATGGTCAGTCTGACCTGGCCGACTCATGAATGCATTCCCTCGCGTCACGTGGAAGCGCCGCTCCCCTCATGCCGCGACAAACTCCTCCTGAAAACCATGCGCCATAGGCATTTTTGACGACCGGCACCCCATGCCCGCACGAAACTGCCGGATACGAAATATTCAATAAAAGACCTGTGATAGCGAACGCCGAAAACTATTACAGAAAAAAGATTATTGAAAAACAACCGGAAATGTGAAATAACCGAAAAAAATTATTGAAGAAATAAACTTGTGACTCGTGACCCGGCAGGGACTTGTGCATCATGGACGCTCATCATAAACCCACTCCACGCAAAAACACCAAAATTTCATTCCGTACCGATGAAACCACGTTCGCAAAGCTCAAAGCAGCTTGTCGAATTGAAAACAAGACCATTTCATCTCTGATCGAAGACGTCCTCACCGAACACATTCTCTGCCAGGAAGCACCCCTGACATCGCCTGACGAGAAACGGCTCAGTCATAGAAAACAATGTTCCATTTCGGCCGTAATTTATTTCAAGATCAATGGATCCGCTCTTTTCCATAACGGAACGATCGTGAACATGTCGTCATCGGCAATACAGATACTCTTGAAGAACGCTCACTCCGAACATGAATTCGACGGCGGATTTGAAATTCTGTTTTCGCTACCCCATCACGACCATCCCATGCTGCTCCCTTGCCGTTTTGTCAGGGCAAGCCACCTTCATGGGGAAACCTTGGTTGTAGCCCATTTCGAATGCACAAATCCTGTCGAGAAAAATATTGTCAGACATTTTTTGACCACCGGCAATCTGGCGCCTGACTATTCCTCAAAAAAGAAGCACCGGTGACTTCTGCTTTCCGACTGCATAAAGGACATATACGATGGAAACGAAAAGTCTGTTGAAAAGAAGGGTATTGCGGGATGACGTCGCCGAATACCTCATGGAATCGATTTTGCGCGGAGACCTCAACCCCGGTGACAAGATCATCGAGTCCAAGCTCGCTCGTGAACTTTCCATCAGCCAGGGGGCAGTCCGCGAGGCCATCCGGGATCTTATCGCCCAGGGCGTACTGGAGACCGAACCCTACAAGGGGACGCGGATCAGGACTCTGAGCAAGGAACAGCTCAACGACTACTACGACGTGCGCACCGAAATCGAAGCCCTCGCCGTGCGCTGGAGCGTGATCAAACACCGCTCAAGGTATCTGGACCTGGACTATCTCAAGAGCTGCGTCGACAACATGGCCGCCTGCGTCGACATGAACGACACGAAGAACATGCGCAAGAACGACATGGCCTTTCATCTCGCCATCGTCCAGGGCGCGCACAGCGAGTCTCTGGCCAAGGCGTGGCACTCCCTCGGCAACTACTACTGGACCTATATCGCGGTCTATTACGATCATGCCGCGTCCCTGCTCAATGCGCAGGTCGACAAGCACCGCATGATGTACGAGGCCATCGCCGCCGCCGACATCAACGCCTATGCGCAGTGCGTACGCGGACATTACTTCGACGCCAACACGCTATTCCCGGAGAAAGTGTCCGTCTGACGATTACGGTTGGTCAAAGTACCGGCCACATCCTGAATCATCCAGCAAATAGGCATGCACCGCGGCAGCGTCAACGGTGCATGCCTTTTTCGTTGCGCCCTGGATTGATGTCCTTGCCGTCCGCGGCCTGCACTGCGTGACAAAAAAAAGGCCGCCCGAGACAGGCGGCCTTTTGGCGCGGTGAACTTTCAAGCGGCTAAAGAATGCGTGGCTGAATGAAGATCAGGAGCTCGGCCTTGGTTTTTGTATCGTAGGTGTTCTTGAACAGCCAACCAAGTCCGGGAACGTCTCCCAAGCCGGGGATCTGGCTCTTCTCGGTGCTTTCCGTCGTTTTCAGCACGCCGCCGATGACGATGGTCTCGCGGTCGCTGACCATCATCTTCGTCTTGGTCGACTTGGTGTCGATGTCCCGGCCGTCGCTCTTGGGGCTGTCATCGCTGATGTCGAGGTCGAGAATCAATTTGTTGTCGGGCGTAATCTGCGGCAGCACCGATATCTTCAGTACCGCTTCTTCGTATTCGGTCGTCGTACCGCCGCTTTCCGACTCCGTGGCCGTCGCGAGCTTCGTGCCCTGCTGGATTTCCGCACGGTTGTTGTTCAGGGTCAGGACACGGGGCGCAGATATCGTCTTGACCAGATTCTTCTGCTCTCCAAGCTGCAAAGACGCATCCAGGGCGAAAAGGTCCTCGCCGAGAAACTTGCCGACTGTCCCGCCCAATGTGATGCCGTTTGCGGTGTTGATGGCATTCAGACCGGTCGACGCAAACGTTCCGCGCCATTGTTCGTTGGGCAGATTCTCATCGGTTTCGGTCTGATAGGTCGTACCCCATTTCACACCCAGGCTGCGCTGGAACTCGTCGGTGGCGTAGACGAGGCGGGCTTCGATCATGACCTGGCGCTCTGCCCGGTCCAGCTTCTTGATGAAGCTGTCGATCCTGGCCAGCGCTTCCTCGGTGTCGGTCACGATCAGGATGTTAGTGCGCGGGTCGGAGGAAGCGGTGCCGCGGTTTGGCGTCAGCAGGGTCTTGACCTTGCCTTCGAATTCGGCGGCGGTGTTGTAGTTGATCTGGATGTACTCGGTCTTCAGCGGGGCCAGGTTGCGCATGCTCTCCTGGGCCTGGATGGCCGCCTCGCGGGCCTTCTGCAACTGTGCGCGCTCGGCCTCCAGCTTCGTGGCCGAGGCGATGCGCATGATGTTGCCCTTGATGACCATGCCCAGGTTCTTCTGCAGCAGCACGAGGTCAAGGGCCTGATCCCAGGGGATGTCCACAAGCTTCAGGGAGATGTTCCCGGTGATGTCGTCGTCAAGGATGAGGTTGTAGCCGCTGATCTCGGAGATGAGGCGCAGGACCTGCTCGACGGAAGCGTTCTGCAGGTCGATGGAAATCTTTTCGCCCGTGTAGTTTTCCTTCATGCCCGGGAAGAGCGTGTTCAGTTCCTGGATCTCGCTCTCCTTGTACACCGGTTCATCGGCGGCGGCCTTGTCGGCGGCGGCCATGGAGGCGGATTGAGACGACTTGCCCGTCTTGACCAGGACATGCGTCTCATCGCCCTTGCGCAGGACGGAAAGGGCCGGGCTCTCCGCACCGGCGAAGACGAGGTAGGCGTTGCCGTCCTGGTCGTTGTAGGCGGTTACGGTCTCGATCTTGGTGCCGAGCTTGCTCACGTCGTATTTCTTGAGCAGTGACGGCTGGAACTGCGCCTTGCGGAAGGTCAGCCTGAACGCGTCGGCCTGCTCTGGAACGACCTCGAAGGGGAGGCTCGAGTAGGTCACGACCTGCAGCGCGTCGCTTTTGGGCTTGAAATTGAGCGAACTGATGACGTTCTTCGGCAGTTCCGGAGCGGGGATGTCATCGGAGACGAGCATCAACCGTCCGAGGCTGTCGGACTGACGGGAGAGAAGGAACTTGCTCTTGGAGTTCAGGGACACGTTCAGCGCCTTGACCTGTCCGCCTTCCATCTCCTTTTCGAGTCGGCTGACCAGAGCCGTCTCGTTGAGGGGAAGAACGAAATCCGTGACACCGGGCGTGAAGAGAATCTTGACGTTTTTGTCTCCATCGAAGTCGGCATAGAGCTGCGTTCCCGCGTCAATGGGCACGTCGATCATGGTCTTGCCGAGGGATTCCGACAGCACGGCTTCACGCCCGGTCGTGATCTGCGAGGCGTCCGCAGAACCGGCGTCAGTGGTGGCAGGCTTGGAGTGTGTTGCGCATGAAGTCAGCACAACGATACAACTTAAAAGTAAGAATCCAGATATCGCTCTGAAAATCTTCATAGCACTCTACTCCTTCTCTTGCCGCAATCTTAAATTAATTGTTCTCTTTTTCGCTTCACCGAATACGTCGATGACATCCTCTTCAACCACGAGCACTTCGTTTCCGATGGACGTCACGACACCGTCATAGAGCCCGATGGTCATCCCGGGGCGGATCAGATAGCTCTTGCCGTCGGGAAGTTCGACCATGGCCAGGGAAACCCCGGCGCCCT
>JANJWV010000123.1 GCA_024709365.1 Desulfomicrobium sp. | reverse complement strand
TGCCCCCCGGCCGCCGGAGGCATCTCCCCCACCACCCCCTCAGGAGCCTACCCCGCCAACACCCCCACCAGCACCCCCAAAGCCGCCCCCATGGCGATGGGCCGGTTGCCGGAGCCGCATTTGGGGGAGTGCACGCATGACGGGCAGCCGTTTTCGCACCCGCAGTCGCGGATGACCTGCGCGGTCCTGTGCAGCAGGGTCTCGAAGGCGGCGTAGGCCTGGTCGGCCAGGCCGCAGCCGCCGGGCAACCCGTCGTAGATGAACACGGCCGCGCTGCCGACCTGGGGGTGAAAGGGGATGGAAATGCCGCCGAGGTCGCTGCGGTCGGTCATGACCAGAAGCGGCATCATGCCGATGGCGGCGTGTTCCAGGGCGTGGATGCCGCCCATGAAGTGGGCCATCTCCGCCTCGACCTGCCGCCGGACTGTTTCAGGGATGGCGATCCATACGCCGCGCGTGACGAAGACGAGGGGGTCCATGTCCAGGGGCACGGTGCCGAGGTTGCGGCCGCCGCGCACGCTGATGCGGTCGTAGCCCGTGACCTGGTCCGTGACCCGGAGTTCCCCGAGGTGGACCATGGCCCCGAACACGGGGCGCGAGGCGTCGATGCGGATGATCTCCGTGGACTTCTCGTGCCGCACCCGCGTGTACCAGGAGACCTTGGCTCGGCGGGCCAGGGCCATGCCGGTCTGCAGGTCCAGGTCGGCGACGACGTAGGTCGCGCCGCGGTGCAGGTAGACGGCGCCGGGGTGGGTCTCGAACACGGCCCGAAAGCGGTCCACCAGGCCGATGCGCTCGCCGCTGTCCATGTCCAGGATGGCCAGGGTCGAGCCCGTGCCGCGCAGGGCCACGCCGCGGTGGGGCTGCCTGGCCGCGGAGAAGTACTCCTGGCCGTCGCGGCTCTGCAGCAGTTCGCCGCTGCGGACGAGACCGGCGACCAGGGTCGGGTTCTCCTGAACCAGGGGATCGCCCTGGTGCAGGGACGCCTCGGCCGCGGCGCATTGGAGATGGCGGGCGGCGATGACGGGGTTGCCGGGGTTGATGACGGCCCGTTCGGGCGTCATGGCGAAGAACTCGTCGGGGTGGTGCATGAAATACTGGTCCAGGGCGTCCTCGTGTCCGATGAGGAAGGTCGCGGCCTCGCGCCCGCCGCGACCGACCCGCCCGGAGCGCTGCAGGGTGGCCATGACGGAGCCCGGGTAGCCGACCAGGATGCAGACGTCGAGGCCGCCGATGTCGATGCCGAGCTCCAGGGCGCTGGTCGAGACCACGGCCAGCAGGTCGCCCGATGACAGGCGCGCCTCGATCTCGCGGCGTTCCTCGGGCAGAAACCCGGCACGGTAGGCGGAGATGCGCTCCTGCTCGGCGGCATCGCGCTGGGAGGCCCACAGGGCGATGAGTTCGGTCATGCGCCGCGACTTGCAGTAGACGATGGTCCGCAGTCCCAGGCGCATGGACTCCTGCAGGAGGCCGATGGCCTTGCGGGCGGCCCCGTCCACGCCGTTGATCAGAAGCATGTGCCTTGGCGGGGCGGCGGCCGTACCCTCCAGCACGGCGGTCATGGGCAGGCCCGTCAGGCTTGCGGCCAGTTCCTCGGGGTTGGCGATGGTGGCGGACGAGCAGACGAAGGTCGGGGCGGCGCCGTACAGGCGGCAGATGCGCACCAGGCGGCGGAAGACCCAGGCCATGTGCGAGCCCATGACGCCGCGGTAGGTGTGCACCTCGTCCACGACCACGAAGCGGAGCTTCGCGAAGAACTCCGCCCAACGCTCGTGGCTCGGCAGGATGCCCAGATGGAGCATGTCCGGGTTGGTGAAGAGGATGTTCGGCGGGTTCTGCCGGATGCGCGTGCGCTGGGAGGACGGGGTGTCGCCGTCGTAGATGGCCGAGGTCGGCGTTGGGAAGAGGCTCGCGGCCAAGGCGTCCAAGGCCCGGCGCTGGTCCTGGGCCAGGGCCTTCAGGGGGAAGAGGTACAGGGCCCGCGCCGAGCGGTCGGCGTGGCAGGCCTCGAGCACGGGCAGGTTGTAGATCAGGGACTTGCCGCTGGCCGTGGGCGTGGCCACCACGGCGTGGCGGCCGGACCGAACCAGGTCCGTGGCCAGGGCCTGGTGCTCGTAGAGTTCGCCCACACCCATGAGGTCGAGCCCCCGGCGCAGCGGCGCGGGCCAGGGGCGAGCGGGCGTGCCGAAGCGCGGCTCCAGGCCCGGAAAGAAACGCCGCCCCGCGATGTCCACGGACAGCCAGGGGGTTTGTTCCACCAGGGACAGGAGATCCGCGACGGTGGCTTCGGTCACGTCAGTTCTTGGCAGCGATCTTGTACTTCTTGAGCTTGTACTGCAGCAGGCTCTTGGACACGTCGAGCATCTCCGCCGTCTTGACCTGCACGAAGCCCGAATGGACCATGGCCCGACGGATGAGGGCCGCCTCGATCTTTTCCAGGGTCTCGGACAGGTTGATCTTGAGCGGCAGGAGGTCCACGGCGCTCTTGAACTGCATCTCCTCGTCGCGCAGCTCCGGCGGCAGGTCCTCGACATTGATGACGTCGTGACTGGAAAGGACCACGCAACGCTCGATGACGTTCTCCAGCTGGCGCACGTTGCCGGGCCATTCGTAGGCGGAAAGGTAGTCGATGGCGCCGGGCGTGAAGCCGTGCACCTCGCGGTTGTTCTCCAGGGAGAACTTGCGCAGGAAATGGCTGGCCAGGATGGGGATGTCCTCGCGCCGCTCGCGCAGGGGGGGCAGGTGGATGTTGACCACGTTCAGACGGTAGAAGAGGTCCTCGCGGAAGCGGCCGGCCGCGATCTCGTCCTGCAGGCTCTTGTTGGTGGCGGCCACCAGCCGGAAATCCACGGCGATGGTCTCGGTGCCGCCGACGCGCTCGATGACCCGCTCCTGCAGCACGCGCAGCAGCTTGACCTGCATTTCAAGGGACAGCTCGCCGATCTCGTCCAGAAAGAGCGTGCCGCCCTGGGCCAGCTCGAAGCGGCCGCGCTTCAGGGCCATGGCCCCGGTGAAGGAGCCCTTCTCGTGGCCGAAGAGCTCGCTCTCGAGCACTCCGGGGTTCAGGGACATGCAGTTGACGGACACGAAGGGCATGTCCTTGCGGTCCGAGGCGATGTGGATGGCCCGGGCCACCAGCTCCTTGCCCGTTCCCGACTCGCCGGTGATGAGCACGGTGCTGCGCGTGGGCGCGACCTTGCCCGCCAGGGCCAGGACGTCCTGGATGGCCTTGGAGTTGCCGATGATGGTCTCCTTGCCGAACTTCTCGGCCAGGCTCTCGCGCAGCAGGCGGTTCTGGCGCTCGGCGTGGGACAGCTTCAGGGCCTTGCGCACCGAAAGCAGGATCTCGTCGTTGGCGAAGGGCTTGGTGATGTAGTCGAAGGCCCCGCCCTTCATGGCCTCCACGGCGCGGTCGATGGTGCCGAAGGCCGTCATGATCATGACAGGGATGTGCGGGTGGCGCCTGCGCACGGACTCCAGGACCTCCTGGCCGGTCATGCCGGGCATCTTCATGTCCGTGATGACCACGTCCACCTCGGACTCGTCGAGATAGGTCATGGCCATGACCGGGTCGGCCAGGGCCGTGACGGTGTACCCCTCCTCCTGCAGGATGGCCTCCAGGATGAGCAGGTAGTTCTTTTCGTCGTCGATGATGAGGATGTGATTGCCCATGGGGATGTTTCCTAGCACGGTTCGGAAAAGACCACGAGGGCCTCGGCTCCGCCGTTCTTGCCGTTGCGCAGCGTCAGTTCCGCGCCGTGAATCTGGAATATGGAGTTGGTGATGGCCAGCCCCAGGCCCGTCCCCTTCTCCTTGGTCGTGAAGAAGGGTTCGATGTAGCGTTCAAGCTGCTTGGCGTCAAAGCCCGGCCCCGTGTCCCGGATCAGCACTGCGGCCTGGCCGTCTTTGCAGACCGGGGCGATGCTGACCTGGCCCCCGCCGTCGCAGGCCTGGATGGCGTTGCTGATGAGGTTGTAGAAACCCCGGTACAGGAGGTCCCGGTCCCCCTGGACCATGTAGCCCGGCGGCAGCGTGCTCTCCACCATCACTCCGTGCTCCTGGCCCTCCTGGGTCAGGAAACCCACGGCGTGCCGCACGACTTTTTCCAGGTCCACGTCCTCCAGGGACGGCTGCCTGGGACGCGCGTAGTCGAGGAAGTCGTTGACCGTCTGGCTCAGGCGCTTGGACTCGTGGAAGATGGCCTCCAGGATGCCCGCGTTGCCGCCGCCCTGGGCCTTTTCGCGCTTGAGGAGCAGTTCCGCGCTGCTGCGGATGATGCCTAAGGGGTTGCGGATCTCGTGGGCGATGCTGGCGACCATGCGACCCATGGACGCGAGCTTCTCGTTCTGCTGCAGTTCCTTCTCCAGGCGCTCCTTGTCCCGCAGGCGCTCGTCGAGCACGCGGTCGGCCTTGCGGATGAGGAAGAAGATCAGGGCGTAGAGGGCCGCCGAACCGAGGAAGGTGGTCAGGATGATGAGACGTTGCAGGTGCAGGACGGTCTCGTAGTCGCTGGTGATGTCCTGGGTGAATTCGAGCACGCCCAGGAGCGGCCCGGGCTGGTCGCGGAAACGCAGGTCCCGCTCGGCGCGCAGGGGGTGGACCGTGCGCAGGACCACGTCCCCGGGCTGCAGGTCGAAGGCAAAAACGACATCCCACACGTTCAGGTTGTTCTGCAGCACGAAGCTGCGCTCGCCCTTCTCGATGGCCTCGCGCACCTCCGTGCCGCCCATGTCGGTATTGCCGATCTGGTTCGCGTTGGTGCTGTAGGCCACCTCGCTCTGCTCGTCGAAGATGCGCAGCTCGCGGACGTGGAAGGAATGAATGGTCGACTCGATGACCTGCTCCAGCCGTTCGTACTGGTCCTTGCGCTTGAGCTCCACCCGGCCGAAGCCGAGCACCACCGGCAGGGTGAAGCGGCGGTAGATCTGGTGGTTCAGGTTTTCGGCCAGGAGCTGGGCAAAGGCCGTGTTCTTCTTCAGAAGCGCCCTCTTGGCGTAGTTGGTCATGAAGACCGACATGAGGCTGCTCGAAGCCAGGATCAGCACCAGGGTGCTGATGGACAGGAACTTGACCAGCTGAAATGGATGGGCCGGGTCGACGCGAAAGGGGTTGAGCTTCATGCTGTGGCCGGGTGAAAAATGTGGACGGGCGCGCTGCCCCGCACGGAGAGCGGGGCCGAAGCCCCGCGTGTTTCACCGACGATAGGGCCTAGGCCCTGCGCCGGTCAAGGCAGTAGCGGATGAGGCCGCTGGTGGACGAGTCGTGGGCGGCCGCACCCTTGCCCTGCAGCTCCGGCAGAATGACCCCGGCCAGCTGCTTGCCGAGCTCGACGCCCATCTGGTCGTAGGAGTTGATGCCCCAGACGGCGCCCTGCACGAAGATCTTGTGCTCGTACATGGCGATGAGGCTGCCCAGGGCGCGCGGGGTCAGGCGGTCGTAGAGGATGGAGTTGGTCGGACGGTTGCCGGGGAAGGTCTTGTGCGGGGCCAGGGCCGCACGCTTTTCGGGCGGCAGGGAGGCAAGCTCCCTCTCGGCCTCCTCAAGGGTCCGCCCGCGCATGAGGGCCTCGGTCTGGGCCAGGAAGTTGGCCAGCAGGATGGTGTGGTGCTCGCCGATATCGTGCAGCGGGTTGACCGCGGCCAGGAAGTCGCAGGGCACCACGGTCGTGCCCTGGTGCAGGAGCTGGTAGAAGGCGTGCTGGCCGTTGGTGCCGGGTTCGCCCCAGAGGACGGGGCCCGTGGCGTGGGTCACGGTGCGGCCGTCCAGGGCCACGCCCTTGCCGTTGCTCTCCATGTCGGCCTGCTGCAGGTAGGCGGGCAGCCTCGACAGGTACTGGTCGTAGGGCAGCACGGCGTGGGACTCGAAACCCAGGAAGTTGCGGTACCACACGCCGAGCATGGCCAGCAGGACAGGAATGTTCCTTTCGAAGGGGGCCGTGCGGAAATGCTCGTCCATGTCCCGGGCCCCGGCCAGCAGCTCGCGGAAATTGTCCATGCCCACGGCCAGGGCGATGGACAGGCCGATGCAGGACCACAGCGAATAGCGCCCGCCGACCCAGTCCCAGAAGGCGAACATGTTTGCCGGGTCGATGCCGAAGGCGGTCACGGCCTTCTCGTTGGTCGACAGGGCCACGAAATGCCTGGCCACGTCGCCCTCCCCCGCTCCCTTGCCCAGGAACCAGGCGCGGGCCGTGTGGGCGTTGGTCAGGGTTTCCTGGGTGGTGAACGTCTTGGAGGCGATGATGAAGAGGGTCGATTCCGGCCGCACGGCTTCGAGTACGCGGGCGATGTGCGTGCCGTCGATGTTGGACACGAAATGGAAGCGCATGTCCCTTTGGCGGTAGAAGCCCAGGGCCTCGGTGACCATGCAGGGGCCGAGGTCCGAGCCGCCGATGCCGATGTTGACCACGTCGGTGATGCGCTCGCCCGTGTACCCCTTCCACTCCCCGGACCGCACGCGCTGCGTGAAGGCGTCCATCTGTCCGAGCACCGCGTGCACCTCGCCGACCACGTCGACGCCGTCCAGGATGAGGGGTTCGTCGGCCCGCCTGCGCAGGGCCGTGTGCAGCACGGCCCGGTCCTCGGTCGCGTTGATGCGCTCCCCGGCGAACATGGCCCGCATCCGCCCGGCCAAGCCGGCCTCGCGGGCCAGGTCCAGCAGGAGCGAGAGAGTCTTCTCCGTGATGCGGTTCTTGGAATAGTCCAGGAAGATCCCGGCGCCCGAGACGGAAAACCGCTCGAAGCGCCCCGGGTCCCGATCAAAGAGCTCCCGCAGGTTCGGTACTTCGGACACATGGTCGGCAAGCGCCTTCCAGGGGGCGGTCTGATCGATCACGGGGCACCTCCGGTTATTTCTTCAGGTCATGGAGCACCTGGCCGACCTTGTCCAGGCAGTCGGACAAGGTCTCGTCGTCCAGGGCGTAGGAAATGCGGATGCAGCGGTCGTCGCCGAAGGCCGCGCCGGGAACCAGGGCCACGCCGGCCTTATCCAGCAGCAGGCCGCACAGCGCGGTGGAATCCGGCACTTCGGGCGTGTAGTAGGCATCCACCTGCGGGAAAAGGTAGAAGGCGCCGGCCGGCTTGGGGCAGACCACGTCGCCCCAGGCCAGGACCTTGGCCAGGCCGAGGTCGCGGCGACGCACGAAGGCCGCGAGCATGGGCGCAAGGCATTCCCAGCCGCCCGTCAGCGCGGCAAGGGCCGCCTTCTGGGCGATGGAGCAGATGTTGGAGGTGGACTGGCCCTGGATCTTGGTCATGGCCTTGATCAGGTCGGCGTGGGCCAGGGTGTAGCCCACGCGCCAGCCGGTCATGGCGAAGCTCTTGGCCAGGCCGTTGACCACGGCGAAATTCTCGGGGTGACGCCGCCACCACGGCGCCAGGGATGCGGGCCTGGCAGGGGCGTAGACCAGCTGGTCGTAGATTTCGTCGGCGATGACGAAGATGCCCTTGTCCACGGCCCAGGCCGCGATGGCGTCGAGCTGTTCCTGCGTGTAGTGGCAGCCCGTGGGGTTGGACGGTGTGTTCATGACCAGGCAGCGCGTGCGCGGCGTGCGGGCCGCCTCCAACTGCTCCACGCTGACGAGGAAGTCGTTCTGCGGCTCCGTGGCGACGAAGACCGGCACGCCGTCGGCCAGCTGCACCAGGGCCGGGTAGCTGACCCAGTAGGGCGCCGGGACGATGACCTCGTCGCCCGGGTCCAGGAGGACCTGGAACAGGTTGTAGAGGCTCTGCTTGCCGCCGTTGGTCACGACCACGTTGTCCATGGCCGAGTCCACGCCGTAGAAGTCCCGGAAGTAGCCGCACACGGCCGTGCGCAGCTCGGGGATGCCCGGCACCGGGGTATAGCGGGTGAAGCCCTGCTCCATGGCCTGGCGCGCCGCTTCGCAGACGTGCTCGGGCGTGCGGAAGTCGGGCTCGCCGACGGCCAGGCTGACGATCTGCCGACCGGCGGCGCGCAACTCCTGGGCCTTGGTGTTGATGGTCAGGGTCGCGGAAGGCTTGATGCTGGTGATGCGTTGCGCCAGTTTCATGGTCGTCGGGTCTCCTCTTTGAGACGGATGAAGAGTGGTTGTTAGATTTCCGCTTTGGCGACGTGGTCTTCCACGGCGATCTCGAGTTCGGCCAAGGTAATGTCGGTCAGGCCCAGCAGGCCGGCTTCGTTGCAGGTCACCAGGATCAGGTCGGGGTCCTGCCGCAGGCCGATACCGAGTTTCCTGCAGACGAGGTTGGCCAGCCTGACCAGGACGAGCAGGGTATTCGAGGTGTCGTAGTCCTTGCGGTGATGGTCGCGGCAGACCATGCAATAAGGCTCCGGAAGATTCCATTTCTCAAGGAGCAGGCAACCGCATTCAGGGTGCATGGCGTCGACGAACTCGTCTGCCGCCGTCCTGGTGATGCGGGGGGCGGCCCGGTCCTTTTCCCCGACGGAGACCAGGGCCTTGAGCACCAGGAGCTTCCCCACGTCGTGAATGAGTCCGGCGATGAAGGCTTCGGGCGCGAGGTCCTCGTACCCGCAGCGCCTGGCCAGCCACTGGGCGCCGAAGGCGCAGGCCACGGAGTGCTTCCAGAGGATGTTGGTGTACTGCTGCACGAAGGGGTTGCGCGAAGCGTAGTTCTTGCGCTGCGTGGCCATCATGACACAGTTGACCACTTCCCGCAGGCCGATGCGGACCACGGCGTCCTGGATGCGGCTGACCTTCTTGATGCCGCGGAAGAACGAGGAATTGGCGACCTTCAGCACCTCGGCCACCAGCACCTGGTCCTGGATGATGAGGCTTACGACCTTGTCCGTGTCCGGATCAGGGCGCGCCGCCTCCTGGTGAACCAGCAGGGCCGTTCGGTCGAAAACCGGAAGATCGCTCCCCGGCTCTTCCAGGAACTCCCGGACGCGATCGTGAATCGAGGCTATTTCGAACATTTACGCTCCGAGTATGCGGCGCAGTTCGACCAGAGGCCGAGGCTTGTGCACGCGCGGCAAGGTCCGCAGGACTTCGTCCACGGTGGTGATCCCGAGCGCGGCCTTGGTGATCCCGTCTTCGAGCAGGGATACCATGCCGGCCTTCTCCAGGCTGATCTCCCGGAGTTCGTGGGTTGTTCTGCGCTGCAGGACCGCGTCGCGGATGAAAATTTCGGGGATGAGCATTTCGTAGACGGCGAGCCGTCCCTTGTAGCCGCTGTGCCGACAGGCGGCGCAACCACGGCCCTTGCGGAACTCCGCCCCGGCCAGATCTCCATAGGTGCAGCCCATCCGCCGCAGCTGGCTCAGATCGGGCTGGTAGGGCACGGCGCAATGCGGACAGATCTTGCGCACAAGGCGCTGCGACAGGATGCAGGACAAGGTGGAGGATACCAGAAAGGGCTCGATGTCCATATCGAGCAGGCGCACCAGGGCTCCGATGCTGTCCTCGGTATGGAAGGTCGTCAGGACTTTGTGGCCGGTCAAGGCGGTCTGGATGCACATGACGGCCGAGAAATGGTCGCGCACCTCGCCGATGACCACGATGTCCGGGTCCTGCCGGACGATGTGCTTGAGGGTTTCCTCGAAGGTCAGGCCGATGGAGGGCATGATGGAGCACTGGCCTATGCCGCGCACCTTGTACTCCACCGGGTCTTCGGCCGTGATGATGCTCACGTCTGGGCGGTTCAGGTAGTTGATGCAGCTGTAGACCGTCGTCGACTTGCCCGAACCCGTGGGGCCGGTGACCATGATCACGCCCGACGGCGCGTCGAGGGCCTCCTCCATGAAGCGGTTCAGCATGCCCGGCAGCATGCCCAGCTCGTGCATGGGCAGCAGCTCCTCCTGGCTCTTGAGCAGGCGCATGACGATCTGCTCGCCGTAGACCGTGACATAGAAGGACATGCGCAGGTCGATCTGCACGCCCATGTGGTTGAAGATGAGCCGGCCGTCCTGGTGACGCCGCTTTTCGGCGATGTCGGCGCCGCACATGATCTTGAAGCGGCTGACCAGGGATGCGGCCACGCCGATGGGGTAATCACGGAAAAGGACCATGACCCCGTCGACGCGGAAGCGCACGCGCACGCGGTCCGACATGGGTTCGACGTGGATGTCGCTGGCTCCGCGCTTGAAGGCCGCCAGCACGATGGCGTTGGCGATTTCGACGACGTTGATGCGCCCCTGGTCCGAGGCCGCGCCCAGACGCAGTTCCTCCTTGCGCTTGGCCAGCGTTTCGTCGAGCTGGCTGGCCCGGGTGATGCAGACGACGATATTCTTGCCGAAATAGTCGCGCGCCGCGTCCAGGCTGCGCGGATCAAGCGGGTCCACAAAGGCGATGCGGATGGCTCCGTCAGTCTGCATGTCGTAGGGGACGAAGCGGTACTGCTCGTAATACTCCACCGGCCCTCGACCCATCAGTCCATGGTCGGGCTCCTTGGCCGTCAGCTCCAGCACCGGCAGCCCGAGCTGCAGGGCCAGGATTTCCGTCAGCTTGTCGTCGGCCAGGAATTTGTGCTGGATGAGAATGTCGCCGAGCTTCTGCTGACGCCCCTCCTGGGCCTGCAGGGCCAAGGCGCGGTCCAGCTCCTCGTCGGTGAGATAGCCGAGCCCTCCCAGCAGATCGCCGATACGAAGCTCGCCCTGGTTGCGGCGGATGGTCTGCCGCATCTGCTCGTCCGTCACATAGCCGAGTTCGAGCACCACTTCGGACAAAGGCTTGGCCATGTGCAGCTTGGATGCCACGCGTCTCGCGTAGTCCGCCTGCTGCTCGCTCAGATACCCTTCGCGGACAAGAAGCGAGACGATGGGGTTGAATGCCTGTCCGTTGCCGTTATCCAGATTCATGTCCGTGGCCCGTCACATTGCCGACGTTTCAGCGTAAAAGGTAGAAGCCCAGTTCCTTGTCGTATTCGCTCTTGGAGAACCGCACCCCGATGGCATTCTCCCGGATGTTGCGCACCTCCCCCCGCCTCTGGATCAGATCATGGGGAGGACGGTCCAGACGAAACTGCAGCGTCAGGACATCGCCGATTTCAAGCTCAGCCGGTTCGGCGACGGTGCCGGATTCGACGGTAAAGGACAGGCCGCTCATGGACAGGTCGTTGACGCGGATCTCCAGAAGGTCCTCGGTCCTGTGCACATGGCACCAGCCTGCCAGGGAAACCGGTCGGCGGTAATATTCACGGAATTCGATGAGAACGGGAACGCTCACGCCGCAGCGGCACTTGATCTTGATGCGGCTGTCCTTATCCCGGTAGCCGGATGCGTCGAAAGCCGTTTTGAACGCGCACTCCGGACACTGGAATACAGCCCTCCCCTGCTTGTCGGCATAAACCTTCTCCATGGCCTCCCCTTGTTTCCGTCTTCCCTGTCAACTCGGCCGACGTACGGCATACATACATGCTACGGTCTGAACTGCAGCGTGTAAAGCATCGGACGCACTTCGCACTCATCGAAAAAAACCCCGACCTATTTCAGATCAGGGTTTGCCGGTGAGCAGACTCCGGATATCCTCCAGCTCACGCCGGATGGCTTCCAGCGGGACATGAACCGCCTCCGCGCCCGCCAGTTTCTGTCGGGCGCCCTTGATGGTCAGCTTCTCGACGTAGAGCAGATGGCGGATCTTCTCCAGCAGGCGGACATGCTCCTCAGTGTAGTACCGCTGGCCCTTGGTCGTGCGGGCGGCCTGAAGCTGGGGGAACTCCTCCTCCCAGAAGCGCAGCACATAGGGCTCGACGCCAAGCTGTCTGGCGACCTGGCCTATGCGCAGGCGTTTTTCCGCGGCGGGCGTTACGGGTCTGAGCACGTTCCCTCCTGGCCGCAGGGCCTGTCAGGAAAAGCGGACAGGCAGCTTTGCGGCCAGATGCTGGCCGATGCGTTGGTTGATCTTCTCCACTTCCTTGTCCTTCAGGGTACGCTCCGGATGACGGAAGACGAACCGGTAGGACAGGTTGCGCTCCTCGCTCCCGGCGGGAGTGAAGATGTCCACGAGGTAGACGTCCTCGAGGAGGGGCTCGTTCATTGCCTTGACCGTATCAACAACCGCGCCGATTGCAAGACCCGGCGCCGCGATGAGGGTCATGTCGCGGCGGACGACCGGGAATCTCGGGATGGTCCGGAACGTGGCGCCACGGCGCAGACTCATGAGCAGATCGAGATCCAGATCCGCGAACCAGACCTCGCCCCGGGCCTGATAGGCGTCGGCCAGGTCCTCGCGGATCCGCCCGAGGCGGCCGACGGTCGTCTCACCCGTCCGGACCAGAACCTCCGGCGCCAGATAGGGGTGCTCGCCGCCGCGTTCGAAGGCGGCCGCGCCCACACCCAGGCTCATGAGCAGGTGCTCAACCAGTCCCTTCACGTCCTCGTAGCCCAGGCTCCCCTCGGGATACGGGTAACGGGCCGGGAAGCGGCCGCCGTGCAGCAGGATGGCCAGACGGTTGTTCTCGCGGGTCAGGGTGTCGCTGGTCGGGTCCTGGACAAAGGTGTGGGCCACCTCGAAAATGCGGATGCGCGTGTTGTCCTGGCTCATGTTCTGGCGCAGGGAGCCCAGCAGCCCCGGGGCCAGTTCCGTGCGCAGGACGTTCATCTCCTCGCTCAGGGGGTTGAAGATATGCACGCGCCCTTCGGCCGGCAGACCGCAGCGGTCCAAATCGGCCGTGCCGACGAAGCTGTAGTTGACGACCTCGGCCAGGCCGATGCCGCGCCCCCACTCCTTGACCTGGTTCAGAAAGGCGAACGTCGGGTCGACCTTGTCCAGGTCAGCGAGGCACTTCTTGACCGTGGGCAGCACGGCCTCGATGCGGTCCATGCCGTAGACGCGGGCCACCTCCTCGATGAGGTCCACCTCGCGCTCCAGGTCCAGGCGGAAGGACGGGGCCGTGACCTTCCAGGGCTCGCCCTCTTCAATGACGCAGCCCAGGCTGGCCAGGGTCTCGCGGCAGAAGCCGGGAGCCATGTCCACGCCCAGGAGCTTCGTGGCCTTGGCCGGGGAGAAATTGATGACGCGCGGCGCATAGGGCCGGGGCTCGGCCTTGGCCACGCCCGGAGCCACGACGCCGCCCGAGACCGCGGCCATGAGCGCGGCCGCGCGGTTCATGGCGTGGGTGTTGCCGATCTGGTCCACGCCGCGCTCGAAGCGGTAGGAGGCGTCGCTGGACAGGCCCAGCCTGCGGGCCGTCTTGCGGATGGAAGCCGGGTCGAAGACCGCGCTCTCCAGCAGGACCGTGGAGCTGCCGTCGCCGATCTCGGAGTTGGCGCCGCCCATGACGCCGGCCAGGGCCACCGGCCGCTCGTCGTCCCAGATGAGCAGATCGCGGCCCGTGAGCAGGCGCTCCTGGCCGTCGAGGGTGGTCAGGCGCATGCCGTCCTCGGCCAGGCCGACACGGATACGCTCGCCGCGCAGCAGGTCGCGGTCGAAGGCGTGCAGGGGCTGGCCGCACTCCATCATGACGTAGTTGGTCACGTCGACGATGTTGTTGATGGGCCGCAGGCCCACGGCGATGAGCCGGTAGCGCAGCCAGGCCGGGCTCGGCCCGATCTTCACGCCGCGGATGAGGCGGGCCTGGTACAGGGGGCACAGGGCCGGGTCGGGCTCGATGCGGAAATTCTTGAAGGCGTCGCCGCCCTCGGTCAGTTGCGTCTGCGGCACGGTCAGGGGCAGGCCGAAGGCCGCCGCCACTTCGCGGGCCAGACCCAGAACCGAGAGGCAGTCGGCGCGGTTGGGCGTGATGCTCACGTCCAGCACGGTCTGGTCCAGGCCCAGGGCCTCGACGATGGGCGTGCCCACGGCCAGCCCGGCGTCCAGGACCATGATGCCGTCATGGTTCTCGCCCAGGCCCATCTCGCGCTCGGAGCAGATCATGCCGCACGACGTCTGGCCGCGCAGCTTGGCCTTCTTGATCTCCAGGCCGCCGGGCATGACCGTGCCCACGGGCGCCACGGGCACCTTCTGTCCGGCGGCCACGTTGGGCGCGCCGCAGACGATGTCGAGCAGTTCGCCCGTGCCGATGTCGACCCGGCAGACCGAGAGGTGGTCAGAGGAAGGATGCGCCGCGCACTCGGCCACAAAGCCGACCACGATCTTCTCCAGGGAGGCGAAGGGACGGCCGATTTCCTCGACCTCCAGGCCGAGCATGGTCAGCCTGTCGGCCAGGGTCTGGGCATCGCCCGTGTAGGACACGAATTCCCGCAACCAGTTGAGACTCAAAAGCATGGTGAAACCCTATGTGGCTCAGGCGAATTGCCGGAGGAAACGCAGATCGTTCTCGAAAAACATGCGCAGGTCGCCGATGCCGTACTTGAGCATGGCGATGCGCTCCACACCCAGGCCGAAGGCGAAGCCGGTGTAGACTTCCGGGTCGTACCCGACCTTCTCGAACACGGCCGGATCGACCATGCCGCAGCCCAGGATCTCCACCCAGCCCGTCTCCTTGCACACGCGGCAGGGCTCGCCGTTCACGCGGCCCTTGCCGCCGCAGATGACGCAGCTGATGTCCACCTCGGCGCTGGGCTCCGTGAAGGGGAAGAAGCTCGGCCGGAAGCGGACCTTGGTGTCATGGCTGAACACGGTCTGGACAAAGGCAGTGAGGATGCCGCGCAGATCGGCCATGGTCACGTTCGTGTCCACGAGCAGCCCTTCGACCTGATGGAACATGGGAGTGTGCGTGATGTCCGAGTCGCGGCGGTAGACCTTGCCAGGGGCGACCACGCCCAAGGGGGGCTTGCGGGCCAGCATGGTCCGCACCTGCAGGGGCGAGGTGTGCGTGCGCAGCAGGATGGAGTCGGAAATGTAGAGGGTGTCCTGCATGTCCCGGGCG
>JANJWV010000142.1 GCA_024709365.1 Desulfomicrobium sp. | reverse complement strand
CGGGGCGCGACCTGACGCGGGAGTCGTTCCAGGCCGCCATCGCCTCCATGACGGACTTCTCCCTGGGCGGGGACGTGACGCTGTCCTTCGGGCCCGTCGACCATCAGGGCATGGACAAGGTCTACTTCACCCGCCTGCACGAAGGCCGCTTCCTCCTGCTCGACAACTGGACCGAGCTTCGCGGGGAGGGCCGGCCATGAAGCCCTATGCGCGCATCTCCCTGAAGAACAAGATCTTCGTCTCCATTCTGGCCGTCATCCTCATCATCAGCGTGACCATCGCCCTGCTGGCCCGCTGGATTCTCATCTCCGGCCTGACCAAGGAGCTGGAGCAGCGCGGCGTGGCCGTGGCCCACTCCATCGCCGAGCGCGGCGGCGGGCTGGTCCTGGACAAGAACTACCCCGAGCTCCTGAACCTCATCTTCGACGAGGCGCGCCTGCGGGAGCGCCAGCACCTCATCAACTACATCTTCGTCCTGGACCGGGGCGGGCAGGTCCTGTCCCACACCTTCACCGTGCCCTTCCCGGAACCCTTGAGCACCGCCAACCCCATCGCCGAGGGCAGCGTGCACAGCGTGCGCCTCGTGGCCGTCGGGGCCCTGACGTCCTACGACATCGCCGTGCCCATGAACGAGGGCCTGTACCGCATCGGCACCGTGCACGTGGGCCTGAGCAAGGAGCACATCGACAAGCTCGTGGCCAAGCTCAGGTTCATGTTCCTGGGCTTCATCTCGGCGGTCATCGTCATCATCTTCTATGTCAGCCACCGCATCTCGCGCTACATAACGAGTCCCATCTCGCGGCTGACGAACATCTCCGACGAGCTGAGCCGCGGCAATTTCGACGTGCATCTGGACCTGGGCGAGGGCCTGGACTGGGCCGTGACCAACTGCCCGGCCTACAAGGACACGAACATGCCGTGCTGGCATTTCGACGAGCAGGGCCGCAAGTCGCGCAAGGCCGAGGGCAAGACGGGCCAGGTCTGCGCCACGTGCCTCTTCTACCGCAAGCGCGAGGGCGACGAGGTCATCCAGCTGGCCGACTCCTTCATGAGCATGGTCTGGTCCATCCGACTCTACCGCAAGCGCCTGCAGGAGTCGGAAATGAAGTACCGCTCCCTCTTCGACTCCGGTCCCGATCCCATCTTCGTCGTGGACTGCGACACGGAGCTCATCCTCGACGCCAACCCGCGCACCGAGGAGCTGTACGAGTATTCCAAGGGCGATCTGCTGGGCCTGTCCTTCACCAGGCTCGGGCATGAGCAGGTCAAGGAGTGCCTGTCCTACCTGGAGGACGGCCGGTCCAACACCGGCTGCGTCTATTACCCGAAGGTCCTGCACTACAAGAAGGGCGAGAGGCCCTTCTACGTCAACATGCACGCCTGTCCCATCAGCTACGGCGGCAAGCGGGCCATGATCGTGGCCGTGACGGACATCACCGAGATGATGGAGAAGGACGCGCAGCTCGTGCAGGCGGCCAAGATGAAGACCCTGGGCGAGATGAGCGCCGGCATCGCCCACGAGATCAACCAGCCCCTCAATGCCATCAAGATGGGCAGCGAGTATCTGAACCTGCTGATCGAGCAGAACCGCGAGGTCAGCGTGACCCAGATCCGGGACATGGCCACGGAGATCAGCCAGCAGGTGGATCGGGCCACGGACATCATCAACAACCTCCGCGCCTTCGGCAAGAAATCGGGCCTGGTCATGGAGCGGGTGGACATGAACGAGCCCATCCGCGGCGTGCTGTCCATCATCGGCCGCCAGTTCTCCATCCAGCGCATCACCATCCGCCTGGAACTCGGCGACGACCTGCCCGTCATCAAGGGGCACAACAACCGCCTGCAGCAGGTCTTCTTCAACCTGCTCAACAACGCGCGCGACGCCATCCAGGAGAAGATGGAGTCCGAGCCCGGCATGTGGGGCGACATCCTCGTGCGGACCTACGCCCGCGACGGCAGGGTCTACGCGTCCTTCTCGGATAACGGGCCGGGCATCGAGGACACGGTGCGCAACAAGATCTTCGAGCCCTTCTTCACCACCAAGCAGACCGGCAAGGGCATGGGGCTCGGACTGGCCATCACCTACGGCATCGTCCGCGACTACGGCGGCACCATCACCATTGACAGCCGGCCGGGGGAGGGCACGACGTTCGTGCTCAGCTTCCCGTGCGCCGAGGGCCTTCAGGCACCCGAATCCAACGCAGGCCGGCCGCAGCCGCTCCCGGTCCAAACCAGCAGGATACCCGAATGACCCAAGAAAAAATCCTGGTTATCGACGACGAGAAGGCGACCCTCAAAATGTTCCGGCTCTTCCTGGACGTCTACGGTTTCGACATTCTGACGGCGGAATCGGGCGAGGAGGGGCTCGATGTCTTCGAACGGGAACGGCCGGACATCGTCCTGACGGACATCAAGATGCCGGGCATGGACGGCATCCAGGTCCTGCAGGAGATCAAGCGCAGGTCGCCGGCCACGGAGGTCATCGTCATCACGGGCCACGGCGACATGGACCTGGCCATCCAGGCCCTGAACCTCGACGCCGCGGACTTCATCAACAAGCCCATTCAGCGCCAGAGCCTGGAGCAGGGGCTGTCCCGCGCCCGCGAGCGCCTGAAGCTGGCCAAGAGCCGGCAGAACGAGGTACGCACCCGTCGGCAGGGCAGGGCGCTGGTGGTCGAGATCCAGGGCAGCGTCAGCTCCCACAGCGAACCCTACCTGCGCGAGGCGTACGCCAAGGCCAGGGAGGCGGGAACCGGGCGCATGGTGCTGCATTTCGACCCCAACACCTCGGTCAACGGCGCGGGGATCGCCATCCTGACCCAGCTTGTCCTGGAGAGCGAGAAGGACGGCTTGGAGATCGTCATGGCCGGGCTTTCCGAGAATTTCCGCAAGGTCTTCGGCATCGTGGGCCTGAGCCGCATGGTGCAGATCTTCGACACCCTGGACCAGGCCTGCGCCTAGCGCATTCGACCCGCGTCCACCGCAAGGAGGGAACATGACCGCCTTCATCCGCCTGATCTTCTGTCTGCTGTTGGCCTTTCCCGCCGTCTCCGCCCTGGCCGCCCCGCCCGAAGCCGGTCAGGCCATGCCCGCCCTGACCCTGCCCGTGCCTCAGGATCAGGCCGGCCAGGAGATGCTCGGGGTGCAGGGCAAGACCTCCTTCACCCTGGCGGACTTGCCGGGCGACCTCGTCTTCATCGAGGTCATCGGCGTCTACTGCCCCCAGTGCGTCAAGCAGTCGCCGGGCTTCAAGTCCCTTTTCAACCGGCTGAACAAGGGCAAGACCAAGGGCCGCGTGGCCATGTTCGCCCTGGCCGCCGGCGGGACCGACGCCGAGGTCCGGCAGCTGGCCTCCACGGGCCAGTACCTTTTCCCCATCGTCAGCGACCCTGACTACGCGGCGCACAAGGTGCTGGGCGAGCCCCTGACGCCCTTCACCATCGTCTGCCGGCCAGGCGGCGAGATTCTCTACACCCATCTGGGCATCATCGAGGACGTCGACGGCCTCTACCAGCAGATCAAGGCCCTGCTCGACAAGGGGTAGGGCATGACAGGCGCTTCCCGGCCGGAAGGCGACATAGACCGCGCCAGGTATCAGTTCAGGATCCTCTCCGACACGGCCGCGGAACTGAGCGGGGTCAGGTATCCGCACAAGATCCTGGAATCCTTCGCGCTCTCGGCTCAGGGCGGGGTCGGGGCGCGGGGCTCCTTCGCGGCCATCCTCGGGGCGGGCGGGTTCGAGCTTCTGGCCCACTCCAGCCTTTCCAAAAACCTCACCCCCGAATACGCGGCGGTGCTGCGCAGCCACCTCGACGCCCTGGAAGGGGAGCGCAACGCGCCGTATTTCGTGCCCTCGCTGCAGGGCGAACTCTGCCCCGGACGCTGCGAACTGCTGCTGGTCTGCCCCCTGGACGAAGGCAAGGACGGCGTCCTGGGCCTGGAGGCCAACCTGGCCGGGCGGCCTTACGACGAGAACGACCGCCAGCTCGTGGCCGGACTGGGCACCCTCTTCCAGACCAGCCTGCGCTTTTCTCTCTTCGCCGCCCGCGTCGAACTGCTCAACGCCGAGCTGACCAAGCGCAACGACACCCTCGACCGCCAGATCTTCCACCTCAGCGCCCTGCGCGAACTTTCCCGGGAGATCATCCGCGTGGACATGGCCGAGGTCATGGATTCCCTGCTGCTGACCATCCTCGGCCATTTCGTCCGGCCCCGGGGGGTGCTGATCCTCCATGACCGGGGGACGGGCGTTACCCTGACGAGCGCCAAAGGAGGGGGGGAGCCGCCCCGCTTGAACGGGGCGGAGGTCGATCGCCTCTTCTTCCTCTGCCTGGCCGGCGCCCGCGAGAAGCGGCTCGAACCCCTGCGGGCCGAGCCCGTGGAGCGGCTCGACGCCGTGTCGGAACTGCCCCTCGGCTTTGCGCCGGACCGCGCCTTCATTTTCATGCTGCGCGAAAACCTCTACGGCGTCCTGCTGCTGGGGCGAAGCCTCGACCCGGCGACGGAGGCCGAGGACGAGCTGCTGCAGGCCTTCGTGTCCCAGGGCGTCATGCATCTCAAGAACGCCGATTCCTTCGCCACCATCAGCGCCCTGAACGAGGATCTGGCCCGCCAGAACGAGGAGCTGCGCGCCACCATCGCCGAACTGACCCGCGCCCGGGACCGCATCAGCGTGCTCGAAGCCGCCGGCCGGCGCATCGCCGCCGTGGTGCACAGCAAGGCCCAAAGCCTCGAACGGGTCCGGGCCGTCGATTTTGTACTCATCCTGCTGCTGAGCCTCGGCCTGTCCCTGGCCTTCAACACGCAGAACCCCCGCGGCATCCCGCTGGTCGAGCCGCCCGGAGCCGAGGTCGAGTCCATCAGCAGAGAAAGGGCCCTGGCCCTCGTGGCCGACGAGGACGCGCTCCTGGTGGACGCGCGGCCGCGAGAGTTTTTCGAGCGTGAAACCGCTCCCGGCGCCGTCAACGTCCCGGCGCAGCTCTTCGATCTGGTCTACATGATGCAGATGGCGTCCGAGGACCCGGAGCGCCCCATCGTGGTCTTCGGACGCAGCGTCAGCCGGCGTTACGACCTCATGGTCGCCCGCAGGTTTCTGGGGCGCGACCATGAGCGGGTCTATATCGTCACGGACGTCCGGCCCCGCGACCTGCACGGAGGGACGCAATGAACCGGCGCATCCTGAACCTGCTGGCGCACCCCGGCCTGGCCCTGGTCCTGCGTCTCTACCTGGCGGGGGTCTTCATCTACGCCAGCCTGCACAAGATCAACTTTCCAGCGGAGTTCGCCGACAACATCGCCGGCTATCTCATCGTGCCGCACTGGCTGGTCAACCCGCTGGCCGTGTTCATGCCGTGGCTCGAACTCGTCTGCGGCCTCTTCCTGCTGGCCGGGGTGCGGGTGCGGGCCGCGAGCCTGATCATCTCCGGCATGCTGGCCATGTTCACCGTGGCCGTGGTCGTGGCCCTGATCCAGGACACGCCCATCAACTGCGGCTGTTTCCAGAGCGTGGGCGAGGCCATTTCCTGGTGGACGGTGCTGCGTGACCTCGTCTGGCTCGGCATGTCGGCCCACGTCTACCTTTTCGACCGGCTGGTGCACATGGACCGCCTGTTCATGGTCAAACCCGAGGAGCTTGGACTGTGATGAAGAAGATGGTGTGGCTGATGCTCGCGCTGTGCCTGGCCTGTTCGAACCGGACGGAGCTCGCCGGCCGCTACGAGGCCCTGCATCACGGGCCCGGAGGCGAGATCGTCGCGGCCATGACCCTGGCCGAGGACGGGAGCGGGAAATGGGAGATCCAAGGCGAAGTGCTGCCTTTTTCCTGGTCGATGGAGCCCGGCGGCCTGCGGGTGCACACCCGCGACGGGGCCGTGGTCGAGGGGTTCATGGAGGGCGGCGACGTGCGCCTCGACGTGCCGGGGGTGGGCAAGCTCTTTTTCAGGCGGCGATAGCAGGCCGCCCCAAAACGGCGGCCTGCGAATTCGGGCTTGTCGGCAAGCTATGTGCGGTCCGGCGCGTTACGCAGGAGCCGCAGGTCGTCGGGGTAGTTGACGTTGAAGAAGAAGCGCCGTTCCTCTTCCGTATAGCTCACGCAGTGGCGGTGTTCGGCCGGGATGAGCCGGCCGAGCTTGTAGAGCCCCTCGCGCACCCCCGCCTCCAGGAGCGGCAGGGCCCCCGGTTCGTAGATGGCGACGAGATTCTCGAAAAAGTCCGAGTCGTTGAGGCGCCAGGCCGTGACGAGAGCCCCTGCGGGGCGCGCCTCCCGGGCTTCCAGCAGGCGGGTGATGAAGCTGTCCTCCATGAAGGGCAGGTCGCAGGCCAGGGCGAAGACCGGGCCGCCAAGCTTTTTGAGGGCCGTCACGATCCCGCCGGCCGGGCCGATGCGCTCCGTCTCGTCGACGATGACGGGCCACGGCGCCGGGACCCGCTCAGGGTGACGGCAGGAGACGTAGACCTCCGGCATGTGCCGCCGCAGCAGTTCCGCCGAGCGCACCAGCAGGGTTCTCCCTTCGTGGACCACATGGGTCTTGTCCTGTCCGAGCCGGGAGGACTGCCCCCCGGCGAGCACCAATCCGTACATGGTCCTTCCTGTGCAGTGTTCCGGGACGGCAGCCACGGGCCGCAGTCCCGGGCGGATATTCAGAACCCCCAGGCCGAGAGGGTGGGGCGCTTGTACTTCTTGTCCCTGGCCACGACGTCCAGGGGCAGGGACTCCAGATCGTCCATGAGGGGCAGGGCGCGGCGGTCGAGGTTCCGGAAGTCCGTCTGCTTGATGTACATCTTGCAGCTCTTGCAGGCGTTGATGCGCACCCCGGGCTCTTCCTTGGCCTCGTAGTATTCGAGCTTGGCCATGTCCTTTTCCAGGCAGAACGGACACTGCAGGCGCGGGGCGTGGTATTCGGCGTGGCAGAAGCCGCAGATGTTGTAGCGGAAGCCTTCCTTTTCCCGCAGGTCGGACATGATGGGCATGCTTCCGCACACGGGACAGTGGCCGTGGGGCCATGACTTGGTCAGGTCGGTCCTGGAGGCCAGATTCAGCGCGGCGCGTTCCAGGGAGGGCGTCATGGCCGCCTGCACGAGCATGGGCAGGGTGCGCGGGGCGGAAGGAGTTTCCTTGGCCCAGCCGGAGAACCAGGCTTCGTCGCCGTTCAGATGGGCCTGCATGGCGGCGTCGAGGTCGAGCCTGCCGTCCGCGACGGCCTTGGAGATGATCGTGGCCGCCTCGGCCAGGGCCGGGATGCTCGCCGGGAGGAACCCCAGGAATTCGTGAAAGAGCTTCGCAGTCTGGTCGCGGTCGAAGGGGAAGCGGCTGCGTTCCACCAAAGGCGCTCCCTGGGATTGCTGCAGGGCGTCCGTCACCGTCATGGCTTCGGCGGCCGGCACGTTGGCCTGGTCGCGGGCTTCGAGCTGGCGTGTATAGATCTTTTCGACCAGGTCGAGCAGTTCCGTGGGCAGAAATCCGCGGGTCCTGCAGGCGGCGATCTTTTTGACGAGCAATTCCTGTGCTTTCCGGGCTTCGAGCATGAGCGGTCTCCGTTGATGAAGGGTGAGGAACGGGTCCGTTCGTATCGTGTCCGGCGTTACATCACAATGCTTGTTTTGCGTCGTGCTTTGCATTAGAGAATTATCTGTTGAATTTCCGACACCTTATCCAAACGAGGCGAGAGCCGAGGGAGGGAACATGACCGATTCCGCGGCGAATGAAACCCTGACCATGCGTCTGCATCTCTGGTTCGAACGTGACGAGAAGATTTTCCTGGGCATCGGCCGGGCCCTGCTGCTGGAGAAGATCGAGGAGTACGGATCCCTGCGGCAGGCGGCCACGGAGATGAAGATGTCCTACCGGGCGGCCTGGGGCAAGCTCAAGGCCGCCGAGGAGAGCATCGGCAAGCCCCTGGTGCAGAAGGTCAAGGGCAAGGGTCAGCGCTACGAGCTGACCCCCGTCGGACGGCAGCTGGCCAGGCAGTTCATGCAGCTGCAGCACGACGTCGAGGCCTTCGCCAAGACCAAGGCCCAGGAGCTTTTCGGGGACAACGTGCAGTACTACGCCGACGCCTACCCCGAGCACAAGCTCTCGACCCTCAAGCCGGAGTAGGTCATGGATCACGGTTTTTTCCGGGTCATCACTCCGGCCAGATTCTGCGAGCTGCTGTCCGCCTTCCCAACCGTCGGGGGCGAGGATGTCCTGCTGGAAGATTGCCTGGACAGGGTGTTGTCCGCCGACGTCCCGGCCGCTGAAAACATACCGGCCGTGGACCGTTCCTGCATGGACGGCTACGCCGTGCGCGCCGCCGAAACCTTCGGCGCCAGCGAAGGCAACCCCGGCTACCTGGAGCTGATGCGCAGCGCGGCCATCGACGAGATCGTCAGCCACCCGCTGGGCGCGGGGGAATGCATGGGCATCGCCACGGGCGGCACCCTGCCCCCGGGCGCCGACGCCGTGGTCATGGTCGAGCACACCCAGATGCTTGGCGAGACCACCGTCGAAATCCGCAAGACCGTGACCCCGGGCGAAAACGTCATGCTCGCCGGAGAGGACGTGGCCGCAGGCGACGTGGCCCTGCCCGCCGGACGGCGGCTGCGTCCCCAGGACGTGGGCCTGCTGGCCGCCCTGGGCCGGACCTCCCTGAACGTCTTCCGCCGGCCGCGTTGCGGCATCGTCTCCACGGGCGACGAACTGGTGCCCGTGGACGCTACGCCGCGTCCCGGCCAGGTGCGCGACGTCAACTCCCACACCCTGGCCTGCCTGGCCCGCCAGACCGGGGCTCTGGCCCGCAACTACGGCCTGGTCCCGGACGTGCGTGAGGCCCTGCGGCGGGCTCTGGCCGAGAGCCTGACCGAGAACGACGCTGTCTTCATCTCCGGCGGCAGCTCCATCGGCACGCGCGACCTGACCATCGAGGTCCTCGAATCCTTCGAGGACGCCGAAATCCTGGCCCACGGCGTGTCCATAAGCCCCGGCAAGCCGACCATCCTGGCCCGCGTCGGGGGCAAGCCGGTCCTGGGCCTGCCCGGTCAGGTCACCTCGGCCCAGGTGGTCATGCTCGTCTTCGGCCAGCCCCTGCTGCGTCATCTTGGCGGCGAGGCGGGCGCCTTCGAACTGTCGGGCCGGGTCATGCGCCGGGCCGTGCTCGGGGCCAACCTGTCCTCCAAGCCCGGCCGGGAGGACTATGTCCGCGTCAGGCTTGAGGACCGCGACGGCCGCCTCACGGCCATGCCGCGCCTGGGCAAGTCGGGGCTGCTGCGCACCATGCTCGACGCCGACGGCCTGCTGCGTCTCGACGCGTCCCTGGAGGGCCTGACGGCCGGCCGGGACGTGGACGTCTGGATTTTCTAACCACTGCGGGATTCATGAAACAGCGAAACATCTACCTGAAAACGGTGCCCGTGGCAGAAGCCGTGGCCCTGGCCATGGCGGCCCTGGACCGCGACGCCCTGGTCCGCGCCGAGACCGTGCCCTCCCACCAGGCCTGCGGCCGGGTCACGGCGGCGCCCGTGTACGCCGTGTGCTCCTCCCCGACCTTCCACAGCGCGGCCATGGACGGGTACGCCGTGCGCGCCAAGTCCACCTTCACGGCCCGCGAAGGCCGCCCCGTGAGGCTGGCCAAGGGGAGCGAGTGCGTGGCCGTGAACACGGGCCACCCGCTGCCCGAGGGCATGGACGGGGTGCTGATGATCGAGAAGGTCGTGCGCGAGGACGACGGGGCCATCGAGATCGAAACCCCAGTTTTCCCCATGCAGCATGTGCGCCGCATCGGCGAGGACATCGTGGCCACGGAGCTGCTGCTGCCCCAGAACCGCACGCTCTCCCCCTACGACGTGGGGGGCCTGTTGAGCGCGGGCATCTGGGAGGTGCCGGTCTGGGAGCGGCTGCGCATGGACTTCATCCCCACGGGCGACGAGGTTCTCGACTTCACCCTGCGCCCGGCGCCCAAGCCCGGGCAGGTCATCGAGAGCAATTCCCAGGTCTTCGCCGGCCTGGCCGCGTCCCAGGGCTGCCTGTACACCCGCGTGAACCCGGTGCCCGACAACGAGGAGGCCCTGACCGCTGCCGTCCTGGCCGCTGTGGACGGCCCGGCCCACGTCGTGGTCGTCGGGGCGGGGTCCTCGGCCGGGTCCAAGGATTTTTCACGCTCCATCATCGCCGGGCTCGGGCAGGTCCTGGTCCACGGCATCGACGTCATGCCCGGCAAGCCCTCCATCCTGGGCGTGGTCAAGGGCAAGCTCGTGGTCGGCGCGCCCGGCTACCCGGTTTCGGCCGTTGTCTGCTTCGAGGAACTGCTCATCCCGCTCCTGTCCTGGCTGTCCCGCAAGACAGTGCCGGTGCGGCCCGCCGTGGAGGCGGAGCTGTCCCGCAAGGTGCCCTCCAAGCTCGGCACCGAGGAACTGGTCCGCCTGGCCATCGGCCGGGTGGGGGAGAAGTACGTGGCCACGCCCCTGGGCCGCGGCGCAGGCATGCTGACCACCCTCATCCGCGCCCAGGGCGTGACGCGCATCCCTTCGGACTCCGAAGGGACCGAGGCCGGGAGCCAGATCCGGGCCGAGCTTCTCGTGCCCGAGGCCGAGTTGGACCAGACCCTGGTCGTCGTCGGCAGCCACGACAACATCGTTGACGTGCTGGGCAACGAGCTCATGGGCCTGCCGCGGCCCGTGCGCATTTCTTCCAGCCACGTCGGCTCCATGGGCGGCCTCACGGCCCTCAAGAACCGCTCGGCCCTCATGGCCGGGACGCACCTTTTCGACGAGGTCAGCGGGGATTTCAACTTCCCCTTCTTCCGCAAGTACCTGCCGGGCCTGGACGTGGCGTGCGTCAACCTGGCCATCCGCCACCAGGGCCTCATCGTGGCCAAGGGCAACCCCCTGGGCATCGGGGGAGTGCAGGACTTGGCGAGGCCGGACGTGCGCTTCATCAACCGCCAGCGCGGGGCCGGCACGCGCATCCTCCTGGACTACCACCTGAAACAGGCCGGCATCGACCCGCGCCAGGTGCAGGGGTATGACAAGGAGGAGTTCACGCATATGGCCGTGGCCGTGAACGTCCTGACCGGCACGGCGTCCTGCGGCCTGGGCATCTACGCCGCGGCCAAGGCCCTGGGCCTGGATTTCGTGCCCCTGGCCCGCGAGCGATACGACCTGGCCTTCCTGCCGGAGCTGTCCGACTGGAAGACCGAGATGGTCCTTGAACTGATCCGCTCCGAGGCCTTCAAGGCCCGTATCGCGGCCCTGGGCGGGTACGAGACGACGCTTACGGGACGCATCATGGAACCGGGCCTGGGTTTGGGCTAACTCCTTATTTTTGCTTGACGGTGCAGGGAGGCATGCAGTAGCTGCATGTTCCTCGCGGGCGGGAGTAGCTCAATGGCTAGAGCATCAGCCTTCCAAGCTGAGGGTTGCGGGTTCGAGTCCCGTTTCCCGCTCCACGAGAAAGACGGCGGCATAGCCAAGTGGTAAGGCAGAGGTCTGCAAAACCTCCATTCTCCAGTTCAAATCTGGATGCCGCCTCCAAGACTGCGGGAGTAACTCAGTGGTAGAGTGCAACCTTGCCAAGGTTGAAGTCGCGGGTTCAAATCCCGTTTCCCGCTCCAGATGACAAAGGCCGGTTTTACCGGCCTTTTTTTGCGCCCTCGGAAGCCTTTGGGCAGAAAAAAAGGCTCCCCGTGGGGAGCCTTGCGTGCGTTGGTGTCAGATGCGGCCCATGGAGTGCCGCAGCCTGAGTTCGTTCAGGATGGCGTTTTCGTAGTGGGCCGAGGGCGGGCACTCGTGTTCGGGGGTTTCGAGGTACTTGTCGAGCATCTGGCTTTCTTCCCAAAAATCGAGCAATTCGTCGTTGCCGAGGATCTTGAGCTGGTCTTCCAGGGTGAAGGGATCCTCATTGGGAAGGAATCGTGCCATCGAGTATGCTCCTTGAACAGGGTTACGGGCGCCGCAAGCCTTGTTCCTTACCCGTACCTACATGGGCTGTCCACATCCTTTTTCAGGATGTTCCGGGCGTAACGGAATGCAGGATGGATCCGCGCAATCCTGTCTCGGCGTTGGCGGGGGGCAGGGCGTTCGGTACGGGATATTTCCCCGTGCGCGCTTGACCTGAGCCGTCTTTTGGGCAACGTAGTGTCGTCGCAGCTTGGGCGCAGCCCGGCCGCGAGCCGCCTAAATTCGATGTGTCAGCCGCCTCCCGACGGGGGGCGGCCTTTCCCCGTTCCTCCAACCCGTGACCGGTACCGCGTGTTCATCCCCCCAGCCCTGCAGAAGCTCGTCTCCGGCGCCGACCGCCAGCAGCGGATTTTCAAGAGCGGCCCCGCGGCCCAGATGTTTCTGGCCCACGCCTTCATGGAGCGCGGCCAGAACGTCGTGCTGGTTCTGCCCCCCAGCGCCGACATGCCCCTGTACTCCTCCCTGGCGCGCCTCCTGTCGCCTGGGGATCAGGAGAGGAATTTCTGGGAACGCCGCTGGCTGCGCTTTCCGCACTACAACGTCGAGGACCCGCGCCGTTCACCCTGGCCCGACCGCTGGCGCGCCCTCTTCTCCCTGGCCCACAAGGGCAAGGGCAGAGGCGTTCTCCTGCCCCTGGAAAACCTGATCCAGAAATGGCCCCACCCGGACCTGCTGCATCGTGAGCACATTTCCGTAGCGCAAGGTGACGAGATCGACCAGGACGACCTCCTCGAAACCCTGGTCAACTGGGGGTACACCCGGGTGTCCATGGTCACGGCCATGGGCGAGGCGTCCCTGCGCGGCGACATCATGGACATCTTCTGCCCGGGCTACGAGCATCCCCTGCGCCTGGAGTTCTTCGGCGACGCCCTGGAGCGTATCCGTCTTTTCGAGCCCATGACCCAGCGCTCGCGGGCCGAGCTCAAATCCGCCGTGGTCCTGCCCGTCGCCGGATGCATCGGCGCCGAGACCTACCGCGAGGCGGCGCGGGGCATGTTCGACGGTTGGATGCGCCTGGGCGAGATATCCAAGGGCACGCGGGCGGACCTTGAGAAGGAGCTGCTGCAGCCTCACCCGCACCTGCCGCCGAGCATGTACTACCCGGACACAGTGGGCCTGGAGTCCTGGCTGCCCGAGGGGTGCGTCTTCCTCATGGCCGAGGCCCAGGACCTGCGCACCAAGCTGGAGGAGACGAGCTGGGCCTGGCAGAACCATTTCCGCGACGAGGAGCGCCTGTGGCCCCGGCACGGCCTGATCCAGACCCCCGGCGACGTGCGCAGAATCTGGGAGCAGGGCCGTCAGATCCTGTGCGAGAGCCTGGTCATGGGCGTCAGGGAGGAGGGGACGGACCTGCCCGAGGAGGCGGTCAACTCCTTCGAGGACCTGTTCTGGACCCCCGAGAGCCGCAACCGTCCCTGGCGGGCCCTGATGCAGGAACTCGGCTCCTGGCGGCGCGAGTGGCGCCAGACCCTGCTGTGCTTCCACTCCGAGCAGTCCCGCCGCAAGTTCATGCAGCTCGCGGCCCAGGACGACCAGGTCTTCAAGACGGCCTACGCGCCCGGCGAGTCGGGCATCTTCGCCCTGGTGGGCTCCCTGGGCCACGGCATGCGCCTGCCCTGGGCCGGCATGCAGCTCCTGCCCGAGTCCGTGCTCCAGCCCGGGGCGCCCAAGGCCCAGCGCGCCGCCAGCAAGGCCTTCAAGGGGCTCGACGCCTTCGACGAGCTGGAGCAGGGCGACCTGCTCGTGCACCGCGACTACGGCCTGTGCCGTTTCGGCGGCCTGCAGCGCATCAAGTTCGGCGACGTGGCCAACGACTATCTCCTGCTGCAGTACGACGGCGAGGACCGCCTCTACCTGCCCGTGGACCGCCTCGGCCAGGTCCAGCGCTACAAGGGGCCCGAAGGCGCGGCCCCGGCCCTGGACCGCCTGGGCGGCACGGCCTGGTCCAAGGCCCGCGAGCGCACGCGCCAGTCCATCGCCAAGATCGCCCGCGACCTGGTGGAGATGTACGCCTTCCGCAAGATCGCCAAGGGCTACCGCTACAAGCCCGTCTCGGAGCTGTACTGGGAGTTCGAGGCCAGCTTCGGCTTCGAGGAGACGCGCGACCAGGAGAAGGCCATCGCCGACGTGCTGGCCGACATGGAGAAGGCCGAGCCCATGGACCGCCTGGTCTGCGGCGACGTGGGCTTCGGCAAGACCGAGGTGGCCCTGCGCGCGGCCTTCCGCGCCGTCCTGGATGGCAAGCAGGTGGCCCTGCTGTGCCCGACCACGGTCCTGGCCGAGCAGCACTACCAGACCTTCCGCCAGCGCATGGAACCCTTCTCCATCAACGTCGGGCTCCTGAGTCGCTTCGTCCCGGCGGCGGGGCAGAAGCGGGTTCTCGAAGCCGCCCGGCGCGGCCAGGTGGACGTGCTCATCGGCACCCACCGCATGCTCTCCAAGGACGTGGAGTTCGCCAACCTGGCGCTCATGATCCTCGACGAGGAGCAGCGCTTCGGCGTCAAGCACAAGGAGCGCCTGAAGAAGATGCGCTCGACCATCGACGTCCTGACCCTGACGGCCACGCCCATCCCGCGCACCCTGCAGCTGTCCCTGTCGGGCATCCGGGGCCTGAGCGTCATCGAGACCCCGCCCCGCGACCGCAAGCCCGTCGAGACCTCCCTCATGGAACGCGACCCCGAGCAGCTGCGGGCCATCCTGGAGCGCGAGCTGGCCCGAGGCGGTCAGGTCTTCTGGGTCTACAACCGCGTGCAGGGCCTGGAGCGGGTGGCGGAGTTCGTGTCCGGCCTGGTGCCCGGGGCGCGGGTCGGCATGGGCCACGGCCAGATGAAGGCCCACGACCTCGAGGAGACCATGCACAAGTTCTGGCACGGCGAACTGGACGTCCTGGTCTGCACGGCCATCGTCGAGTCGGGCCTGGACTTCCCGCGGGCCAACACCCTCATCGTCGACCAGGCCCAGCTCTTCGGTCTGGGCCAGCTCTACCAGCTGCGCGGGCGGGTGGGGCGCTCCAGCGAGCAGGCCTACGCCTATTTCATCATCCCCGATCTGGACCGCCTGCAGGAAACCTCGCGCAAGCGCCTGAAGATCATCCTCGACATGGACTACCTCGGCGCCGGCTTCAAGGTGGCCATGGAGGACCTGCGCCTGCGCGGGGCCGGCAACATCCTGGGCGAGGCCCAGTCCGGCACCATCGGCAAGGTCGGCCTGGACCTGTTCCTTGAAATGCTCGAGGAGGAGGTCACGCGGCTCAGGGGCGGCAAGGTCGAGACCGAGATCGAGCCGGAACTCAACTTGGGCTTCCAGGCCCTCATCCCCGAGGAGTACGTGTCGGACCCCAAGGAGCGCCTGCACTACTACAAGGCCCTGTCGTCCTGCCGCGACGAGGGGGAGATCGCCGAGATCGTGGACGACATGCGCGACCGCTTCGGCTCCCTGCCCGACGCCCTGAAGACCTTCGTGGCCGTGCTCATGATCAAGATCGACGCGCGCAGGCTGGGCGCGGTGCGCATGGACCTCTTCGAGGACCGGGCGCTGATGCACTGGGACGAGACGCGCCACAACCTCGACCCGGTCCGTCTCATGGCCTGGGTCGGAGAAAACGCCGCTACGGCCAGGATTCTGCCCCCCGCCAAGCTTGAGCTGCGCATGCCGGGGCACGTGACCGTTACGGCGGCCATGCAGGCCCTCAAGGACATGCTCCTGGGCCTGCGGGACAGGGTGCGGGCCGGCGCCGCGGAGGCGGGACAAGATTGAACTGGACTCGGCCTGCGCTCAAGGTTAGTACCGTGAACGCGTTTGACGTTCGCGCGTCCTGGCCCCGGGCTCTTTTCGAGGTGCCGTTTCGGCCGTGGACGCACGTCGAAGACGCCCCTTTCAGCGACATATTCAAAGGATAAGAACTTCCGATGATCAAAAAATCGTGTTTCCGTGCTCTTCTGGTCATGTCTCTTCTGCTCGCAGCCATGGGCCAGGCGCAGGGCGCTCAGGTTCTGGACCGCATCGTCGCCGTGGTCAACGGCGAGATCATCACGTACGTCGACCTGCAGCAACAGATCCGCCTCATCGCCGGCCAGACGCCGCCGGCCGAGGAGGCCGCGAAGATCGCCCCCCAGGTGCTCGACGGCATGATCGACGACATCATCGTGCGCCAGGAGGCGGCCAGGCTCAAGGTCGAGGTCTCCGACTCGGAGGTCGAGAACGAGATGCGCCAGTTCAAGGCCCGGCACCGCATGACCGAGGAAGACTTCCAGCGTTCCCTGCGCCTGCAGGGGCTGACAGTGGAGCAGTTCAAGGAGCGCAGCCGTCAGGACATCGTCAAGCACCAGATCATCAACTACATGGTCAGGCGCAAGGTGGTGGTCACGCAGGAAGAGATCGACGCCTACAAGGAGCGCAACAGCGCCGAACTGACCACGGAACGCACCGTGGACCTGCAGATCCTGGCCGTGATGGATTCGGCCCAGGCCGAGGAGCTCTGGACCAGGATCGGTTCGGGCGAAGTCGGGTTCGCCGAGGCTGTGGACAAGTATTCCGTGGGTCCCAAGGCCGACGACGGCGTCATGGCCGGGGTGCGCTGGCGCGATCTGGCCGAACCCTGGCGGCAGGCCCTGCGGGATTTGAACGTAGGCGACATGAGTCGCCCCGAGTTGATTCAGGAACGCTGGGTCATCCTCAAGCTGCTTGACCGCAAGGACGAGGCGCGGCAGGACCAGGGCACCGTCGACGAGGAGGTGCGCGAGGCCATCATGCGTCCCAAGCTCGAAGAGCGTTTCAAGGAATACATGGCCGGGCTGCGCGCCAAGGCCGTGATCGAAAAGCGGCTCTAGGCCCCTTTTCCAATCCACGATGGAGTGACGCGGAATATGGATCTGATAGAAATCGGAACGTTGCTGCGCGAGACACGGGAGCGAAAAGGGCTGAGCGTCGAAGCGGTCGAGGAGAGGACCAAGATCGCTCCCTCGGTCATTGCCGCCCTCGAAGAGGGCAACCGTGAAAGATTTCCCCACCCGGTCTACGCCAGGGGCTTCGTGCGGAGTTACGCCCTGCTCCTCGGCCTCGACGCGCAGGAACTGTGCGCGCATTTCAGCCGCGAGTACCCCGTGCCCACGGAAGCGGACCATCCCGAGAACCATGCGCCCAGAATCAAGGTCCGGACCCACGATGCGGACCATGTGAACACCATCGTGCGCGTGGTCGCCATCGTCGGCATCCTGGCCCTGGGGGCGCTTGGCTGGTACGTCTTCGACGTCTACCGCTCGCGCCAGGCCCAAGCGCCCGCGCCGGCCGTGCAGGAGCCCGCGCCCGCCCCGGCGCCCCAGTCCCAGACCCTCCCGCCCGAGAATGTGCCTGCGCCCCTGACGCAAATGCAGGAGGTTGCCGCCGAGCCGCAAGTCCCGGCCGGAGCCGAGGACGTGCAGAACGCAACGCCCGCCGCCGAAGTCGCCGCCAACGCCTCAGCCGCGCCTGCCGTCGGACAGGAGCCGGCCCCGGCGGTTGCGAACCGGACCGCAGCGTCCGTCGCCGCCCCGGCGGCGGCCCGGGAACAGGCCCCAAGCGCTCCGGCGGCCGCAGGCGGCGAGCGGACGCTGCGCATCAGCGCGCATTCGGCCAGCTGGCTGCAGGCCCGGCCCGACGACAAGGTCGTGGACTATTTTCTGCGCAAGGGGGAGTCGGCGACAATCACCTTCCGCGACTCCCTGAGCGTCAAGTTCGGCAACGCCGGCGGCGTGGCCCTCGAACTCGACGGCAAACCCTACCCCTTCGAGGCCAATCTCGGGGAGGTCAAGACGCTGGTCGTGCAGTAGGCCGGCGCCCGAGGCGTCGGCGAGGATCGGAGCGTGGAATTTTCCGAACAGGTCTTGGTGCTGCGGGTGGGCACGTTTCGAGAAGCGGACTGCTGGGTCCGTTTTTTTTCACCCACCCACGGCCTGCTGACGGGCTTCGCCTTCGGCGGCCATCGCAGCCGCCGGCGCTTCTGCGGCTGCCTGGACCAACTGAGCGTGGTTCATTTCCGGGTCAGCCGCGGCCGCCAGGAGTACTACTGCCTGGAGGAGGGAACCCTCATCAACGGCTTCCCGACTCTCAAGCGGGACTTGAAGAAGCTGGGGATGATCAGCAACTGCGTACGCTTCTTCGAATCCCTGTCCTTCGCCCCGGACGGGTACGCGCCTGCCTACGCCCTGTTGCTGGAGACCCTTGAGGCCCTGGACCGGGAAGAGCCGGGCTCGTGGTTCATCCCGCTGCTGTTCCGGGCCAAGATGGCCTTCGCCCAGGGCTACCAGCCGGACCTGCGGAGCTGTCGCGAGTGCGGCGGGCCCCTGAACGCCCATCACCGCTCGGTCTTCGCCGTGCAGGAGGGCGGGCTCTACTGCCTGCGCTGCCCCTCGGGGGGCGGCGCCAAGATTTCCACCTCCCGCGAGACCCTGGGCCTGCTGGACCACCTGGCCCGCACGGGACCCAAGGAATGGGCCGGCCTCATGCCGCCGGCCAGGGTGCGGGAGGAATGCGCCCACCTCGTGGACGCCTTTGTCCAATGCCATCTGGGCCTGACCTGCGAGGGCAACCGCTTCGTGCGGTGCTGACGCGGCCGGGCATATCGTTCTAAGGAGCTTCGCATGAATTTTCAGGACGTCATCAGCAACCTGCAGCGTTTCTGGGCCGAACAGGGCTGCGTGCTGCAGTTCCCATACGACATGGAGGTCGGGGCCGGGACCTTCAACCCCTCGACCTTCCTGCGGGTCCTGGGCCCCGAGCCCTGGAAGGTGGCCTACCCCGAGTCCACCCGCCGCCCCACGGACGGCCGCTACGGCGAGAACCCCAACCGCCTGCAGCACTATTTCCAGTTTCAGGTCATCCTGAAGCCTTCTCCGGCCAACGTGCTGGAACTGTACCTGGACAGCCTCGGGGTGCTCGGCATCGACAAGCATGTCCACGACATCCGCTTCGTCGAGGACGACTGGGAAAGCCCGACGCTGGGCGCCTGGGGCCTGGGCTGGGAAGTGTGGCTCAACGGCATGGAGGTCACGCAGTTCACGTACTTCCAGCAGGTCGGCGGCATCAACCTGGAGCCCGTCAGCTGCGAAATCACCTACGGCGTGGAGCGGCTGTGCATGTACCTGCAGGAGAAGGAGTCGGTCTACGACCTGGCCTGGAACGACCACGTGACCTACGGGCAGGTCTACCATCAGGCCGAAGTGGAGCACTCCAAGTACAATTTCGACCACTCGGACCAGGACATGCTGCTGGGGTTCTTCAATTCCTGCGAGGCCGAGTCCCGCAAGCTCTGCGAGGCGGGGCTGCCCTGGCCGGCCTACGACTTCTGCCTGAAGTGCTCCCACACCTTCAACCTGCTGGACGCCCGCGGGGCCATCTCCATCACCGAGCGGGCCAAGTACATCGCCCGGGTCCGGGCCCTGGCCTCGGCCGTGGCCAGGCTGTACGTCGAACAGCGCGAGGCCATGGGGCACCCGCTTCTGAAATCCTGACCTTCCCCTTCACGGGTTTTGCATAGGGAGTTTTTTCATGAGTCATTTCGTTCTTGAGATCGGGGTGGAGGAGATGCCGGCGCGCTTCCTGCCGCTGCTGGACCGCGAACTGCGCGAACGCTTCGAAACCCTGCTCGGCGAGGCCGGGCTCGGATTCGGCGCCGTGGCCACCTTTTCCACGCCGCGGCGTCTGGTGGTGGACATCACGGGCCTGGCCGACGTGCAGAAGACTGAGGAGATCGTCGTTTCTGGCCCGCCCGTGCGCATCGCCCTCGACGCCGACGGCAAGCCGACCAAGGCCGGGCTGGGCTTCGCCAAGTCCCAGAACGTGGAGTTCGATCAGGTCTACGTGGAGAAGACGGACAAGGGCGAGTACCTGGCCCTGAAGAAGACCGTCGGCGGCCGCCACGCGGCCGACATCCTGGCCGAGACGTGCGCGGCCGTGCTGCCGTCCCTGACCTTCCCCAAGAAGATGCAGTGGATCGGCAAGGACTGCACCTTTGGCCGCCCCGTGCGCTGGCTCCTGGCCATGCTGGACGACAGGGCCGTGCCCTTCGGTTTCGCGGGCCTCACGGCCGGAGCCGAGACGCGCGGCCACCGTGTCATGGGCCCCGGCCCCTTCGCCGTGACCCACGCCGACGACTACGCCCGTGTCCTTCTTGAGCAGGGCAGGGTGGTCCTCGACGCCGCCGACCGCAAGGCGGCCATCCGCGCCGACGGCGACCGCCTGGCCGCGGAAGCGGGCGGGACCGTGGAGTGGTCCGAGTCCCTGCTGGATCAGGTGGCCAACCTGGTCGAGACGCCGCGGGCCATGCTCGGCGGGTTTCACGAGAAATTCCTGGAGCTCCCGGCCGAGGTCCTGCTGACGAGCATGGAAACCCACCAGAAGAGCTTCGGCCTGCGCGGCAAGGACGGAAAGCTTCTGCCGTACTTCCTGACCGCGGCCAACATCGAGTCCCGCGAGCCCGCCCTGGTCCGCAAGGGCTGGGAGAGGGTTCTGCGGGCCCGCCTGGAGGACGCCCGCTTCTTCTGGGAGGCCGACTGCGCCGCCACCTTCGCGCAGTGGCTCGACAAGCTCGACAAGGTCATCTTCATCGGCCCCCTGGGCACCATGGGCGACAAGACCCGCAGGCTCGAAAAGCTCGCCGCGTCCATCGCCGCCCGCATCGCGCCGGAATTGTCCGCGGACATGGCGCGCGCCGGCCGGCTGTCCAAGGCTGATCTCGTGTCCGAGATGGTCTACGAGTTCGACGACCTGCAGGGCAAGATGGGCGGCATCTACGCCCGCATGAAGGGCGAGGGCGAGACCGTGGCCCAGGCCCTCTACGAGCAGTATCTGCCCGCTGGCCAGGATTCCCCGCTGCCCGGGAACATGGCCGGCGTCATCCTGTCCCTGGCCGACAAGCTCGACAACCTGGCGGGCTGCTTCGGCCTGGGCATGATGCCCACGGGAGCGGCCGACCCCTACGCCCTGCGCCGCAACGCCCTGGGCGTGTGCCGCATCATCCTCGAAAAGGGCCTGACCCTGGACCTCGCCGATCTGCTGCGCGAGGCCCAGGCCGGCTACGAGAACGTGGAGTGGAAGCTGCAGCCCGCCGAGGCCCTGGACAAGCTCATGGACTTCTTCGGCCAGCGCCTGCGCGCCTACTGGAACGCCCAGGGCGTGCCGACCCTGGTCCTGGAGGCGGCCATGGCCCCCGGTTTCTCCGACATCTTCGAGACCTGGCGGCGGGTCGAGGCCCTGGCCGACTTCAGCCGCGAGGCGGATTTCGAGGCCTCGGTCCTGACCTTCAAGCGCGCGGCCAACATCATCCGCAAGCAGGCCGGTCAGGAACTCTCGGGCCAGATCCGCGAGGACCTGCTCGAAGGCGAGGCGGAGAAGGCCTTCTGGACGGCCCTGCAGGGCGTCGAGCCCGAATGGGCCCGCCTGGCCGAGGCCGGCGACTACCCGAAGATGCTCGCGCTCCTGGGCGTCCTGCGTCCGGTGGTGGACGGCTTCTTCGACGGCGTCATGGTCATGTGCGACGACGAGGCCCTGCGCACCAATCGCCTGAACCTGCTGCAAAGGCTGGTCACGACCCTGGGACGGGTGGCCGATTTCGGAAAATTCCAGGTCTAGGCCGTTCTGCGGGCTTGACAGCATCCGAAAGCATCGGCTAGAGCCTGCGGATTGCAGAGACATCTTATTACTGACTGAAACACGCGTATATTTTTGAAAGGAGTTTTATCTTGGCCAATCACAAGTCTGCCCTCAAGAGACACCGCCAGAGCCTGAAGGCCCGCGAGCGCAATAGAATGATGAAAACCCGTGTGAAGAACGCCATGAAGGCCGTGCGCACCGCCATCGAGTCCCAGGACCAGGATGCCGTGACCGCCGCCCTGAAGGCCGCCACCACGGTTCTGGACAAAGCCGCGAGCAAGAAGGTCGTCCACTGGCGCACCGCCGCCCGGAAGATTTCCCGTCTTTCCCTGGCCGCGAACAAGATCTAGCCATACGCACCCGATTCAGTCACGAAAGCCCGTCATGATGCTGCATGACGGGCTTTTGCATTTTGGTGCCCCGGCGGTCATTGGGGGGCCGGTCATAGGTCTCATAGGTCGTATAGGTCGTATAGGACCTATGGCTTCCCTCCTCGATTGACAGCCCATATGTCGCCGGGTTATCGATTATCGTTCGAATTGTTCCGTCCGGTTTTCCGGGTTCACCCTCACACGTTTCGGAGGTCTTCATGAAAGCGGCGAAGTGGGTCGTTGCCCTCGTTGTCACCCTGTTGTCCGGCGGTCAGGTCCTGGCGGCCGACGCGATCAGGATCGGCGCCATCTTTTCCGTGACCGGCCCGGCCTCCTTTCTGGGCGAGCCCGAGAGGAACACGCTCGTCATGCTGCAGGACAAGGTCAACGCGGCCGGCGGCGTGAACGGTCAGCAGGTCGAGGTGATCGTCTACGACGACGAGTCCGACGTGAACAAATGCGTCATGGCCGCCAAGAAGCTCCTGGACCAGGACGGCGTCAGCGTGGTCATCGGCCCGAGCATTTCCGGCAACACCCTGGCCATCTCCAAGTTCTTCTCCTCGGCCGAGGTGCCGCTGGTGTCCTGCGCGGCCGCCGAGAAGATCGTCAAGCCCGTGGACCCTTGGGTCTTCAACACGCCGCAGCTGGACCGCCACGCCGTGACCAAGATCCTCCAGAACGCCAAGGCCAAGGGATTCTCCAAGCTGGCCATCCTGACGGTCTCCGACGGCTACGGCCAGGCCGGCCGCGCGGTCCTGAACGAGCTCATCCCGGCCGGGGGCTTCCAGCTCGTGGCCGACGAGGTCTACGGGCCCAAGGACACGGACATGACCGCCCAGCTGACCAAGATCAAGGGTGCCTCGCCCGACGCCATCATCTGCTGGGGCACCAACCCCGGCCCGGCAGTGGTGGCCCGCAACCGCGTGCAGCTGGGCCTGACCACGCCCCTGTACATGAGCCACGGCGTGGCCTCGGACAAATTCATCGAGCTGGCCGGCGACGCGGCCGAAGGGCTCATCCTCCCGGCCGGCCGCCTGGTGGCCGTGGACCTGGTCCCGGCGGACCATCCCCAGAAGCCGGTTCTGGACGCCTATGTGGCCGACTACGCCAAGGCCTACAACGCCCCGGTCTCATCCTTCGGCGGGTATGCCCACGACGCCTTCGCCCTGGTCCTGGAGGCCGTGCGCAAGGGCGGTTCGGCCAAGGCGGCCGACATCCGCGACAACCTGGAGAAGATCGCGGGCTTCGCCGGCGTGTCGGGGGTGTACACCTACGGTCCCGAGAACCACAACGGGCTTGACGAGAGCGCCTTCATCATGGTCACCATCAAGAATGGGACCTGGAACGTGACCGAGTAGAACCGCAACGTCCGAACGGGCCGACGGATGGAAGCGTCCGCCGGCCTTTTTCTTGGGAGCACATGGACCCGTCGAGCCTCCTGCAGTACCTCATCACCGGCCTGACCCTGGGCAGCACCTACGGCCTGACGGCGCTGGGGTTCACCATCATTTTCAACACCACGGGCGTCATCAACTTTGCCCAGGGCGAGTTCGTCATGCTGGGCGGCATGATGAGCGTCTACTTCACCCGCGTCCTGGGCCTGGGCGAACCCGTGGCCGTGGTCCTGGCCGTGGTCGGGGCCACCGTGGCCGGGGCTTTGGTTGAGCGCCTGGCCATCCGGCCCGTGCGCGACTGCCCGACCATCAACCTCATCATCATCACCATCGGCGTGTCCATCCTCATCCGCGGCCTGGCCATGCTGGCCTGGGGCAAGGACACCCACGTGCTCGAACCCTTCTCGGGCGACCGGCCCATCATGGTCCTGGGCGCGGCCGTCATGCCGCAGGCATTGTGGGTCCTGGCAGTGAGCCTCCTGCTTCTGGCGGGGCTCAAGGCCTTCTTCTCCGGGACCATCCACGGCAAGGCCATGCTGGCCTGCTCCCACGACCCCAAGGCCGCGTCCCTGGTGGGCATCGGCGTGCAGCGCATGGTCCTGCTGTCCTTCATGATTTCGGCCCTGGTCGGGGCAGTGGGCGGGGTGATCCTTACGCCCATCACCATGACGTCCTACGACGTGGGCATCATGCTCGGCCTCAAGGGCTTCGCGGCCTGCATCCTGGGCGGCCTGGGCAATCCCTTCGGGGCGGCGGCGGGCGGGGTCATCCTCGGCGTTCTGGAGTCCCTGGGCGCGGGGTTCGTCTCCTCGGCCTACAAGGACGCCCTGGCCTTCGTCATCCTGCTGGCCCTCCTCTTCGTCAAACCATCGGGCCTGTTCGGCCTCAAAGACACCAAGCGGGTATGACGTGAGCTACCGCAAGGACATGATCTGGCTGGGCTGCTTCTTCGTGCTGCTCATGCTCGCGCCGGCGGCGCTGCCCAACAACTATTTCCTGACCATCCTCATCCTGGGCTGCCTGCACTCCCTGAACGCCGTGGGCCTGTGCCTGCTGGTGGGTCACGCCGGGCAGATCTCCCTGGGTCACGCCGGGTTCTACGGCCTGGCCGCCTACGCGAGCGCCTGGCTGAGCGCCACGGCCGGTTGGCCCGTGGAGGCCTCCATGCTGGCGGGCGTGGCTCTGACCGTGGCCGTGAGCTTCCTCATCGGCATGCCATCCCTGAAGCTCAAGGGCCACTATCTGGCCATGGCCACCCTGGGATTTGGCATCATCCTGTCCATCCTCTTCACCGAGACCGTGGACATCACCGGCGGTCCCTCGGGATTCGTCGGCATCCCGCGGCTGTCCTTCTTCGGCCGCGAGGTGAAGAAGGACCTGGCTCTGTACCGCGTCGTGGCGGGCGTGCTGTGCCTGGCCGTGTGGCTGGCCTTCAACCTGCTGCACAGCCGCATCGGGCGGGCCCTGCGCGCTCTGCACACCTCCGAGAAGGCGGCCCAGGCCATGGGCGTGGACATCGCCCGCTACAAGCTTTTCGTCTTCGTCCTTTCGGCCGCGTTCTCGGCCGTGGCCGGTGTGCTCTACGCCCACTACCTGACCTTCATCGCGCCGTCGTCCTTCGGATTCATGTTTTCGGTGGAGCTCATCGTCATGGTCGTGCTGGGCGGCATGGTCAGCGTGCCGGGGGCCATCGTCGGCGCCTTCTTCGTGACCGTCCTGCCCGAGTTCCTGCGCGCCTTCGAGAACATCGAGGTCGTGCTCTTCGGGGCCATCCTCATCCTGTGCATGATGTTCATGCCCGACGGCATGGCCGGGGGCTGGAACAGGCTGTGGGCCCGGGTCAGACGGGCCTGGGCGGCGCGCGGCGCCTCGGGGGCTGCCCATGGGTAGCGCGGTGCTGGCCACACGGGGCGTGTCCGTGCGCTTCGGCGGGGTGCACGCCCTGGCCGACGTGGATTTCGAGGCCGAGGCCGGGGCCATCACGGCCATCATCGGGCCCAACGGCGCGGGCAAGACCACGCTCCTCAACGTCATCTCCGGCATGGTTGCGCCGAGCGGCGGAAGCATCCGCTTCGACGGGCGCGACATCACCGCCGCGCCGGCCCACGAGCGGGCCAGGGCGGGCATGGTCCGGACCTTCCAGAACCTGGAGATCTTCTCCAACATGACGGTCCTCGAGAACGTGGCCATGGGCTGCCACGGCCGCCTGAGTGTCCCGGCCTGGCACAGCATGCTGCGCACGCCGCGTTCGCGCAGGATCGAGGCGGACATCCGGCGCGAGGCCATGGAGGCCCTGGAGTTCGTCGGCATGGCCGAGTACGCCCAGGCCACGGCCAAGGACCTGGCCTTCGGCCGGCAGCGCGCCCTGGAACTGGCGCGGGCCCTGGCGGCGCGGCCCCGGCTCCTGCTGCTGGACGAGCCGGCCGCCGGACTGAACATCGCCGAGACCCAGGCCCTGGCGGCCATGATCGTGCGTATCCGCGACACCTACGGGCTCTCGGTCATCCTGGTCGAGCACGACATGGAACTGGTCATGGGCATCAGCGACGCCATCATGGTGCTCTGCTTCGGCCAGACCATCAGCCGCGGCACGCCGACCCAGGTCCAGAAGGACCCGAAGGTCGTGGCCGCCTACCTCGGGGGGGACGAGGAATGAAGACCCTGCTGTCCCTCAAGAACGTCGACGTCTTCTACGGCCGCATCCACGCCGTGCGCCGCGCCACCCTGCACGTGCGGCAGGGAGAGATCGTGGCCCTCATCGGCGGCAACGGCGCGGGCAAGACGACCATGCTCTGCACTATCTCGGGCCTGAACCGACCCGGCCAGGGCAGCATCCTCTTCGGCGAGGAGGAGCTGACGCGCAGGAGCCCAGAGCAGATCGTGCGCGCCGGTATCTCCCACGTGCCCGAGGGGCGCCTGGTATTCAGCCCCCTGTCGGTGGAGGACAACCTGCGCCTGGGTGCCTACACCCGGCCGCGCTTCCGCGATCGGGCCGCCATCGCCGAGGATCTGGAAACCATGTACGCCATGTTCCCGGTCCTGCGCGAGCGCCGGGCCCAGGCCGCAGGCACCCTGTCGGGCGGGGAGCAGCAGATGCTGGCCATCGGCCGCGCCCTCATGGCCCGCCCGCGGATGCTGCTGCTGGACGAGCCGGGCATGGGCCTGGCCCCGCTGGTGGTCCGGGACATTTTCCGGCATATCGTTGAACTGCGCGACAGGCTGGGCCTGACGGTCCTGCTCGTGGAGCAGAACGCCAAGAGTGCCCTGAAGATCGCGGACCGCGGCTACGTCCTGGAGAACGGCCGCGTCATCCTTCAGGGCAGCGCGGCCGAGCTGCTGGCCAACCGCGATGTCCAGCGTGCCTACCTGGGCCGCGAGCAGGACTAGGCGGCCGCCGGAAAAGGCCCGATTGCCGCGTTGCTGCGAAAAAAACAGGCCCTCACGTATGTCTTGATACGCTTCGGCCCTGTTTTTTTCTTGCGCCTTGCACTCGAACCTTTTCCGACAGCCGCCTGGCACTCGCTAAAGCATTATCGACAGGGGGAGAAAGATGTACTGGCAGAGCGAATATGAATGCATGGAACGCGGCGACCTGGAGCTGTTGCAACTGGAACGGCTGCAGGCCACCCTGAACCGCGTGGCGCGCAACGTGCCCCTGTACCGGCGGCGGTTCGCCGAGCTGGGCATCGACCCCTACGACGTGCAGTCCCTGGCCGACGTGCAGCGCCTGCCCTTCACCACCAAGGCCGACCTGCGCGAGAACTACCCCTACGGGCTTTTCGCCGTGCCCCTGCGCGACGTGGTGCGTATGCAGGCCTCCACGGGCACCACGGGCAAGCCCACGGTGGTGGGGTACACCTCGGGCGACGTTCGCCGCTGGTCCGAGCTGGCCGCGCGCATCCTCTCGGCCGGCGGCGTGACCAAGGACGACGCCGTACAGATCGCCTTCAACTACGGCCTGTTCACCGGCGCCTTCGGCATCCATTCCGGGGCCGAACTCATCGGCGCGTCGGTCATTCCCAGCTCCGGCGGCAACGCCCGGCGCCAGATCTCCATCATGCAGGACTACCGGACCACGGCCCTCGTCTGCACCCCGAGCTACGCCCTGCACCTGGCCGACACCCTGGACGAGATGGGCATCAACAAGACGGCCCTGAGCCTGCGCTTCGGTCTTTTCGGCTCCGAGCCCTGGACCGAGGAGACGCGCCGCGAGATCGAGGAGCGCCTTGGCGTCCAGGCCACGGACAACTACGGCCTGAGCGAGATCACGGGGGTGGCGGGGGAGTGCCTGGAGCGCGCGGGACTGCACATCAACGAGGATCATTTCCTGGCCGAGGTCGTGGACCCGGAAACCGGCGCGGTATTGCCGGAAGGGAGCAAGGGCGAGCTGGTCCTGACCACCCTGACCAAGGAGGCCTTCCCCCTGGTCCGCTTCCGCACCGGCGACCTGACCACCCTCATCGGCGCGCCCTGCGCCTGCGGCCGGACCTTCAGGCGCATGACCCGCATTCCGGGCCGCAGCGACGACATGCTCATCATCCACGGCGTGAACATCTTCCCGGCCCAGATCGAGACACTCATCGCCTCGACGGGCCTTGCGGACCCGCACTACCAGATCGTCCTGGACCGCCAGGGGCACATGGACCAGGCCACGATCCTCCTGGAGGCCCCGGAGTCCTTCTGCACCGACTCCATCAAGCAGTCCCAGCGCATCCTCGAAAACGTGCGCATCCGGTTGCAGACCGAACTGGGCGTGTCCTTCGAGGTCCGCCTGGTGGAGCCCCGCACCCTGCAGCGCGAAGGCGGCGGAAGGATCGTGGATCGCCGCAAGATCTAGCGCCCAGGGGCCAAAAACGAAACGCCCGCGGCAGTGATGCCGCGGGCGTTTCGTTTTGCTGCGAGGGCGGGGGTGAGCCCTGCGAAGTTTGGGCGCCGTGCGTTTACGCGGGCCTGGTCAGCGGCCCTTCAGTGCCCGGCCGGGCATTGCGTCCGCCGGGAGACGTCGCGCAAGCGCCGGATTCCGGATCAGCAGGTGCACATGTCGTTCTGCAGGTTGGGGACGGGCGCGAATCCGAGACGGCGCAGGCAGGATTCGCCGCAGGAGTTGGCGCAAGCGCATTCGTCGCCCACGACGACCACAGGTGCGGAGCTGCGCGCGCTGACCCGGTCGGACAGGGAGCCGAGGAACTTGCGCACGCCGGTCGCGCCGCCGGAACCCATGATGATCATGTCGCAGCGGTTGGCGCGGGCGGCGTCGACGATGGCGTCGGCCGGTGCGCCGTGGCCGATGACCGTCTTGAACATCACCCCGGCCTCGCGGCAGCCGTCCTCGTACAGGCGCAGGACCTTGGAGATGCGCTCCATTTCCCGCATGTTGATCTTCTTGCGATCCTCGGGGCTGATGCGGGCGCTGACGAGGCTCAGGGCGTGAAAGAGCACGACCTTGCCGCCGCACTGCTTGGCGAGGCCGATGGCGTAACGCTTGGCGCGGCGGGAAGCTTCGCCGCCGTCGACGGGAACGAGAAAAGTTTTGAGGCCTGGCAGTTCCATATATATTTCCTCCGCAAATGTTTGAGTTGGTCAACCAACCAACTTGTGACACCGCTCACAAGGTCCGTCAAGAGGAATTTCCGCACGGCTGAAAAAATGTCGGACAGACGGTGCTGTGAGCACGCTGCGCTACGTTGACGCTTGCCCGTGAAGAGGCGCTGTGAGATCGTCGAGCGGTTTTCACGGGCAGGTTCGTCGACTGCCAGACATGCTCTTCAAACAAACCGGCAGGTTCCATGAAAGTTTTGCGTCACGCGGTATGGTTCATTCTTCTCGCCGCCCTAGCGCCGGCGGGATTCGCGCTGGCGGAGCAGGGATCGCGCGTCCTTCTGGACGGACTGTGGACCAGGGCGCAGCTGACCGGGGCCCCGTCCGACCATGTGGTCACCCGGCCGTACTCCAAACCTGCGGACATCACGCCGCCACTGCGACTCGAACCGGTCGTGCGCCAGGCCCAAGTCCCCGCGGACCTGCGCGGCGTCATCCGCCGCGTGCATGTCCCTGCCGGGGACAAGGTCCTGGCTCTGACCTTCGACCTGTGCGAGCGGGCCAGCAACCGTACGGGCTACCGCACCGAGATCGTCAATTTTCTGCGCGGGAAGGGCGTTGCGGCCACATTCTTCGCCGGCGGCAAGTGGATGCGCTCCCATCCTGAGCAGACCATGCAGCTCATGGCCGACCCGCTCTTCGAACTGGGCAACCACTCCTGGACCCACGCCAACCTGGCCCTGACCGATGACTCCGAGACCCGCGACCAGGTGCTCTGGACCCAGGCCCAGTACGAACTCCTGCGCGAAGAGCTGGCGCGCCGGGCCAGGGAATGCGGCCTGGAGGCGGAAATGGCGGCGGTGCCTGCGTCCATGTCGGTCTTCCGCCTGCCCTACGGCCGCAACGCGCCCGAAACCCTGGAGCGCCTGGCGGCCATGGGACTGCCCGTGATCCAGTGGGACGTCCTGGGCGAGGGCGGGGCGGGCACGGCGCGGGACATGGCCCTGCGCGCGGCGGGAGAGGTTCGGCCCGGGTCCATCGTGCTCATGCACGCCAACGCCGTGCCGCGCCACACGCACGAAATCGTCCCGGTCTTCGTGGACGAGCTGCTGCGCCGGGGATGGCGCTTCGTGACCGTGAGCGAGCTGCTGGCCATGGGC
>JANJWV010000087.1 GCA_024709365.1 Desulfomicrobium sp. | reverse complement strand
GGCAGGCACGGGCTGATTACGGCAAGCGCCTGCTGTCCAATCTGGCCGATGTGCTCACTGGGGAATTCGGAAATGGTTTTGATGAGCGTAACCTTCGGAATATGCGCGCTTTTTTTCAATCCTTCCCAAATTGGAACGCAGTGCGTTCCGAATTGAGCTGGACACATTACCGGCTACTGTTGAGGGTGGAAGCACCAGAAGCGCGCAGCTGGTATATGGATGAAGCGGCAGGGCAGAATTGGAGCACCCGGGTTCTTGAGCGGCAGATCGGCACCCTGTTTTTGAACGCCTGGTGTCCAGCAAGGATAAGCGAGGGCTGCTCGAAGATTCCCGAGAAAAGGCGCGGTCGGAAGCCGGTTCGCCCAGAGATTTTGTGCGTGACCCGGTGATGCTGGAATTTCTGGGTGTTCACGATGCGAGCAGAATGCTGGAGTCCGATTTGGAGCAGGCGCTCATGAGCAAGCTGCAGCAGTTCCTGCTGGAACTGGGCAAGGGTTTCGCCTTTGTCGCTCGCCAGCAGCGCATCAGCACGGAAACACAGGATTTTTACATTGATCTCGTGTTTTATAATTTCGTGCTCAAGTGTTTCGTGTTGATCGATTTGAAGACGGGGCATCTGTCACATCAGGACATCGGTCAGATGGACATGTACGTTCGTCTGTACGATGACGTGCGTCGTGGCGAGGGAGACAATCCGACAGTGGGCATATTGCTGTGCGGGAGCAAGGATCAGTCTGTTGTCCGATACTCCGTTTTGCATGAAAGCGAGCAATTGTTTGCCAGCAAGTATCGTCTGGTGCTGCCCAGCGAAGAAGAATTGCGCCGTGAGCTTGACCGTGAAACGCAGGCCGTTCAAGCCCGGCAAGACGAAGAGTAGAATTCGAAATTATGCACATATTCTCCGTCCGCACCCTGACCCAGGCCATCAAGGACGTCCTCGAGGGCGAGTTTCCCTTTGTCTGGGTGAGGGGGCAGGTTTCGAACCTTTCCAAGCCGCCTTCGGGGCACGTCTACTTCTCGCTCAAGGACGAGGAGGCGACGCTTAACGTCGTGTGGTTCAAGGGGGCTCAGCCCAAGGCCGGGAAGGATGACGGGGAGCGGGTCAATCCGCTGACCGGCGAGGTGGAGAGCGGGGCGCCGCTGCAATTGGCCGACGGCTTGGAAGTGCTCGTGGCCGGGCGCATGAACGTGTACCCGCCGCGCGGGGCCTACCAGCTCGTGGCCGAGCTGGTGCAGGGTCAGGGCATGGGCGAGCTGGCCGTGGCCTTCGAGGCCATGAAGGCCAAGCTGGCGGCCAAGGGGTATTTCGACCCGGAGCGAAAGATGACCCCGCCGCGCAACCCGCGCCGGGTGGCCGTCATCACTGCGCCCCAGGGAGCGGCCCTGCAGGATTTTCTGCGCGTGGCCGGGGATCGCGGATACGGGGCCGCGGTGCGGCTTTACCCGAGCCTGGTGCAGGGCGACAGCGCGCCGGCCCAGATCGCGGCGGCCCTGGACCGGGCGGACCGGGACGGCTGGGCCGAGGTCGTCGTGCTCATCCGTGGCGGCGGGTCTTTGGAGGACTTGTGGGCCTTCAACACCGAGCCCGTGGCCGAGGCCCTGTTCCGCTGCCGTCTGCCCGTGGTCTGCGGCGTGGGGCACGAGGTGGACACGACCATCGCCGACCTCGTGGCCGACCTGCGCGCGGCCACGCCGTCCCACGCGGCACAGGTGCTGTGGACCGAGCGGGCGGTGCTCAGGCAGCAGGCCGACGAGATTTTTCTGGCCCTGTCCCGGGGCATGGGGCGCTTTCTGGACGAGCGCGGGGGCGTGTTGAACCGGCTGGCGCAGGGGCTCGTGTGGAACTCCCCGGCCCGGCGCATCGAGCGCGGCGGGTTCGAGCTGGAGCGCCTGACGGACCGGCTGCGCCAGGCGGCCCTGCGCATGGCCGGGGACCGGCGCGAGGCCCTGTCCCGCCTGGACGAGCGTCTGCGCCGCGCCTTCGGTCCGGCCCGCATCGTGTCCCTGCAATCCGGGCTGGACCGAACCCGTTCGGCTCTGGCACAGTCCGCTTCTGCCCTGGTCGGCCGCCGCCGGGACGCACTGCGCGACCTGGAGGGCCGCCTGGCCGCCCTGGACCCGGCCGCGCCCCTGGCCCGCGGCTACGCCCTGGTGCGGGGCCGGGACGGGTTCGTGCGTTCGCGTCTGGACGTGCGGCCCGGGGACACGATCCGCGTACAGGTCTCGGACGGCGAGTTCGGGGCCGAAGTGCTGCCCGAGGAGCTTTCATGATGTTTCGTTTTCTCATGGCGATTCTTCTCCTGGCCGCCGCCATGCCGCCCACGCCCGCTTTGGCCGCCCAGCTGCGGGTGGAGTGCCCGGAGGTCATCGGCATCGGCCTGCCCTTCGTGGTCCGGGTCGAGTCCGACGAACCCATGGGCAAGCTTCTGGTGGAGTGGGGCGACAGGAAGCTGCAGGTGTCCGCCGCCGGGAACCGGGACGTACAGTTCCTGCTCGGTTCCGACGTCCTGAAGTCCAAGCCGGGTCCGCAGGCCCTGCGCGTGACCAGGCTGGGCTTGAGCCCCGTGGCCGTGTCCACGCACGTGCTGGTGGAAAAGCGCGAGTTCCCCGAGCAGCGTCTGACCGTGCCGCCGGAGATGGCCACGCCTCCGGCCGCCGTGCAGGAGCGCATCGCCCGCGAGCAGGCCGAGGTGCGGGAGATTCTGGCCGGGGTCTCGGCCGTGAACCACCTCTCCTTGCCCCTCATGCGCCCCGTGCCGGGGGCCGTGAGCAGCGCGTACGGGCTGCGCCGTTTTTTCAACGACCTGGAGCGCAACCCCCACCGCGGCCTGGACCTGAAGGCGGCCCTGGGAGAGCCGGTGCGGTCCGCGGCCGCCGGGCAGGTTGTGCTCGCGGCGGATCATTATTATGGGGGGCGTTCGGTCTTCATCGACCACGGCCTGGGCGTCTATTCCGTGTATATGCACCTCGACGAGTTCCGCACGGAGCAGGGCGCCATGGTCGAGGCCGGTCAGGTCATCGGCCTGGCCGGGCAGACCGGCCGGGTCACGGGGCCGCATCTGCACCTGGGCTTCTACGTGCTGGACATGGCCGTGGACCCGTCGGCCCTTTTTTTTCCCAAGACCGGGCAATAACCGCAGGACAGGATATGGCGAAGACACAGAGTTTCGAAAAGCGGCTGGAGCGGGTCAGGGAGATCACGGCCCTGCTGGAGGGCGGGGATCTGCCCCTGGAACAGGGGGTCAAGCTCTTTCAGGAGGGCGTGCGCCTGTCCAGGGAGTGCTCGGCCGAACTGGAGCAGGCCCGCGTCATCGTCGAGAACGCAGGGCAGGAGCCCGGCCCCGAAGTGGGAGAGGACGCATGACGCCGCAGGACATGAAGGCCGAGCTCAAGGCGCTTGGCGCAGTGGTGGAAGGGCGTCTGGCCACGGTTTTCGGCGACGGGGCCACGCCCGCGCATCTGGTCGCTTCCATGGAGTATTCCCTCATGGCCGGTGGCAAGCGCCTGCGGCCCGTGCTCTGCCTGGCCTGGGCCGAGCTTGTGGGGGGGCGCGTCGACGAGGTGCTCGATTTCGCCTGCGCCATCGAGTGCATCCACACCTACTCCCTGGTCCACGACGACCTGCCGGCCATGGACGACGACGACCTGCGCCGCGGCAAGCCCTCCAACCACAGGCAGTTCGACGAGGCCACGGCCATCCTGGCCGGAGACGGCCTGCTGACCGAGGCCTTCACCCTGGCCTCGTCCCTGAAGCTGCCCGCGGAGCGGGTTCTGAGGGCCATATTTCATCTCTCGACCGCGGCCGGCCCGCGCGGCATGGTCGGCGGCCAGGTTCTGGACATGGACCTCACGGGCAAGGGCGCAGACCTTGCGCAGCTTCGGACCATGCACGCCATGAAGACCGGGGCCCTCATCGAGTCGTCCTGCGTGACCGGCTGCATCCTCGGAGGCGGGGACGAGGCAGCCCTGGCCCGGGCCTCGGAATACGGCAGGGCCGTGGGCCTGGCCTTCCAGGTCACGGACGACATCCTCGACGTGGTCGGGGATACGGCCGCCCTGGGCAAACCCGCCGGAAGCGACGAGGCCCAGGGCAAGTCCACCTACCCGGCGCTCTTGGGCATCGACAAGAGCCGGGCCCTGGCCCGCGAGAGCGTGGACCGGGCCTTGGGCGCCCTGGACGGCTTTTCGCACCAGCGCGCCGATTTTCTGCGCGCCGTGGCCGGGTACATTCTGGACCGAACGCACTAGGAGCATCCATGACCGAGCAAACCCTGCAGGAACTTTTCCCCACCCTGGCCGGCATCCGGCAACCCGGCGACATCCAGGGCCTGGACGAGAAGGGACTGACCAGGCTGGGCGAAGAGATCCGCCGCATGATCATCCAGACCGTCTCGTCCACGGGCGGGCACCTGGCACCGTCACTGGGCGTGGTGGAACTGACCATGGCGCTCCTGCGCGTCTTCAACCCCGCCCATGACCGCATCGTCTGGGACGTGGGACACCAGGCCTACGCCTACAAGCTGCTGACGGGCCGCCTGTCGCGCTTTCACACCCTGCGCCAGCTCGGCGGCATCAGCGGCTTCCCGCGCCCGGCCGAGAGCCCCTTCGACCATTTCGGCGTGGGGCACTCCTCCACGTCCATCTCCGCGGCCCTGGGCATGGCCGCGGCCCGGGACCTCGGCCGGCGGGACAACAAGGTCGTGGCCGTCATCGGCGACGGCTCCATGACCGCGGGTCTGGCCTACGAAGGCCTGAACCAGGCCGGGGGCCTGGGCAGGGACCTCATCGTCGTCCTGAACGACAACGAGATGTCCATTTCCCGCAACGTCGGCGCTCTGTCGTCGTTTCTGAGCCGCAAGCTGTCCATGCGCTGGGTGCAGCGGTTCAAGAAGGAAGCCGAGGCCATCATGCGCCAGATCCCCAAGATCGGCGACGATCTGGCCGACTACGCCCGCCGCAGCGAGGACTCCTTCAAGAGCTTCTTCACCCCCGGCATGCTCTTCGAGGCCTTCCGCTTCACCTACATCGGCCCCATCAAGGGGCACGACCTGCGCCAGCTGACGAGCGTCCTGGAGCAGGCCAAGGGCCTCGAAGGACCCATTCTGGTCCATGTCCTGACCAAGAAGGGCAAGGGCTACGAGCCGGCCGAGACCAACCCGACCTATTTCCACGGAGTGGGCTGCTTCGAGCCCGAGACGGGAGTGGCGCTGAAGTTCGGCGCCTGCGCCCTGCCTTCCTACACGGAGGTTTTCGGCAGGACCCTGTGCGACCTCGCGGCCACGGACGACAAGATCGTGGCCATCACCGCGGCCATGCCCGAAGGCACGGGCGTGGCCTGCTTCTCGGAGCGCTACCCTGACCGCTTCTTCGACGTGGGCATCTGCGAACAGCACGCCGTGACCTTCGCCGCGGGCCTGGCTTCCCAGGGCGTGAAGCCCGTGGTGGCCATCTACTCGACCTTCATGCAGCGTTCCTACGACCAGATCGTCCACGACGTCTGCCTGCAGAACCTGAACGTGACCTTCTGCCTGGACCGCGGAGGCCTGGTGGGCGAGGACGGGGCCACGCACCACGGCGTGTTCGACCTGTCCTACCTGCGCCACATCCCGAATCTCGTGCTCATGGCCCCGCGCAACGAACCCGAGCTGCAGCACATGCTGGCCACGGCCCTGGCCTTCGACGGCCCCGTTGCCGTGCGCTACCCGCGTGGTGTGGGCGAAGGCGCGCCTCTGGCCGAAAAGTCGGAAATCCTGCCCATCGGGCAGGGCGAGCTGCTGCGCGAGGGGGCCGACGGCGTCATCGTGGCCCTGGGCAGCCGGGTCAGCCCCTCCCTGGACGCTGCGCGCGTGCTGGCCGAGGAAACCGGGAAGCAGGTGGCCGTGTTCAACGCCCGCTTCGTCAAGCCCCTGCCCGAGGCGCAGCTCCTGGAACTGGCCGCCTCGCAGCCCTTCATGCTGACCGTGGAGGAGAACGCCCTGGCTGGCGGCTTCGGCTCGGCCGTGCTGGAGCTTCTGGCCGACCGCGGCGCCCTGGGGAACCTGCGCGTCCGGCGCCTGGGCGTGCCGGACCAGTTCGTGGAGCACGGCAGCCAGAAAGAGCTGCGGGCCCGCCTCGGCATCAACCGCGACGGCATCTTGGAGGCGTTGCGCGGCCTGGTCTGATCCCGCTTCGTAACCGTCACGAAAAAAGGCGCCCCTTCGGGCGCCTTTTTTCGTGAGATTTGCCCCCCCGGACAGCGCATGCAACGTTATTCGGAGGGGGTATCGTGAAACGCGAACCCGATCTGGAGTCGGGCCGCGTCCGTGGCGGGATGGCGAGGGCCTGGCGCCGCCGTCGGCGATTCAGGCCCCGTCGCGTCGCTACTTCTTGACCACCAGCACCGAGCACGGCGAGTGGGTCACGACCTGGCTCGAAACGCTGCCGATGAGGAAGCGCTCCACGGCCCCGGCACCCTTGTTGCCGATGACGATGAGGTCGACGGCATTCTTTTCGGCGTATTTGACGATGGCGTCAGCCGCCGACGGGCTCTCCTCGACCACGACGTTTACCTTGGCACCTGCGGCCTTGGCCTGCTCCTGGGCGCGGGCGACGGTCTTCTGCACGCCTTCGCGCATCTTTTCGATAAACTCGCCCGAGATTTCGCCGAGATACAGGTTCGTGTACGGCGCGTTGGAGATGGTCAGGGCCGTGAGCTCCGCGCCTTCCTGAGCCGCGAGCTTCATGGCCTTCGTCAGTACCAGCGTGGCGTATTCAGATTGATCGATTGCTGCCAGAATCTTCATGACGTCCTCCTTTTCTCGTTGTGAAACCGTTACGGGGAAAATGTCTTCATCAGGTCCGTTCAGTGGCTCCTCGGGCCCGGGACCTGGAATATCTTGGCCTCGGTCTTGTCCGGGTGCTTGGTCTCCAGATGCTTGTATCTGTTGAGGGCCCGGCCGGACAGCAGGGCCAGTATGGTCGAGAGATCCGAGCCTTCGTCGATCCGCCTGAAACTCTCGTTGTCGAGCATGCGCTGACTGAGGCGGTAGGCCGGTTCGCTGTCGGGGTCGAAGGTCACGTCCCCGGGCTGGATCTCGATCTGGTCCCCGATGGCTTTTTCCAGAAAACTGTAGACGGTTCGTTCGAAAAACTTGCGCACGTCTTCCGTCGATTCCGCCGCGTCGATCTGGATGCGATAGCGCGGCTCGACCTCTCGCTGGTGCATCTTGAAGGCCATCTGATGAGTCATGTGTTCCTCCTCTGAGTATGTCACCCGGCCGGAAAGCCGGCCGGGACTTTCGTCTGAGATGCTGCTGCGTGCGAGGGAGGCGGTGCGTGAGGTGCTGAATGTCAGGCGGAACATCAGGTGGCATTTGAGAAAAACATAACGCCCCGGGAACCTTTTGGCAATGATTTGCTGAAAATCATTCGTATCGGTCGTGTTTTTCCGTGAAATCCGCAGGCCGGGAGCGGATGGCCCAGGCGGACCGGCCGGTCGGGAGTGTGCTGCCGCCGTTGCGGAACATGGTTTGCGGCCTCGTGTTGCGGCGTTGGACCGAAGTCCGGCTCGGGCGCCGTCGAGCGCGCGGCGGGGGGGAGGAGATGCCCGCTGACTCGGCCGTTGCGGGTTGCAAAGATGGCTTCGATTGCGTAGCTTGATTGAGCACTGGATCAGGCCTCTTGTCATTTGCCGAATACACGCGGGGCGAAGCATTGAAAAACGCAAAAAATTTCAAAATACTCCTTTTCCTGTCTTTGTATGTGTTCGTGCATGTGTTTTGCGCGTTCGCGGATGAGCTGTTGCTTCCTGCACAAGAAGCGCAGGCACTCATTGAACAGAACAAGGGCAACGATAAGTTTGTCATTCTGGATTTGCGCAGTCCGGACGAATATCGCCAAAGGCATATCGAAGGTGCGCGCTCGGTGAATTACTACGCCACGAATTTTCAGCGCATGGTCTCCCTGTTGGACCGCGACGCGACGATACTGCTCTACTGCCAGAAGGGCAGGCAGAGCACCCTGGCCCTGCGTGCGATGACGAAGCTCGGCTTTTCACGGATGTACATCCTGGACGGCGGGATCGACGAGTGGGTCAGGGCCGGGCTGCCGCTGGCCGAACCCTGACGGGGATGCGACGGGGCGGGGTTCAGCCGCCCAGGGGGAAGGGCAGGGGAGGCAGGGTCCAGGCGTGGCGCGTGCGCGTGAAGGGGCAGGTCAGGTTCAGGCCCACGGCCAGAAGCTGCAGGCCGTGAGGGCAGGAGTTGTCGCGGCCGTAGCGCGGGTCCCCCATGACCGGGTGCCCCAGGCCGGCCAGGTGCCGGCGGATCTGGTGCTTGCGGCCCGTGTCGATGCGCGCCGTCAACAGCGTGGTTCCCGACGCCGGATCACGTCGCAGGACCTTGAAGACAGACCGGCTTTCCTTGCCGTCCACGGGCTCCCCGACCGTCAGTTCCGTCCAATCCGGGATGCCGCGCACGATGGCCATGTACTCCTTGTGCACCCCTCCCTGCCGGAACATCTCTCCCAATCTCGCCGCTGCCGCCGCGTCGTGGGCCAGGAGGATGAGCCCGCGCGCTTCGCGGTCCAGACGGTGCACGGGGTGAAGTTCGTTTCTGGCCCCGAGGGCTGCCTGGGCAAGGCGGGGCAGGGCGCAGTGGTCCGCGAAGCGGGTGCCCTGGGACAGCACTCCCGCCGGCTTGTTCCAGACGGACCATCGGCCGCCGTTGAAGACGAGTTCCGGTTCGGCCGGGACCAGGGCCAGCAGGGCCGGGTCGTAGTTCATCTCCAGATTATCTCCGGGTTTCACCTCGGCCGTCGCCCGGCGCAGGCGCGACGCCTTCCGGCCTGGCCGTTGCCACCACACGCCGCCCTTGGCCATGCAGTCCTTGACGCGGGTCTTGGGCAGGCCGGTCAGCCGGGCCAGGGCATCGCAGGCCGTTGACACTTCCGTGACGGCCAGGGTGCGGGAAAAGGCTCCGGCCGTCATGGCTTGCCACATCCTGGTCCGAATTTGTCGATGTGCAGTTCTCCGCCCGTGGCCCAGTTTTCCCGGTCGAACTCCTCGATCTGGATGGAGACCAGCTCCGGCGGGAGATCAAGGGACTGCGCCACGGCCCTGGTCACTTCGGCCGCCAGCCTGCGCTTTTGGTCGATATCGCGGCCCTTGGCCATGCGGATGCTGACGATGGGCATGCTATCTCCGCGAGGGCAGGTAGGGCATGTAGTCCTCGCGCACCGGGCTGAAGACCTCGATGGCGAGAGCCGTTTCGTGGACGACGGCGCCGTGCTCGACGCCCGGGGCGATGCACCAGCTGTCGCCGGGGCCGAAGCGGTGCTCCACGCCGCCGATGGTCATGGTCATGCGTCCGGAGACGAGGTAGCCGGTCTGCTCGTGCGGGTGGGAGTGCATGGGCAGGAAGGACTTCTCCTGCAGCTCGAAGCGGGCCATGAGGGTCTTCTCCCCGTGGACGAGGGTGCTGACCCGGATGCCGGGGATGAGGTCGTGCCAGACGGCCTGGTCGTTGGTGGTGATCATGCGTGCGCTCCTGGGAGTGGTGGTGAGGCCTCCACATATACGATCGATTATCACTTGACAAATACCCGGTGCGCAGGCACTCGATATGTCCATGAATATCAAGGTCACGACCCTTTCCCTTCTTTGGTGGCGGCATGAGGAACATGCCGTGGGATGCGTCTTGGCCTGAAAACCCTACCCGTAAGGGAAGAAGCGAACATCAGCCGCGGCAGTGCAAACTGACCGCGGTTTTTTTTTACCCGAACTCCAAGGAGATGCCCCATGACCATGCCCACTGCCGACGGATTTTTCGGCGCCTACGGCGGCCAGTACGTCCCGGAACCCATCAGGGACATCCTGAACGAACTGGCCCAGGCCTTTGAACGTTACCGCAACGACCCTGAATTCATCGAGGAATACGAGTACTACCAGCGGCAGTTCACCGGTCGGCCCAACCCGCTCTACTTCTGCGCCAACCTGACCAGACGCTGCGGCGGGGCCAGGATCTACCTCAAGCGCGAGGACCTGAACCACCTCGGCGCCCACAAGGTCAACAACACCATCGGACAGATCCTGCTGGCCAAGCGCATGGGCAAGAAGAAGATCATCGCCGAGACCGGCGCGGGCCAGCACGGCGTGGCCACGGCCGCCACTGCGGCGCTCATGGGCATGGAGTGCACCATCCACATGGGCGCCGTGGACGTGGAGCGCCAGAAGCTCAACGTCTTCCGCATGCAGATGATGGGCGCCAGGGTCGTGCCGGCCGAGAGCGGACAGAAGACCCTCAAGGAGGCCGTGGACGAGGCCCTCATGGCCTGGGTCCAGGACGCGCAGAACACGTTCTATCTGCTCGGTTCGGCCGTGGGTCCGCACCCGTACCCCCTCATGGTCCGCGAATTCCAGTCCATCGTCGGCCGCGAGGCCAAGGCCCAGATCCTGGAGGCCGAAGGGCGCCTGCCCGACTACTGCATCGCCTGCGTCGGCGGCGGCTCCAACGCCATGGGCCTCTTCGCCGAGTTCATCCCCCATCCCGAGGTCAGGCTCGTGGGCGTGGAGCCGGCGGGCCGGGGCCTGGGCTACGGGCAGCACGCCGCCACCCTCTGCCTGGGCGAACCCGGCGTCATGCACGGCTTCAACTCCTACATGCTCAAAGACGACACGGGCGAACCGGCCGAGGTCTACTCCATCTCCGCCGGCCTCGACTACCCGAGCGTCGGCCCCGAGCACGCCCACATGAAGGACACGGGCCGGGCCGAGTACGTCCACGCCAGCGATCACGAGGCCCTGGACGCCTTCTTCCTCCTGTCCCGCACCGAGGGCATCATCCCGGCCCTGGAGTCCTCCCACGCCCTGGCCCACGCCCTGCGCATCGCGCCGGGGCTGCCGCCCGAGACCATCATCATCGTCAACCTCTCGGGCCGCGGCGACAAGGATGTGGACCAGATCGAGCGCATGGTCGCCAGCGGCGAGGTCGTGCCGCCGACGCTCTAGAACGGCGCAAGGCCCGGTCGGTCTCCCCGGCCGGGCCTCGATTGCGGTCGCGCGTAACGGGCCTGTCTCGGGCCTACCGCACCAGCCCCACGGGCACGCCGACTTCGAGCGGCATCAGGGCGTCGCCCAGCTCCAGCTTGTCCAGCTCCCGCTTGAAGGCGTCCACGTTCTGGTCCAGGACCGGGAAGGTCCCCCAGTGCATGGGCGCGACCTTCTTGCACCGAAGCATCATGGTCGCCATGGCGGCCTGGGCCGCGTCCATGGTGAAGACGCCGCCGATGGGCAGCAGGGCCAGGTCGATGCGGTGGAGCTTGCCCCACAGGGCCATGGACGAGAAGATGCCCGTGTCCCCGGCGTGGTAGACCGTGTAGCCGTCCTCCAGGCGCACGATGAAGCCCGTGGGCACGCCCGACTCGCAGGAGTGGTGGGCCTGGGTCATGGTCACGCTGACGCCCTGGTGGGATACGGTGCCGCCGATGTTGAAGCCGATGCCGTTCAGCACCTGGCTGTCCGGCAGGCCCTGGGATTTGAGCTTGGCGGCCAGCTCCACGATGCACCCCAGCGACGCGCCGGTGCGCTTGCAGATGTCCAGGGCCTGGCCCACGTGGTCGCCGTGGTCGTGGGTCACCAGAACCAGGTCGGCCTCGACGTTCTTGGCCGTGGTCTTGGCCGAGGGGTTGCCGTCGAACCAGGGGTCGATGAGGATGGTCTTGCCCTTGGATGTTATGGCGAAGGCCGAGTGGCCGTGCCAGGTCAGCGTGTTCATGTTGCCTCCTTGTGGTCGTTGAGGGCGGACCCGAGTTCCGCCGTAATGCCCGCGGTCAGGTCCAGAAGGCTCCCGGCCGCCGGGGAAAAGGTCTCGAAATCCGTTCCGGCCCTGGCCAGATCCTCCACGGCCTTGGCGGCCAGCCCTTCGGGCGTGAGCCCCATGTTCAGCAGCAGCCCCTTGACGGCGTGGGCGTGCCGCCCGGCCCCGGCCACGTCGGATCCGGCCAGGCAGACCTCCAGGCCCGCGAGGTGTTCCTTCAGGGCGTCGAAAAGGCTTTGCACCAGCGGCATGGCTTCGTCCCGCTCCAGTTCGTACTGGGCGTTCAGGGCGGCCAGGATGCGCTCGAAGCAGCCCCTCCCGCAGACCGCATCGGGTGTCGCCGCCTCTCCCCCGGCCGTTCCGTCAGGCCCGGACTGCGCCGGAACCGCCTGTGCGGGGGCGTCCTTCCCGTCTCCGGAGCCCGCAAACATGCCGATCACGGCGTGCACCTCCTCCGCCCGCAGGGGCTTGGTCAGGTAGCCGTCCATGCCGATGCCCATGCAGCGCTCCTTGTCCTCCAGCAGGGAATGGGCCGTCATGGCCACGATGGGCGTGAACGTCCCTGCGATCTTTTCGCGCAGGGCCCGGATGAGGATGCTGCCGTCCAGGTCCGTGGGCGCGGGCCGTCCCTGCTCGCAGGCGCGGATGACCTGCGTGGCCGTGAAGCCGTCCATGACCGGCATCTGCAGGTCCATGAAGACCAGGTCGTAGGCGTGGCGGCCAAGCATGGTCAGGGCGTCGAGGCCGTCGCGGGCGTGGTGCATGGTCTGGCCCATGCGCCGCAGCAGGAGTTCGGCCAGTTCCCGGTTGGTGGCCACGTCGTCGACCAGGAGGATTTCCAGGGGCCGCAGGCGGGTCAGCTCCTCCCCGGCCTGTTCGTCCGACGCGAGTTCCAGGCGCAGCCCGAAGACCCCGGCCAGGGCCTTCAGCAGCTCGTCCTGCATGAGGGGCTTGGCCAGCACCGCCTTCACGCCCCCCTGGCCGGCGGTCACGGAGCGGTCGCCGATCTGGGTCAGGACGATGGTCGGCTTGTCGTGGAGGGTCCCTCCGGGGTCCATGAGCTCCATGCAGGCGAAGTCGCCGAAGTCCGTGTCGAGGATGACGAGGTCGAATCCGCCGCCATCAAGCCCCAGGCAGTCCATGCATTCGGCCGTTTCGCAGGGCAGGCCCCAGAATTCGAGCAGGCGGCGGACCTGGCGGCGGATGAGGCGGTTGTTGGCCACGACCAGGACCTTGGCCGCGTCGTCGAAGACCCCGGCGTGGGCCGTGTCGGCCGGGGAGACGAGCCCCATGCGCGCCGTGAACTCGAAGGCGCTGCCGTGGCCGGGGGCGCTCTCCACGTTGATGTCGCCGCCCATGAGCCGCACGAGCTTGCGGGCGATGGACAGGCCGAGGCCCGTGCCGCCGTAGACGCGGGTGGAGGAGCTGTCGACCTGGGTGAAGTCCTCGAAGATGGCGGAGAGCTTGTCCGGGGGGATGCCGATGCCCGTGTCCTCGACGCGGAAGCGCAGCAGGCACGAGTTGTCGCGGACTTCAGCGACCTCGCAGGAGCAGCAGACATGGCCCGAAGGCGTGAACTTGAGGGCGTTGCCGAGCAGGTTGATGAGGATCTGGCGCAGGCGGATGGGGTCGCCGCGCACCTCGCGCGGCAGGTCGCAGGGCAGGAGGCAGAGCAGTTCGAGGCCCTTCTCGGCGGCGGTGAGGCCCAGGGTGCCGACGGTGCGCTCGATGGCGGCGCGCAGGTCGAAGTCCCGAGGTTCCAGTTCGAACTGGCCGGCCTCGATCTTTGACAGGTCCAGGACGCCGTTGATCAGGTCCAGCAGGGCCTCGGAGGCCGTCTTGACGATGTTCAGGGCGCGGCGCTGCTCGGCGCCCAGTTTCGTGTTCAGGACCACGTCCGTCATGCCGATGATGGCGTTCATGGGCGTGCGGATCTCGTGGCTGAAATTGGCCAGGAACTGCGATTTCACGCGGCTGGCGGCCTCGGCCTGCCGTCTGGCTTCGTCCAGTTCGGCCACCAGTCTGGCCAGGTGCTCCGCGTTCTCGGGCAGGCGCGTGCTTTCGGTGGTCATGAGGCTTCTCCCCGGCGCGGCGCCTTGGCGGCGTGCGCTGCCTGTGTGTGCGGGCGCGACTGCGAGAGCATACCCGAAACCGCCTCCGATTCCAACCGCGGGACCCCGGCCGGCGGAGAAACGGCGGCGAGCCGAAATTCGAAATCTCAAATTGTTTTCTTTTGCCGGAATCTTAGGTAGGGTCTCAGTGATTCGAACATCGTCAAACCGATGGATGTCACTCGCTCATGTACAAACTGCCCATACGCGTAGCCGTTTTCCTGTTCTGCTTTTTCGCGGCCTGTCCGCCCGGCGCCTTTTCCGCAGGTCCGGAGACGATCCGCCACAAGGTCGTCGCCGGGGACACGATCCGCGGCATGATACTGAAGGCCAACTGCATCTCGTCGATGTCCGATTACTCGCGTGTCCGCGAGGCCTTCGCCGGGCTCAACCCCGGCCTCACCCATTCCGAACTGCTCAAGCCCGGAACCGAGGTCCCGGTCCCGGTCCTTTTCCGGAACAAGGGCTGCCTGGACTTCCGCGAGCAGCGCGTGGTGCGGGTCGACTTCGAGAGCCGTGGGGCCATGGAGAAGGTGCTCGTCTATCTCGACGGCCCGGTGCTGCCCGATGTCTTCACCCTCAGGCAGACGCAGCCCGTGCGCGTGGTCTGCGATTTCGACGGCGCCCTGCCCGATGCTGGGCTTCAGCGCGACGTCGACGTGCGGGGGCGCATGATCCGCAGGATCCGGCTCGGGCACGAGGACAAGCCCTTCAAGCGCGCCCGGGTCGTGCTCGACGTGGACGACGCGGTGGCCGGGCGTATCGAGCAGGAGTTCTTCGAACAGACCAGCCTTTTCGTCCTGACGGTTCACGAAATCGCGAAGAACTGACCCTTCTTCCAGAACCCCTTCCCGGGCCTCCCCGGCCCGCCCCCCAAGGACTCCCCATGTACGTCCACGTCCCGCCCGAGGAGATCGAGCCCCGGTCCCTGGCCATCATCGACGCCGAAGTCCCCGAGCCGCGTCCCTTCGCCGGAGCGCAGTGGGCCGTGGCCCGGCGCATGGTCCACACCACGGCTGATTTCGACCTCCTGAACCACATCCGCTTCCACCCGGACGCCGTGCGCGCCGGCATGGACGCGCTGCGCGCGGGAGCGGACATCGTCACGGACACGCGCATGGCCCTTTCGGGCATCCCGGCCCGGCGCCTGACCCCGCTGGGCTGCGCCGCGCGCTGCCTCATGGACGAGCCGCGGGTGGCGGCCAGGGCGAAGGCAGAGGGCGTGACGCGGGCCTGGGCGGCCGTGGACGAGGTCATGGATGGCGGCGGGGCGGACATCTTTGTCATCGGCAACGCGCCCACGGCCCTGTACCGCCTGCTGGATCGCGTCACCCTCGGCGCGCGGCCGCCGAAGCTCATCGTCGGCATGCCCGTGGGCTTCGTCAACGCGGCCGAGTCCAAGGAACTGCTCCTGGCCCAGGAAGCCATCCCCTTCATCGCCGTGGCCGGCCGCAAGGGCGGATCGAACTTGGCCGCCAGCGTCGTCAACGCCCTGCTCATCCTCGCCGCCGGGTAACGACCTCCGCAAAAAAAAACGCCCCGGCCGGACGTTCGGCAGGGGCGGTTCACATTCGGGTTCAGGCCCTTCAGACTTCTTCGACAATGCTCAGGGACACGTTCAGGACGATGTCCGAGACTCTTTCCTGGAAGCCGCGCATGTGCCCCGAGCGCAGGTGTCTCTCCAGGGCGGTTCGGCTGGCCCATCTCTCGACGATGGTCACGCTGTCCGGGTCGTAGCGCTGGCTGTCCATGCCCATGCGCACGTCCCGGGTGGGGAAGTAGTCCAGGCAGCCGGCCTCCTGGCGCACCAGCGTCGCCAGTTCGCGGAATTCGCGCAGGAAAAGCGGAGATTGTCCGGGCTTCAGGGCGACGCGCGCCGTGACGTGGATCATGCTCCCTCCTTGCGGCCGCCCTGGCCGCTCAGCAGATAGACGCCGAAGATCACGGCCACGCAGCCCGTGGCGAAGCAGAAGAGGCCCGCCCCGGCCTTCAGCAGGAAAAGGGGCAGGTGCAGGTGCCGGTACAGGACGGAACGCTCCGGTTCGTCCGGGTCCACCAGCACGGCCACGGTGCGGTTTTCGGCCTGGGCCGCGCGCAGGGTTTCGTGCAGGTCGGGCTGGGGGCACTCGTCCCCGATGCACGAGAACTGCCCTTCGTGGCTCCGCTCCCCGAAGTCGTAGGCGTAGCGCGCCACGGTCTGGTTGCCCAGAGCCTGGTCGGGGCCCGAGAGGTGCTCCACGGCGATGATCCGCGCGGACTGGGGCGTCCAGGTTTCGGCCGCGCGGTAGGTCAGGTAGCTCTGGCCGGCGTCGAGGAGAAAGCGGGTGCCCAGGATGACGAAGGGGATGCCCAGGAGCAGCAGGATCAGCTTGCGCAGCGTCGAGAACATCCGGCTAGTCCTGGGGCTCGAAGCCGATCTTGCGGATGGCGTTCTTCACGGCCGCGAGGTCCACGTCCGGGGTGGCGTCGAACGTTGCCTGGCCGGGCGTCAGGGTCACGGAGACGTTGGTGATGCCGGGCATGGACGAGAGCAGCTTGGTGACGGAGCCGGTGCAGTGGGCGCAGGACATTCCTTTGATGGCGATGGTCGGCATGGTTTCCTCCTGTGTTTCGGACACCATGGCCCAAAGCACCGTGGAAGGCAACGGCCGGGGGCACTGGACAGCCGGGGAATTCTGCGCCAAGGTCGGGCGAACAACCAACGCAGGACCGCCATGCTTTTTCGCAATACCAAAGCCCGCCTCAACCGCCGCAAGCTCAGTCCCGACCTGGAGTCCGAGTACTGGAAGCGCTACCGCATCCGCCTCAAGGACCAGGCCGCCGTCGACGGCATCGCCCGTGCCGGGGCCCTCGTGGTCCGCACCCTGGACATGATCCGGTCCAGCATCCGTCCCGGCGTCACCACCGACATCCTGAACACCCTCGTGCACGAGTTCACCCTGGAGCACGGCGCGACACCGGCGCCCCTGGGGTACCGGGGCTTCCCCAAAAGCGTGTGCGTGTCCGTCAACGACGAGATCTGCCACGGCATCCCCGGTTCGCGGGTCATCGCCGAAGGCGACATCGTCAACGTCGACGTGACGAGCATCCTGGATGGCTGGTATGCCGACGCCAACCGCACCTTTCTCGTGGGCGAAGTCTCGCCCGCGGCCAGGCGCCTGGTGCAGGTCACGGCCGAGTGTCTGGCCCGCGGCATGGACGCCGTCAGGCCCGGCGCGACCCTGGGGGACGTGGGGCACGCCATCCAGACCCACGCCGAGGCCGCCGGCTACTCCGTGGTCCGGGAACTGGTCGGCCACGGGGTCGGGCACGCCTTCCACGAGCCGCCCCAGGTCAACCACACGGGCCGGCCGGGCCTGGGCATCGTCCTGGTGCCGGGCATGGTCTTCACCATCGAGCCCATGATCAACCAGGGCGGACTCGGGATCAAGCGCCTGGACGACGACTGGACCGTGGTCACGGCCGACGGCAGCCTGTCGGCGCAGTTCGAGCAGACGGTGCTGGTCACCGAGAAGGGCGTGCGCAGTCTGACGCCGTACTCCCTGGAGGAGGCGGCTACGGAGTAACCGTTCCGGCTACTGGGATAGTGCGCGCTTCGCGGGACAGGCAGTCAGGCCGGCGCAATTCTCCCGAGTCATCTTCGCGACCTCACGGCAGTCTTGGCTGCATACATCGAAAAGCCCGCCCCCGGCATTCAGGGAGCGGGCTTCGCTTTTTGCTACGGGACGGCGTCTTTCCGGTCCGGCCGTCATCAGATCGTCATTCGTCGCTACGGTGAGCGGGGGCGGGTGACGCATTAAGGCCCGCCCCCGGGATACGGGAGCGGGCCCTTGTTGGAAGAAGTGGCCGGGAAGACGGCTTCCCGGCCTGCCGATGGAGGAGGGCCTTTAGGCCTTGCTTCTGGATTTCGAGCCGAACAGCTTGGCGAACATGGCCTTGCGGTTCATGAGGCCGGGCATCGTTGCGTCGGCCACCGAGTACGGGTGGTACGACTTGGGATCAGCCTGGTACAGGTAGATGACCCTGGTGGACTCGGCGTCGCCCAACACCGCATCCGGGTATTTCTTCTGCACCTCGGCCAGACGCTTTTCGGCCAGCGCCAGCATTTCGTCCCGATCTCCGAAGTTCATGGTTCCGGTGGGGCATGACTGCACGCAGGCGGGCTTCAGGCCGTTCTGCACGCGGTCAAGGCACATGGTGCACTTGGTCATGACCTTGGTTTCCGCGTTTTGCCGCGGGATGTTGTAGGGGCAGGCCTCGCGGATTTCGTCGAAATCCGGGAGATCCTTGGTCTTTTCCGTGAAGATGATGGCGCCCGTGGCCTCGTCCTGGTAGATGGCCTTGTCGTCATAGGCGTCGGCGGTCATCTTGCAGGGGGGTTCGGTGCAGTGCCGGCACTGTTCCGGGAAGAACAGCCAGGCGGCCATGAAGCCCTTGTCGTCGGCCACTTCCTTCATGTGCACGGTCTTATAGGTGATGGCCGAGACGTCCATGGGGTTCTGATGGGACCCGTGGTTTCTGGTCTCCTCGGCCGGGAGCTTGTTCCACTGCTTGCAGGCTATCTGGCAGCCGCGGCAGGCCGTACATTTGGTCAGATCGACGAAGAATGATTTTCCTGACATATCGACTCCTTACGCTTTCTTCACGTTGACCATGAAGGCCTTGGTTTCCGGGATGCCGGTGTTCGGGTCACCGACAGCAGGAGTGAGCAGGTTCGCCGCATCGCCGCCGTCCTTGGGCCAGACCCAGCCGTAATGCCAGGGGATGCCCACCACATGCACCGGGTTGCCCATGACCTCGAAGGGCTTGAAGCGCTTGGTCACGATGGCGATGGCCCAGAGCTGGCCGCGCGGGTTCTCCAGGATGACCTTTTCGCCGTTCTTGATGCCTTTGAGTTCGGCCAGTTCCTCGCTCATCTCGCAGAACATCTGCGGCTGGGCCTCCGTCAGCCAGGGCAGCCAGCGGGTCAGGACACCCGTCTGCCAGTGCTCGGTGACGCGGTAGGTCGTGCAGACGAACGGGAAGCGCGGGTCGCAGGTCGTGCGCTTGTGGGCCTCGTCGGCGAAGATCAGGGCCGTCGGGTTGTTGAGCGTCTTGGAGAAGGGGTGCTCGGTGACCGGGCACTCCAGAGGCTCGTAGTATTCGGGCAAGGGGCCGTCGTTCAGGCCGGGGCCGTAGATGGCGCCCATGCCGTGCTTCTGCATGATGAAGGGGTGCTTGGCGCCGGCGTCGCCGCCGCCGTCAACCACGTCGATGAGCCACTTCTTGTTGGCGGCGTCCCAGGCCAGGACCGGCTTGTTCGGCGCCCAGGGCTTGCCCTGGAGGTCAACGCCGGCGCGGTTGTAGATGACGCGGCGGTTGACCGGCCAGGACCAGGTCCAGTTCGGGAAGAGGCCGACCTTTTCCTGTTCGGGCGTCTGGGTCTTGTCGCGGCGGGCGGCCATGTTGCCCTTGTCCGTGTAGGAGCCGGCGTAGATCCAGTTGCCGGAGCAGGTCGAACCGTCGGCCTGGAGCATGACGAAGCTCGGCAGCTGGCTGCCGGCCTTGTAGACGGTCTCCTTGCCGTCGGCGCCCTTGATGGTCGTGTCCTTCAGGAAGTAGCCGTTGATGAGCTTGGCCACCTTGTGCGGGTCGAAGACGTGCCCGTCGCCCCAGTCGTCGACGTTGAGGCCGAGGATCGGGTCGGGGAAGGCGCCCTTGTCCTTCTTGTAGAGCTCGCGGATCTTCAGCGCCAGTTCATAGATGATGTCGCCGTCCGGCTTGGTGTCACCCATGGGCTTCGGGCCGGCGTAGCGCCACTGCATCCAGCGGCCGGAGTTGGAGATGGAGCCTTCCTTTTCCACCGACACGCAGCAGGGCAGGAAGAAGACTTCGGTCTTGATCTTCTTGGGGTCCATGCCCGGGCCCTTCCAGAAGGAGCCGGTCTCGTTGTCGAAGATGTTGACGTTGACCATCCAGTCCAGCTTGGACAGGGCTTCGCGGGTCTTGTTGGAGTCCGCGCCGCTGGCGGCAGGGTTCATGCCCCAGGCGAAGAAGCCCTTGAACTGGCCCTTGAGCATCTTGTCGAAGAGCACCAGCCAGGAAGCGTTCTGGCCCGCGTCGAGCTTGGGCATCCAGTTGTAGGCCGTGGGCAGGTCGGCTTCCTTGTAGAAGGACTTCAGGAGGCTGGCCACGTACTTGGGACGGTTCTGCCACCAGTTGACGCTCTTGGGGTCCTTGCTGACCGGGGTGTTGGCCTTGAGGTACTCCTCCAGGGTCGGCCAGTTGGCGCGCGGCGTGGCCAGGTAGCCCGGGATGATGTGGAACAGCAGGGCCTGGTCCGTGGAGCCCTGGACGTTGGATTCGCCGCGCAGGGCGTTGACGCCACCGCCGGCCACGCCCATGTTGCCCAGCAGCAGCTGGATGATGCTCATGGCGCGGATGTTCTGCACGCCGACGGTGTGCTGGGTCCAGCCCATGGCGTACAGGATCGTGCCGGACTTGTCCGGTTTGCCCGTGGCCGTGTAGGCTTTGTAGAAGGCCAGCAGCTTGTCCTCGGGCGAGCCGGAGATGGCGCTGACTTTCTTGATGTCGTAACGGTCGTAGTGCTTCTTCAGGATCTGGTAGACGCAGCGGGGATCCTGCAGCGTCATGTCCCGCTTGGGCACGCCGTTCTCGTCCATCTCGAAATCCCAGGACTTCTTGTCGTACTTGCGTCCGGCCTCGTCGAAGCCTGAGAACAGGCCGTCGGAGAAGCTGAAGTCCTTGGAAACGATGAAGGAGGCGTTGGTGTAGTGGAGAACGTACTCCTTCTGGATCAGGTCGTTGTCCACAATGTACTTGATCATGCCGCCCAGGACACCGATGTCGGAGCCGGAGCGCAGGGGAACGTACAGGTCCGACTTGGAGGAGGTGCGTGTGTAGCGCGGGTCGACATGGATGACGGTTCCGCCCGCCTCCTGCGCCCTGGTCACCCACTTCCAGCAGATGGGATGGTTTTCGGCAGCGTTGCTGCCCATTATAAGAATGCAATCACTGTTCTTGAAATCGATCCAGTGGTTGGTCATCGCGCCGCGTCCGAACGACTCTGCCAGAGCCGCAACAGTTGCGCTGTGTCAAATACGTGCTTGGTGCTCTATGTATGTTAGCCCCAGGCTGCGGAGGAAGGCCTGGTAGATCCAGCACTCCTCGTTGTCCATGGCGGCCGAGCCGACGGAGGCCAGACCTTCGGTGCGGTTGACGATTTCGCCCTTGGCGTTCTTCTCGGTGAAGGACGCGTCACGGACTTTCTTCACGCGCTTGGCGATTTCGTTGAGCATCCAGTCCCAGCTTTTCTCTTCCCATTTGTCGCTTCCGGCGGCGCGGTAGCGGGGCTTGGTGATGCGCTGGGGGTTTTCGGCCAACTGGAAGGTCGCCGCGCCTTTGGCGCACAGGGCGCCTTCACTGATGGGATGATCGGGATCGCCTTCGATGTTGATGGCGCGACCCGTCTTTTCGTCGGTGGTGACGATGAGCCCGCAGCCTACCGAGCAGTAGCAGCAGACCGAGGTGGTTTCCTTGCCTTTGCGCAGACTCATGAGCTGAGCGTGGGCCTTGGTCGGCGCCAGATCAAACCCCAGGCCTCCGAAGGCCGTGACCGCGGTGGCCGCGGCAGTGAGTTTGACGAATTCTCTTCTTCCCAGTTTCATGCAGTTCCTCCTGACAATGTTTCTGGTTTTACCTGCCACGAATTTCACGGCCAAGGCTTATCAAAAGCCGGCGGCCAGACGGGAACGGCGTATCGAGGCGGGGTGCGACGACGGGCTTCTTCATGTGGCCCAGAGGTCTGACCACCGTCCCAGCGGTCAGGACCGCCTGGAGGTCGAAGCCCAGGCCCGAGAAGGGCAGCATGTCCCAGCTGGGGGACTGCCCGTAATTTCTCGCTCCGGATGGGCAAACTTTCGATACGGTTTCCGATTTTTCCATGATTTGAGCTAAGAAGGAAAAATCGAAGAAGTTGCAAGAAGATGCTTATTCCTCAAAGTCCGGCACCATGGCGCAGAGGTATTCGGCCAGGAGGGGGAAGATGTCCTCGTTCCTGTGATTGTATCGAAATTCCAGCTCCTTGATGTAGAGAGGGAAGTTTCTGGGCGAGATGCCCTTGAGGCGGCGGAACCACTCCTTGGAAAAGGACCAGAAGCCCTTGGACGAGTCGATGTAGAGGCCCTTGTCGGCATGGCGGATGTTGTAGATGGAGGACAGCTGGCTGCCGCCCGTGAGCAGGGCCGCGTATTGCTTGAAGCGGTCGGTGTAGATGATCTTGCCCAGGCTCGCGGTCTTGAGGTGGAAGTTCATCTTGAAGTGGACGATGCTGTCGCCGTCGAGTTCCGGGATGAGGTCGGCGAAGACGTGGGGGCCGCGTTCGACGATGCCGAACACGGGCATCCGGCCGCCCCGGGTGCTCATGTCCAGGTGGAACTTGCCCGACCTGGAGAAGCCCAGCCCCTCAATGGAGCGGATGATGAGGCGCGCGTCCAGGGAGTGGGCCAGGATGGCCATGCGCAGGGTTGTCACGGCCTTGTAGGCGGTGTTGTAGGTGATGCCGAGCTGTTCGGCCATGCGCCCCGTGGGCACCTCCAGTTCGAAGAGCTTGATCAGCCTGAGCCACTGCCTGGGGGAAAGATTTCCGTTGTTCAGGAATCGCTGGCTGAAGTCGTGGAAGGTGTAGGCGCAGCGCGCGCAGCGACGCCTGCCGCCCTGCAGGACGTACAGTTTCCGGCTGCGGCATTTGGGGCAGGCGCGCTGATGGTTTTTCCAGCAAAATTGCAACAGGTATTTTTTTGCTGAATTTTCATTTTTTATCAAGTTTTCAAATGTTTGAAAATCCATTTTGAAAAAATCCTGTGCAAAAGTTTGGGCAATATGGTGTTTCTGCTCTTCCGCCCGGATCTCGTTTAGTCTTGGTGTGACTGGATTTCATTATGTCCAAAAAGGCATAATTCGAACCTTCCGTCGGGCATGAATTCATACTTTGGCACAGAGTAGTGCTTTTGGACCCCCAGTGCAACCGTCCTTCACGCAGTGGCGCATGTCATACTTTTCGGGTAGTCGGCTTCAGGCACGAATCGTTTTTCACCAGGAGGCTCTCGTGCGTCATCGGCTTCACATCGTATTGCTCGTCCTGTGTGCCCTCGTCCTCGCGTCATGCCAGGAGGCCGAGGTGCAGATCCCGCTGGCGCCGGTGGCGTCGGGTGTGACCGACACGGAGGTGACCTTCGGCTCCTCCCTGCCCCTGCAGGGCCATGCGGCCTACCTCGGCCAGGAGACGTTGCGCGGCGCCATGAGCTACATCAAGCACGTCAACGAGCAGGGCGGCGTCCACGGACGGAACATCCGCGTCATCACCCGCGACGATTCCTACGACCCCCCCAAATGCCTGGACAACACCCAGCGCTTTCTCATCGAGGACAAGGTCTTCGGCCTGTTCTGCTACGTCGGCACGCCGACCACGGTCAAAACCCTGCCCCTGGTGGAGGAGGCCAAGGTGCCGCTTCTGGGCATGTTCACCGGCGCCAACGCCCTGCGCGAACCCTTCATGCCCTACCTCATCAACGTGCGGGCATCCTACTACCAGGAAACCAGCGCGGCGGTGGAGCACATGGTGCAGGACCTCAAGCTCACGCGCATCGCCGTCTTCTACCAGTATGACGCCTACGGCTTCGACGGCCTGACCGGCACGGAACTGGCCCTGAAGCGCTTCGGTCTCGAACCCGTGGCCAGGGGCAGCTACGTGCGCGGAACCCACGACATCCGCGAAGGCCTGGAGCGCATCCGCGAATCCGGTGCCGAGGCCGTGGTCATGATCGGCACGTCGGACCCGTGCGCGAATTTCATCCGCAGGTCCCTGGAGACCGGGTTTTCGCCCATCTTCTACATGGTGTCCTTCGTCGGCGCAAAGGAGCTGTCCAGGAACCTGCTGCAGACCGAGACGGACGGCGTCAACGTGGTCATGTCGCAGGTCGTGCCGCCGCCCATCCGCCGCGACGGCACCGTGGCCGAGAGCGCCGGAGAGTTCGTGCGGCTGCTGGACGAGCACTACCCCGGAGAGGATCCGAACTTCGTGGGCTTCGAGGGCTACATCAACGCCAAGGT
>JANJWV010000047.1 GCA_024709365.1 Desulfomicrobium sp. | reverse complement strand
CTCCACCTCGTCGACGCTGAGTCCCGTTGCCTGGGCCAGAGCCTGAGCCGACTGGCCGCGTCGGAAGCCGCTCAGGATGGTCTGCCGCAGGAACTGGGGCGATTTGGTGAAGTTTTCGGCCTGTTCGAGGAGGCGGCGCATTTCCGTGGAGCGCTGGTGCAGCTTGTCCTCGAGCAGGGCCAGCTCTTCCTGCCGTTTGGAAAAGGTTTCGACGATTTCCTTTTCCAGGCGGGCGTTGAAGTCGAGTTTCTGCAGAAATTCCTGCTGCTTGTCCTGCAGGGCTCGAACAAGGAGCTCCGACTTCTTGAGCTTCACATAGAAGATGCACGCCAGCACCATGAGCAGGAGCTCCACTGCCGTGGACGCCGCGAGAATCCAGTAGGAAAGATCCGGGTTCATCTAGACCTGCGTGTCGATCAGGCGGCCCTGATCCGATTCCGGTTCCGGTTGGGTGTCCTGGGGCTCCCCGTGCCTGGCAAAATATTGTCCGCTCGACGCGTTGTGGCCTTCGGGGTCCACGAGGTTGCCGGCATCGGTCCCTTCACTTTTGATGACCTGTTTCTGCTCTTGACGCTGGCGGCGCAGCACCGCCTCCTGGGCCAGCGCCTGCTGCGCTTCGGGGTGCGCGACCTGGACATGGTGGATTTTCTGGGCCTCGGGAATCTGGCTGATGAGCGTCGTCAGATTGAGATTGTCGACCATTACCGCACCACATATTCCTCGATAAGGATTTCCGACACGGTCCCGCTTTTCATGTGCCGATTGATGACGGCCGCCAGTTCGCTTTTGAGCTTATCGGAATTGGCCGGGTTGTCCAGAAAGGACAGGGGGGCGTTTTTCAGGTAGCCGTAGATGCCGTCCCGGATGAAAATCGATTTGACCTGCATTTCCAGGCGCATGATCTCGGTCACGTTGGGAATGGACAGGGTGAAGGTCAGGATGCGGATCTGGTCCGCGAGCGCGAATTCGACCTGAAACCGCTCCAGACTGTGGGTCACGAGCTGAGGCAGCTGCTTCGTGGCATTTTCGGCCTCGGGGGCCGCGGTTTCGGGCTGCGCCTGGGGAGTGGCTTCGGCCTGCTGCGGTGGCTCCTCGGCTTCCGTCTGCTGCTTTGCAAGTTCGCCAGTCGGGGATTTCATGAAGAAATACGCGCCGCCAGCGCCAACCAGCAGACAAAGTGCCGCGGCGAGACCGAGTATCCAGATTTTTTTCCGTGAACGTTTGGGAGCGGCCTGTTCCTGCGGGACCAGACCCTGGGCTTCCGGTTCGGGCTCCTGTTCGGCAGGGGGAGGAGGGGGGTCTTCCTCTTTCTCCTCGAATTCGAGGAACAGGGCGTCGTCAAGGTCGAGTTCGACCTTCTGCAGGCCCTTGGGGACCTCGTCCCGCAGGCGTTCATCATCCAGGGCGACATTCGTGTCCCCGTTCTGGAGCGGCTGGGCGAGAAGGACGAGAAGAATCATGGGGCAGCCCCGACCGGCAACGGGGGACGCTGCCGGTCAGGAGGGTTATTCAAAGATTTTGTTGATTTTCTGGCCCAGGGTTTCCGCAGTGAAGGGCTTGACGATGTAGTTGGACACCTTGGCCTGCACGGCCTCGATGATGTTCTCCTGCTGGGCCTCGGCCGTGACCATGAGGAAGGGCAGATCCGCGAACTCCTCGCTGGCGCGCACCTTGCGCAGCAGTTCGATGCCGGTCATCTGCGGCATGTTCCAGTCGGAGATGATGAAGTCCACCTGGTCCTTGTTCAGGATCTCCCAGGCCGCGGCGCCGTCGTCGGCCTCGATGATGTTGGAGAAGCCGAGTTGTCTGAGAATATTTTTAATGATCCGGCGCATGGTCGAAAAGTCATCGACGATAAGCACCCGCATGTTCGTGTTGACGGCCATGTATTCCTCCGCATTGGAAATTCATGAAATCGAAGGGGAAGTCAGTTGATGTCCCCGTACTCGCGCATGAACATGTGCTTGAGCTTCCCCAGGGCCTGCGAGTGCAGCTGCGAGACCCTCCCCTCGGTGATGTCCAGGGCGGAAGCCACTTCCTTCATGTTGAGCTCTTCGGTGTAGTACAAACTGAGTACCAGCTTTTCCCGTTCGCCCAGTCTATCGATGAGATGTCCCAGCTTGTCAATGATATCCTGGAATGCCGCGGAGGCAAAGGGTTCCTGGTGATTGCGCCCTTCGCCGGCCTGTTCCCCGTGGTCCTGGATCGCTTCGAGGCTCAGGATGATCTGGGAGTTCAGGGCTTCCAGGGTCGTCTCCAGTTCCAGGCGGTCCTGGCCCGTGACCTCCAGCAGTTCATTGCGGGACGGGGCGTGCCCGTTCTCCTGTTCGAACTCGCGTATGACCTGTTCCAGCTTCTTGATCTTCTGTCTGAGCCCCCGCGAGAGCCAGTCCATGCGCCGCAGTTCGTCGAGCATGGCGCCGCGGATTCTGTTGTCGGCGAAGGTGTCGAAGCGGATGCCCAGATCGGGGCGGAACTTGCCGAAGGCTTCCATGAGGCCCAGGGTCCCCGCGCTGATCAGGTCCGACAGTTCGATGTGGGCCGGGAGCTTGGCCTTGAGATGCAGGGCGCTGGCTTTGATGCGGGGGGCGAAGGCGCGGGCGATGCGGTCCTTGTCGGCGGCCGGCAGGGACGAGAAGGAGGTTCCGGTCTGCTCCAGCACGGACCAGACCGGTTCGGCGGCGTTATTCCGCAAAGAGGAGCTTCTTCCAGAAGAACTTGATGTTCCCATCGAGATGGTCCTGCGGTTTCCATTGCGCCAGCTTGCGGGCCACGGCGAGCATGGCCCTGGACGCCTCGGCCTCCGGGTTCAGGCTGCAGAAGGGCTGCTGCCGGATGACGGCCTGGCGCACCGTCGGGTCCTGGGGAATGGCGCCGACGAAATCCAGGGAGATGCCCCCCAGAAAATGGTCGCAGGCGTTGTAGAGCTTGGCGAAGATTTCACGGGCCGATTTATCGCTGCCGGCCATGTTGACCAGCACGTGGAACGAATCGACACCGTGCCGGAGCTTCAGGACCTTGATGAGGGCGTAGGCGTCGGTCAGGGACGTCGGCTCGGGCGTGATGACCAGCAGCCGGTTCTGGACCGCCAGATTGAAGTAGAGGACATTGTCGTTGATGCCCGCACCCGTGTCGACGATCAGGAAGTCGATGCTGTCCTCCAGAACGTCCATGGCCTCCAGGAGTTCGAGCTTCTGCCCCGTGGACAGGGACAGCATGCCGCTGACGCCGCTGGCCGCCGGCAGGATGGAGAACCCGTATTCCGTGGGGTGGAGGATGTCGCCGATGGACACGCCTTCGTGGAAGACGTGGAACAGGTTCTTTTCCGGCGTCATGCCCAGCACCACGTCGACGTTGGCCAGGCCCAGGTCCGCGTCGAGGATGACGCAGCGCTTGCCCAGCCGTGCGAGACACAGGGCGAGATTGACGGAGACGTTGGTTTTCCCGACGCCCCCCTTGCCGGAGGTGACCGAGAGAACGATGGGGAGGTTGGCGCTCATGCTCTGTCCGGGACGTGTTTTCAGTTGGTTGCGAGGGGCAGCTCGTGCCGCAGCAGGAGTTTCCAGACATCGTGCCCGCAGGGCTGGACCAGGGTGTTCTTCAGGTCCGGCCCGACGGAAAAAAGGGAGACGGGCAACCCGGTGCTGCTGGCCAGATTGATTATTTCCCCGTAATTACAGGCTTCGTCCAGCTTCGTCCAGATAATGCTGGACGCCGACGGGCAGCGCAACCGGCTCATGAAGCTCTCCATCTGGGCCGAGCCGAACAGCGGGCTGAGGACCAGGTGCACGTGGCAGGCGGGCAGGGCGCCGCCGGCGGCGTCGTCAAGCCAGGACGCCAGGCTCTGGCGGCCGGGCAGACCGGGCAGGTCCACCAGGACGAGGTCGTGGCTTTGCGCGTCGCCGCGCAGGGCCTCCCAATGCTCCCGCGTGTCCAGTTCCCGGTACGAAAGCCCCGAGAGCTCGGTGTAATGGCGCAGGTAGAGGCGCCCCTTGCCCTGGGAGCGGTCGGCGTTGACCACCAGGATGCGCGCGCCCTTTCGGTTTTTCTTCGCGGCCAGGGCCAGGCGCAGGGCCGTGCTGGTCTTGCCGCTGCCGAAGGGCCCGGCCAGGAGATGGACCTTGTGCTCCCACGGCGTCTCCATCCAGGGGGCGACGCCGACCATGCCGTTCATGACCGAGAGGGTGGGCGTGTCGGGCGAACGGCGGAATTTCTCCCAAAGGTCCATGAGCACGTCCTCCTTCACGCCTTCGCGCTCCAGGTATTCGAAGACCAGCTGTTGGCGGGGCGTGAGCAGGCCCACATCCATCTGGGGCTTGAGCACGGCCATGAGCTGCTTGCGCAGCCTCGTCCACTCCTCGCGCAGGCAGGACGCGTCGTCCTGCCCCAGGGGGGCGGCAACCTCGGCCGAGGCCGTGGCGGCGGGCGGCATATCCAGGGCGGCCATGATCTCGTAGGTGGTCATCCCTTTGACGGATCGCTTCTGGTTGCTGAGGATGATGGCGTCAGGGCCCAGCTCGGTCTTGATCCGGGCCATGATGTCCTTGGTGCTCGTTCCGGTGAATGTCCTGACCTGCATGCTAGATTTCCACCATGGCTACGGATTCGAGTCTGATGTCGGCCGGGATCTCCGCCTGGGAGATGACCGGCATGGTCGGCAGGAAGCGGGCCAGCAGCTGGGCGAGGTGCTGGCGGATGACCGGGGAGGTCAGCAGCACGGGCTGGCCCTCGGCCACGATGCCCTTTTCGGAGGCCTTGTTGATGGCCTGGATGATCTTGTGCGCCAGCCCCGGCTCCATGGCCAGATAGGTGCCGTTGTCGGTCCTCTTGATGCTCTCCTGGAAGGCGTTCTCGATGGCCGGCGCCAGGGAGATGATGGGCAGCAGGTTGCCGGAGCCCAGGTAGGACTTGATGATGGTCCTGGCCAGGCGCTGCCGCACGAACTCCGTGAGCTGGTCCGGGTCCTTGATGGAGTGGCCGTAGTCGGCCAGGCATTCCACGATGCTCAGCAGGTCGCGGATGGACACGTTCTCCTTCACCAGGTTCTGCAGGACCTTCTGCACCGAGCCCAGGGACAGGGTGCCGGGCACCAGCTCCTCCACGACCTTGGGGGCGCGCTGGGACAGGTTGTCGAGCAGCGCCTGGACCTCCTGGCGGCCCAGGAACTCGTGCAGGTTCTGCTTGAAGACCTCGGTCAGGTGCGTGGCGATGACAGTCGAGGGGTCCACCACGGTGTATCCGGCCATGACGGCTTCGTCCTTCTTGGCGTCCGGGATCCACAGGGCCGGCAGGTTGAAGGCCGGCTCCAGGGTCTCGATGCCCTTGATGCGGTGGCGCGCGTCGCCCGGGTCCATGGCCAGGAAATGGTCGATCATGATCTCGGCCGAGGCCACGCGGTTGCCCTTGATCTGCACCACGTACTCTCCGGGCTTGAGCTGCAGGTTGTCGCGCAGATGCAGGGACGGCACGATGACGCCCATGTCCAGGGCGAACTGGCGGCGGATGGAGCGGATGCGGGCCAGCAGGTTGCCGTTCTGCTCCTCGTCCACCAGCGGGATGAGTCCGTAGCCGACCTCCAGCTCCATGACATCCAGGGGCAGCAGGGCCTGCACTTCTTCGGGGCTGTCGGGCGCCGCGCCCTTCTTTTTCTTGGGCTCGGGCTCCTTGGTTTCGGCCTTGATGCGTTCGGCGATGACGGACACGCCGTAGAGGGCGCCGGAAATGGTCAAGAAGGCCAGGGTCGGCATGCCCGGGACCATGGCGAAGAGCAGCAGCACGCCCGAGACGAGCTTCAGGGCCTTGGGGTGGTTGGTCAGCTGGCCGATGAACTCCTCGCCCATGCGCGCCTCGGCCGCCGCGCGGCTGACGATGATGCCGGCCGAAGTCGAGGTGATCAGCGAGGGGATGGTCGAGACCAGGCCGTCGCCGATGGTCAGGAGCGAAAAGGTCTTGGCCGCCTCCATCCAGCTCATGTCCTTCATCAGCACGCCGACGAAGATGCCGCCGACGATGTTGATGAAGGTGATGAACATGCCGGCGTTGACGTCACCGGACACGAACTTGCCCGCGCCGTCCATGGCGCCGTAGAAGTCGGCCTCGCGGCGCAGGTTCTCGCGCTGTCTGACGGCCTGTTCCTCGTCGATGAGGCCGGCGTTCAAGTCGGCCTCGATGGCCATCTGCTTGCCGGGCATGGCGTCCAGGGTGAAGCGCGCGGCGACTTCCGCGATGCGCGTCGTGCCGGCCACGATGACGGTCTTGTTCAGGATGAAGAGGATGAGGAAGATGACCGCGCCGATGGCGAAATTGCCGCCGACCACGAATTCGCCGAAGGCCTGGATGACCTTGCCCGCGGCCCCTGTGCCCTGGTCCCCGTGCAGCAGGATGAGCCTGGTGGACGCCACGTTCAGGGCCAGGCGCAGGAGCGTGGTCACGAGCAGGACCGACGGGAAGATGGAGAACTCAAGCGGCGAGGTCATGAACATGGAAGTGATGAGGATGACCAGGGAGAAGGAGATGGAGAAGGCCAGCAGCACGTCCAGGATGATGGTCGGCAACGGCACCAGCATGACGAAAAGCGTCAGGACCACGCCGCCGGCCAGGAGGAAGTCTCCCTGCTTGGTGAAGCGCTTGTAGTTGATGGTCATGGCCTGGGCGCGTGAAGACATTATTTTGACGTCCTGATGCGGTTGCGGTTCTAGGGGCGGCGCTGCCTGGCCCGGTAGATCTGGGCCAGGATGGCGGCTACGGCCTGGTAGAATTCCTCGGGGATGGTGTCCCCGACCTCGACCACCTTATACAAGGCCCGTGCCAGGGGTTTGTTTTCCCGGATGGGGATGCCGTGTTCGCGGGCGATCTCCCTGATGCGCTCGGCCACCTTGCCGGCGCCCTTGGCCAGCACGATCGGGGCCGGGGCTTCCTGGGCGTTGTAGCGGACGGCGATGGCCAGGTGGGTCGGGTTGGTGATGATGACGTCGGCCTTGGGCACGTCCTGCATCATGCGCCGCATCATCACGGCCATCATCTTCTGCCTCTGCTTGCTCTTGACGACCGGGTCGCCCTCGGCCTGCTTGCGTTCGTCCTTGACCTCGCTCTTGGTCATCTTGATGTTCTCCTCGTAGTCCCAGCGGGAATAGAGGAGGTCGGCGATGCCGATGATGAGCATGGGCGCCAGGGCGTACTGGAACATGGTCTGTCCGGCCGAGAGGACGTAGGCGGCGATGGCTTCGGGAGTCTGGTAGAAGAGGGGGATGACCTCGCCGAAGGCCTGCTTGAGGACCACGTAGGGCCCGATGGCCACGGCCACGGCCATGAGGATGCTCTTGAGCAGGCGGACGACGGCCTGCTTGCTGATGATGAGTTTCTTGAGCCCGGACATGACGTTGAGGAATTTGAACTTGGGCTTGAGGACCTTGGGCGCCCAGAGTTTGCCGACCTGCAGGCGGATCGCGATATAGGCCGCCACGGCGATGACCAGCATGATGGGCAGCACCATGATGGCGATGCTGACGAGGCAGTCCTTGAAGAGCGCGTAGACCGAGGTCCGGGTCAGTTCGAAGACGAACCCCTCGTGGAAGAACCAGCGCATGAGCTTGTCCATCTCGGCGTGGATGGTGTCCAGATACAGGCGCAGCATGATGATGCCGAAGAGCAGGGTCAAGGGCTTGGGCAGCTCCTGGCTCTTGGGCACGCTCCCCTCGCCGCGGGCCTTGTTGCGGCGTTTGGGGGTGGCTTGTTCTGTGCGGCTCGGATCGTTCTGGGACATGGGGTCCTAGCGCATGGCGCCGATGAGTTGGGAGAAGAGGAGCGGCATGCGCGACACGAAGCCCTCCATGTGCAGGGTGAGAATCTCGAAAATGATGCCCAGAAACAGAAAGCCGATGCTGATCTTGATGGGGAAGCCGATGATCAGCACGTTCATCTGCGGGGAAGCGCGCGAGACGAGGGCCAGGGCCAGGTCCACCAGGAGGATGGCGGCGATGACCGGGGCGCCGATCTGGATGGCCAGGACAAAAATCTGACCCGAGAGGGCGAAGACCTGGGAGACCAGCCGCTCGGTGATGAGGATGGACCCCGGCGGCAGCACGTCGAAGCTCTTCATCAGGCCGTTCAGGAGATAGAGGTGCCCGTTGAAGCTCAGGAACGTCAGCAAACTGACCATGTAGAGGAAGTGCGCCGTGACCGCCTCGGACGCGCCGGAATCCGGGTCCACGACGTTGACCATGGCGAAGCCCATCTGGAAGCCTATGAGTTGGCCGCCGGTCTGGATGGCGGCGAAGACGAAGCGGATGACCAGGCCCAGGATCAGGCCGATCAGCAGTTCCGCGCCGAGCATGACCGCCAGGGAGAACGGGTGCGCGGGGAGTTGGTCCCCGACCAGCGGTAGCCGCGGCCAGAGGGCCAGGGTCAGGGTCAGGCAGAGGGCCGCCTTGGCGGGCGTGGGCAGGGTCTGGCCGCCGAAGAAGGGCATGAGGAAAAGAATCACGCTGATGCGCATGAGCGCAAACAGAAAGGTCAGGGTGACGCCCGGATCGAAGGAGAAGAGGTCCATGCGCCGCCTGAAGCAAAACGCGGACCATGGCGCGGGGTCGGCCCCGCGACGTGTCCTAGACCATGCCGGGCCAGGATTCGGTCTGCCAGCGACGCAGGGCGTTGAACATGTTGGTGCGGATGCGCTTGTCGCCCTTGCACAGGGCCAGGGCGGCGTCCAGGGTCTCGCTGCGGGCCGTGGCGTCCTTGGACGGGCAGTCGTTCTGCCAGACCGGGAGCTTCCACTGCCGGCAGGCCTGGGAGATGGTGGACTTGTCCAGCAGGAGCAGAGGGCGGATGAGGGTCAGCCGGCCGCCGAAATAGGTCTCCTTGGGCACCAGACCGTATATTTTCCCCGTCTTCAGCATGTTCATGAAGAAGGTCGAGACCAGGTCGTCGGTGTTGTGCCCCAGGGCCAGGTGGGTCAGGTTGTACTGGCGGCAGAGGTCGAAGAGGCGCTTGCGGCGGTGCCAGGCGCAGAAGAAGCACGGCGATTTCTTGCGATTTTCGGGCGAGTGGGCCCGGGGGCCGAAATCCGTGGTTTCGAGATGGCCGGCCACCCCGTGCGCCCGCATCCAGTCGGCCAGGGGCGCGTGGTTGGTCTCGTCGAAGCCGGGGTTCAGATGGATGACGAAGAGCTCGAAGGGGAAGGGGACGATGCGCTGGCGCATGGTCATGACCTGGAGCATGACCCAGCTGTCCATGCCGCCCGACACGGCCAGGCCGATGCGGGCCCCGGGCCAGGCCATGCCCGTCTGCTGCATGAGTTTGCCGGCCTGCCCGAGGCAGGATTGCTGGGCGTATTTGAGTTTGCCCCACTGGGCCATGGCGGTCTCCGGAAATCGGCTTGCAGCGGTGCGCGGAGGCGCGCCCGCAAAGGTTTGACAGATTCGCGATGCGTATTATGAGCCTTGGATGCCCGCCTCCCTATCGACGCCTCAGGCCGGTGTAAAGGGGGTTGCCCGGGGCGGAGGCGAGTTGCTCGTTGACAGCCCCCTTGCGTTATGCGTAACGTGAAATGTTATTCCCGACTCGATCCGTTGAGCCGGGCATTTTTTCCGTGTATTCTCAACTCGATATATATTTGCGGAGGTGCAATGGCCAGGATTACCGTTGAAGATTGCCTGGAGAAGGTAAACAACAGATTTCTGATCGTGCAGATGGCCATCAAGCGGGTCAAGCAGTATCACGAAGGGTACGATCCCCTCGTCTCGTCCAAGAACAAGGAAATCGTGACCGCCCTGCGCGAGATCGCCGAAGGCAAGGTCCTGCCCGATGTGGAGCACATCGAGGATTTCAGTTTCGAAGCTGACGACCAGGATGAATGATGGCTGACAAGCGCGA